>NZ_JAKVIJ010000003.1:0-286782 GCF_022760965.1 Simplicispira sedimenti
CAAGCTGATCAACCCCATCGCCATGGAAGAAGGTCTGCGCTTCGCCATCCGTGAAGGCGGTCGCACCGTCGGCGCCGGCGTCGTGGCCAAGATCATCGAGTAATAAGGTCTAGGGGTATAGCTCAATTGGCAGAGCGTCGGTCTCCAAAACCGAAGGTTGTAGGTTCGATTCCTACTGCCCCTGCCATCTGATAGTGGCAACCAAGGCCCGCCAGTCTCTGGCGGGCTTCAGTGTCTTGAGCGGCACCGAATTATTGAGGATAGGCAGTGATGGCCACTTCGCAAGTTGAGACAGTCAGTACAGGGCAGGACAAAGCAAAGTTGGCGGCGGTAGTGCTGCTGGTTTTGGGCTCGGTGGCTGGCTTTTACCTGCTGAGCAAGCAGGGCCCCATGATTCAATGGGGTGCTTTGATTGTGGGGCTGGCTCTGGCTGCGGCAGTCTTTTTGGTGTCGGAATCTGGTCGCCAGCTTGTTGCTTTCTCCAAAGACGCCTGGCGCGAAGCCAAAAAGGTGGTCTGGCCCAGCCGCAAAGAAGCGGTCCAGATGACGGGCTACGTATTTGCGTTTGCTGTCGTGATGGCTCTGTTCCTTTGGTTCACGGACAAAACCCTCGAGTGGGTGCTCTACGATCTGATCCTGGGCTGGAGAAAATAAATGAGCGCTGATGTTGAACTGGGTGGTGCTGCGCAGGGCGCTTCTGCTGCCAATCCCGATTTGCGCTGGTACATCGTTCATGCCTACTCCGGCATGGAGAAGGCGGTAGAGCGCAACATCGCTGAACGTATCGCACGTTCTGGAATGCAGGATAAGTTCGGTCGCATTCTGGTGCCCACCGAAGAGGTGGTCGAGATGAAGAATGGCCAGCGCAAGACGACCGAGCGGCGCCTCTTCCCTGGCTACGTCTTTGTCGAGATGGTCATGGACGATGACACCTGGCATCTGATCAAGCACACCAGCAAGGTGACCGGATTTGTGGGGGGCGCCAAAAATCGCCCCGCTCCAATTTCTGAAGACGAAGTGCAAAAGATCGTCAGTCAGATGCAGGAAGGCACCGACAAGCCGCGCCACAAGATCGAGTTCATGGTGGGTGAAATGGTGCGCGTCAAGGAAGGTCCGTTCACAGACTTCAACGGCACTGTGGAAGATGTCAACTACGAAAAGAGCCGTGTGCGCGTGTCCGTGATGATTTTCGGACGCTCCACGCCAGTCGAGTTGGAATTCAGCCAGATAGAAAAAACCTGAACACAGCAGGTCCATTGGCGTTTCTACGACTCAACGCCCTGTGTATGAACGAGTCGACAACCCCCGGGGAGCCTGTATGCAGTTTTGCGGCAGGCGCTAGTACCCGTAAGGAGTCTTAAAAATGGCGAAGAAAATCGTCGGCTTCATCAAGCTGCAAGTGCCAGCTGGTAAGGCCAATCCCTCTCCCCCGATTGGTCCCGCTCTGGGCCAGCGCGGTCTCAACATCATGGAGTTCTGCAAGGCGTTCAACGCGCAGACCCAAGGTGTGGAGCCCGGCCTTCCTCTGCCCGTCGTGATCACGGCATTCGCAGACAAGAGCTTTACTTTCATCATCAAGACCCCTCCGGCGACCACGCTGATCAAGAAGGCGATCAAGCTGGAAAAGGGTTCCGCCAATGCATTGAAGACCAAGGTCGGCAAGATCACCCGCGCTCAGCTGGAAGAAATCGCCAAGACCAAGATGAAGGACATGAACGCTGCATCTTTGGATGCCGCTGTTCGTACCATTGCAGGTTCTGCGCGCTCCATGGGCGTGACGGTGGAGGGTGTGTAAATGGCCAAGCTGACCAAGAAGCAAAAAGCCCTGCAGGGCAAGGTGGAATCCACCCGTCTGTACCCATTGACCGAGGCATTGGCCATCGTCAAGGATGCCGCCACTGCCAAGTTCGACGAGTCGATCGATGTGGCCGTGCAACTGGGCGTGGATGCCAAGAAGTCGGATCAAGTCGTGCGCGGCGCCGTGGTGCTGCCTGCCGGTACCGGCAAGACCACCCGTGTCGCAGTGTTCGCGCAAGGCGCCAAGGCTGAAGAGGCCAAGGCAGCGGGCGCTGACATCGTGGGTATGGACGATCTTGCCGCCATGGTCAAGGCGGGTGACATGCCTTTCGACGTCGTGATTGCTGCACCGGACGCAATGCGTGTGGTTGGTACCCTGGGTCAGATCCTGGGCCCCCGCGGCCTGATGCCTAACCCCAAGGTCGGCACGGTGACGCCGGATGTGGCCACTGCCGTGAAGAACGCCAAGGCTGGCCAGGTCCAGTTCCGTGTGGACAAGGCCGGTATCGTGCACAGCACCATTGGTCGTCGCTCGTTCGACAACGACAAGCTCCAGGCCAACCTGTCTGCGCTGATCGAAGCCCTGAACAAGGCCAAGCCTGCTACGAGCAAGGGTCTGTACCTTCGCAAGGTTGCCCTGTCCTCGACCATGGGTGTGGGTGTTCGCATCGACACGCAAACCATCGCAGCGTAATTGCGCGAAATCTTGAGGCGCCGAAAGGTGCCTCGGTGGTGGGCTACCGCACCCGTGTGGTGGGCCATCCAAGACCGCTGGTGTGCCGACAGGCGCTTAATCCTTCAAGGCCAGCGCAGATGGCGATCCCGCTGCAGATGGAATGATTTTTCCTCCACAGTTGGTCGCTGCAACAAGAGCGCATGAAGGGACTTGTCCCGAAGTGCATTTAAAGGAGTAGACCTTGAGTCTTAATCGCAGTGAGAAAGAAGCGGTCATCAGTGAAGTGACCAGCCTCGCCGCTAAAGCTCAAACGCTTGTGATTGCGGAATACCGTGGCATCACGGTCGCCGACATGACCAAACTGCGCGTTGATGCACGCAGCAAGGGTGTGAGCCTGAGTGTTCTGAAGAACACCCTGGCACGCCGTGCTGTGGCAGGCAGCCAGTTTGACGTGGTGGCAGACCAGATGACTGGTCCGCTGATCTATGGCTTCTCCGAAGACGCCGTGGCCGCCGCTAAGGTGGTGGCCGATTTCGCGAAAACCAACGACAAGCTGGTGATTCGTGGCGGTGCTTTCGGTGGCAAGGCCCTGGACGTCAACGGCGTTAAGCAACTGGCCAACATTCCTACGAAGGAAGTGCTGCTGGCCCAGCTGTGTGGCTTGCTGATGTCGCCGATGTCCCGCACCGCCGTGGTGCTGGGTGCCCTGGCGGCCAAAAAAGGCGAAGGCGAAGCCGTTGCTGCCTGAGCAATGTGCTGACCGACCTGTTAACTAATTGTTAGGAAATCAAAATGGCATTCGATAAAGACGCATTTCTGACCGCTCTCGACAGCATGACGGTCCTGGAACTCAATGACCTGGTCAAGGCCATTGAAGAGAAGTTTGGCGTGAGCGCTGCCGCCATGGCCGCCCCCGCTGCTGCTGGCGGTGGCGCTGGCGCTGCTGCTGCCGAAGAAAAGACGGAATTCAACGTGGTGCTGACCGACGCTGGCGCCAACAAGGTGTCCGTCATCAAGGCAGTGCGCGAAATCACCGGCCTGGGCCTCAAGGAAGCCAAGGATCTGGTGGACGGCGCTCCCAAGAACGTCAAGGAAGGCATTGCCAAGGCCGACGCCGAAGCTGCCGTCAAGAAGCTGGTGGAAGCCGGCGCCAAGGCCGAACTCAAGTAACTCGGTCTCTTTCAAGGGCTGGAGCGTCCTCACAGGGCCTCCAGCCTTTGGCGCTTCCAGAGCGCACTTGAAAACTGGCTGGAGCAGACGGATGCTTCCCACCAGTTTTCAAGTGTCTTCTGACGAACCCGACAGCAGAAGGCGCCTTGGTCCGGGCGATGTGCAAGGCATCGCCGTCCGCCATGGTTGGTAGTGGCCAACCGCCAAGCCTGCGGCATTTCCTTCCGCAGTTCCGTCGTCGAAGACCCAGGACCCCAGTCTTAGCCCGGAGATCTCATGGCCTACTCTTATACCGAACGCAAGCGTATCCGCAAAAGTTTCGGCAGCCGCGACAGCGTGCTGAAGGTACCTTACCTCCTGCAGATGCAAAAGGACGCCTACACAGCGTTTCTGCAGGCCAACGTACCGCCGAAAAAACGAACCATTGAAGGCTTGCAGGCCGCATTCAATTCGGCTTTCCCCATCGTCTCGCACAACGGTTTTGTCGAGATGAAATTCCTGGAGTACAACCTGGCCAAGCCCGCCTTCGATGTGCGCGAATGCCAGACCCGTGGACTCACCTTCGCGTCGGCCGTGCGTGCCAAGGTTCAGCTGATTATCTATGACCGCGAATCGTCCACGGCGCAGTCCAAGGTGGTCAAGGAAGTGAAGGAGCAAGAGGTCTACATGGGTGAAGTGCCCCTGATGACCGACAAGGGCTCCTTCATCATCAACGGCACAGAGCGCGTCATTGTTTCGCAGTTGCACCGTTCGCCAGGCGTGTTCTTCGAGCATGACAAGGGCAAGACGCACAGCTCTGGCAAGCTGTTGTTCTCGGCGCGCATCATCCCCTACCGTGGCTCCTGGCTCGACTTCGAATTCGACCCCAAGGACATTCTGTATTTCCGCGTGGACCGCCGTCGCAAGATGCCGGTCTCCATCCTGCTCAAGGCCATCGGCCTGAACCCCGAGTCCATCCTGGCGAACTTCTTCGTCAATGACAACTTCCGCCTGATGGACAGCGGCGCCCTGTTGGAATTCGTGCCCGAGCGCTTGCGTGGCGAGGTGGCCCGTTTCGACATCACCGACAAGTCGGGCAAGGTGGTGGTGGCCAAGGACAAGCGCATCACCGCGCGCCATACCCGCGAGCTGGAACAATCCGGCACCACGCACATCAGCGTCCCTGAAGACTTCCTGATTGGCCGCGTGGTGGCGCGCAACATCGTTGACGGCGACACCGGCGAAATCCTCGCCAAGGCCAACGAAGAACTGACCGAGGCACTGCTGAAGAAGCTGCGTTCGGCGTCGGTGCAAGAGCTGCAGTGCATCTACACCAACGAACTGGATCAGGGTCCCTACATTTCCCAGACCCTGCGCATCGACGAAACCACGGACGAATTCGCCGCGCGTGTTGCCATCTACCGCATGATGCGCCCTGGCGAACCTCCCACCGAGGACGCCGTGCAGGCGCTGTTCCAGCGTCTCTTCTACAGCGCAGACACCTACGACCTGTCGCGCGTCGGGCGCATGAAGTTCAACGCCCGCGTGGGCCGCGATAGCGCCGAAGGCCCCATGGTGTTGACCAACGAGGACATCCTCTCTGTGGTCAAGATCCTGGTCGATCTGCGCAATGGCCGCGGCGAAGTCGATGACATCGACCACCTGGGTAATCGCCGTGTGCGCTGCGTGGGTGAACTGGCGGAAAACCAGTACCGCACGGGTCTGGCGCGTATCGAAAAGGCTGTGAAGGAGCGTCTGGGCCAGGCCGAGCAAGAGCCGCTGATGCCCCACGACCTCATCAACTCCAAGCCGATTTCCGCGGCGCTCAAGGAGTTCTTCGGTGCCTCGCAGCTGTCGCAGTTCATGGACCAGACCAACCCGCTAGCCGAGATCACGCACAAGCGCCGCGTCTCGGCCCTGGGCCCGGGCGGTCTGACCCGCGAGCGCGCAGGCTTTGAAGTGCGCGACGTGCACGTGACCCACTACGGCCGCGTCTGTCCTATCGAAACGCCGGAAGGCCCGAACATCGGCCTGATCAACTCGCTGGCGCTGTACGCACGCCTGAACGAGTACGGCTTCATCGAAACGCCCTACCGCCGAGTGGCGAATGGCAAGGTGACCAACGAGATTGATTACCTCTCGGCCATTGAAGAAGGCAAGTACGTCATTGCCCAGGCCAACGCCGGTCTCGACGCTGAAGGGCGTCTCGTCGACGAACTGGTGTCTGCGCGCGAAAAGGGTGAATCGGTGCTGGTCAGCGCCGACCAGATCCAGTACATGGACGTGTCGCCTGCGCAGATCGTGTCGGTGGCTGCTTCGCTGGTGCCCTTCCTGGAGCACGACGACGCCAACCGCGCACTGATGGGCGCCAACATGTCGCGCCAGGCCGTGCCTGTGCTGCGCCCGGAAAAACCGATGGTGGGTACGGGCATCGAGCGCGTTGCCGCCGTCGACTCCGGCACCGTGGTCACGGCCACGCGCGGCGGCGTGGTGGACTACGTCGATGCCACCCGTATCGTGATCCGGGTGAACGACGACGAAGCCGTGGCCGGTGAAGTGGGTGTGGACATCTACAACCTCATCAAATACCAGCGCTCCAACCAGAACACCAATATCCACCAGCGTCCCATCGTCAAGAAGGGCGACAAGCTGGCCAAGGGTGATGTGATTGCCGACGGTGCCTCCACCGACCTGGGTGAGATCGCCATTGGTCAGAACATGCTGATCGCCTTCATGCCCTGGAACGGCTACAACTTCGAAGACTCGATCCTGATCAGCGAACGTGTGGTGGCCGATGACCGCTACACCAGCATCCACATCGAAGAGCTGGTGGTGATGGCCCGCGACACCAAGCTGGGGCCAGAGGAAATCACGCGCGACATCCCCAACCTGTCGGAGCAGCAGCTCAACCGCCTGGACGAGTCCGGCATCATCTACGTGGGTGCCGAAGTGCAGCCCGGCGATGTGCTGGTCGGCAAGGTCACGCCCAAGGGCGAAACCACGCTCACGCCCGAAGAAAAGCTGCTGCGCGCCATCTTCGGCGAGAAGGCGTCTGACGTGAAGGACACCTCGCTGCGCGTGGACCAGGGCTCGCAGGGTGTGGTGATCGACGTGCAAGTCTTCACCCGCGAAGGCATCCAGCGCGACAAGCGCGCCCAGCAGATCATCGACGATGAACTCAAGCGCTTCCGCCTGGACCTGAACGACCAGCTGCGCATCGTCGAGGCCGACGCCTTCGACCGTATCGAGAAGCTGCTGATCGGCCGTGTGGCCAATGGTGGTCCGCAGAAGCTGGCCAAGGGCACCAAGCTCGACAAGGCCTACCTCGACGGCGTGGACAAGTTCCATTGGTTCGACATCCGCCCCGCCGAAGACGAAGTCGCCGCGCAACTGGAGTCGATCAAGAATTCGCTGGAGCAGACCCGCCACAGCTTCGACCTGGCCTTCGAAGAAAAACGCAAGAAGCTGACGCAAGGCGACGAGCTGCCCGCAGGCGTGCTGAAGATGGTCAAGGTGTACCTGGCCGTCAAGCGCCGCCTGCAGCCTGGCGACAAGATGGCCGGCCGCCACGGCAACAAGGGCGTGGTCTCCAAGATCACGCCGGTGGAAGACATGCCCTACATGGCCGACGGTACGCCTGTGGACATCGTGCTCAACCCGCTGGGCGTGCCTTCGCGCATGAACATCGGGCAGGTGCTGGAAGTCCACCTGGGCTGGGCCGGCAAGGGCCTGGGCCAGCGCATAGGCGACATGCTTCAGCGCGAGGCCGCCGCCGCCGAGATCCGCACCTTCATGGAGCAGATCTACAACACCGCTGGCCGCAAGGAAGACCTTGCCAAGCTGTCGGACGGCGAGCTGCGCGCCATGGCGCAAGAGTTGACCACGGGTGTGCCCTTTGCGTCCCCCGTGTTCGACGGAGCCACGGAGCAGGAAATCCGCGACATGCTCAAGCTGGCCTATCCGGACGATATCGCCAAGGCCAAGGGTCTGACGCCAACGCGCACCCAGGCTCAGCTGTACGACGGCCGTACCGGCGACGCCTTCGAGCGCACCACCACGGTGGGCTACATGCACTACCTCAAGCTGCACCACTTGGTAGACGACAAGATGCACGCCCGCTCGACCGGCCCATACTCGCTCGTCACGCAGCAGCCGCTGGGCGGCAAGGCACAGTTCGGTGGCCAGCGCTTCGGTGAGATGGAAGTGTGGGCGCTGGAGGCCTATGGCGCGTCCTACGTGCTGCAGGAAATGCTCACTGTCAAATCCGACGACGTGCAAGGCCGTACCAAGGTGTACGAGAACATCGTCAAGGGTGAGCACACCATCGAGGCAGGCATGCCCGAGTCGTTCAACGTTCTGGTCAAGGAAATCCGTTCCCTGGGCCTGGACATCGAGCTTGAGCGCTCCTAATTCGGAAAGGGAAAGAGTCTTATGAAATCGCTACTCGACCTGTTCAAGCAGTTCACCCCCGACGAGCATTTCGATGCCATCCGCATAGGCTTGGCGTCGCCCGAGAAGATCCGTTCCTGGTCTTTCGGTGAGGTGAAGAAGCCCGAAACCATCAACTACCGCACGTTCAAGCCCGAGCGCGATGGCCTGTTCTGCGCCAAGATTTTTGGCCCGATCAAGGACTACGAGTGCCTGTGCGGCAAGTACAAGCGCCTCAAGCACCGTGGCGTGATCTGCGAAAAGTGCGGCGTGGAAGTCACGCAGACCAAGGTGCGCCGCGAGCGCATGGGCCACATCGATCTGGCTGCGCCTTGCGCCCACATCTGGTTCCTCAAGTCCCTGCCTTCGCGCCTGGGCCTGGTGCTGGACATGACGCTGCGCGACATCGAGCGCGTGCTGTACTTTGAAGCCTATGTGGTGACCGACCCCGGCATGACCCCGCTGAAAAAGTACAGCATCATGTCCGAGGATGACTACGACGCGAAGTTCAAGGAATACGGCGACGAGTTCCAGGCCAAGATGGGCGCTGAAGGCATTCGCGAGTTGCTGGAGTCGATAGATATCGATACCGAGATCGAGCGCCTGCGTGGCGACCTGACGGGCTCCGAAGTCAAGGTCAAGAAGAACGCCAAGCGCCTGAAGGTGCTGGAAGCCTTCAAGAAGTCCGGCATCAAGCCCGAGTGGATGGTGCTCGAAGTGCTGCCCGTGCTGCCGCCGGACCTGCGTCCGCTGGTGCCGCTGGACGGCGGCCGCTTCGCCACGTCGGACCTGAACGACCTGTACCGCCGCGTCATCAACCGCAACAGCCGTCTGCGTCGCCTGCTGGAGCTCAAGGCTCCCGAGATCATTGCGCGCAACGAAAAGCGGATGCTGCAGGAAGCCGTGGACAGCTTGCTGGACAACGGCCGCCGCGGCAAGGCCATGACGGGCGCCAACAAGCGTGCTCTGAAGTCCCTGGCCGACATGATCAAGGGCAAGTCCGGTCGTTTCCGCCAGAACTTGCTGGGCAAGCGCGTGGACTACTCCGGTCGTTCCGTGATTACCGTGGGCCCAACGCTCAAGCTGCACCAGTGCGGTCTGCCCAAGCTGATGGCCCTGGAGCTGTTCAAGCCCTTCATCTTCTCGCGCCTGGAAGCCATGGGCATCGCCACCACCATCAAGGCGGCGAAGAAGGAAGTCGAATCCGGCACGCCGGTGGTGTGGGACATCCTGGAAGAGGTCATCAAGGAGCACCCGGTTCTGCTGAACCGTGCGCCCACGCTGCACCGTCTGGGTATCCAGGCCTTTGAGCCCATCCTGATCGAAGGCAAGGCCATCCAGCTGCACCCCCTCGTCTGCGCGGCCTTCAACGCCGACTTCGACGGTGACCAGATGGCCGTTCACGTGCCGCTGTCGGTGGAAGCGCAGATGGAAGCCCGCACGCTGATGCTGGCCTCCAACAACGTGCTGTTCCCCGCTTCCGGCGAACCCTCCATCGTTCCTTCGCAGGACGTGGTGCTGGGTCTGTACTACGCCACCCGCGAGCGCATCAACGGCAAGGGCGAAGGCCTGGTGTTTGCCGATACCTGCGAGGTACAGCGTGCGCTGGATGCCGGTGTGGTCGAACTGACCGCCAAGATCAGCGTCCGTCTGACCGAGTGGACCAAGGACAAGGCCACGGGCGAGTTCGTGCCCGAGACCAAGCTCGTGGACACCACCGTGGGCCGTGCGCTGCTGTCGGAAATCCTGCCCAAGGGCCTGCCTTTTGCCAACATCAACAAGGCGCTCAAGAAGAAGGAAATCTCCAAGCTCATCAACGTGTCCTTCCGCAAGTGCGGTCTGAAGGAAACGGTGGTGTTCGCCGACAAGTTGCTGCAGAACGGTTTCCGTCTGGCCACCCGCGCGGGTATTTCCATCGCGGTGGACGACATGCTGGTGCCTGCCGAAAAGCACACCATCATCGAGCGCGCCGAAACCGAGGTGAAGGAAATCGCGCAGCAGTATTCCTCCGGTCTGGTGACCGCTGGCGAGCGCTACAACAAGGTGGTGGACATCTGGGGCAAGGCCGGTGACGACATCTCCAAGGTCATGATGGACCACCTGAAGAAGGAAAAGACCGTCGACCGCCACGGCAAGGAAGTGGACCAGGAGTCGTTCAACTCCATCTACATGATGGCCGACTCCGGTGCCCGCGGTTCTGCCGCCCAGATCCGTCAGCTTGCCGGTATGCGCGGCCTGATGGCCAAGCCCGACGGCTCCATCATCGAGACCCCCATCACGGCCAACTTCCGTGAAGGTCTGAACGTGTTGCAGTACTTCATCTCCACCCACGGTGCCCGTAAGGGTCTGGCGGACACGGCGCTGAAGACGGCCAACTCGGGTTACCTGACCCGCCGTCTGGTCGATGTAACGCAGGATCTGGTGGTGACCGAAGAGGACTGCGGCACGTCCAACGGTACGCTGATGCGCGCCATCGTTGAGGGCGGTGAGGTGATCGAGTCGCTGCGCGACCGTATCCTCGGCCGCACCGCGGCTGAAGAAGTGCTGCACCCCGAAACCCGTGCGGTCATGGCCCAGCCGGGCCAGATGCTCGACGAAGACCTGATCGAAGAGCTGGAAGCCGCTGGTGTGGACGAAGTGAAGGTGCGCACCGCGCTGACCTGCGAAACCCGCTTCGGCCTGTGCGCCAAGTGCTACGGGCGCGACCTGGGTCGTGGCGGCCTGATCAACCTCGGCGAGGCCGTGGGTGTGATCGCCGCCCAGTCCATTGGCGAGCCCGGCACCCAGCTGACCATGCGTACCTTCCACATTGGTGGTGCAGCGTCGCGTGCAGCCATTGCTTCCAGCGTGGAAGCCAAGTCCAACGGTTTCATCGGCTTCAACGCCACGATGCGCTATGTGACCAACTCCAAGGGCGAGTTGGTGGTCATCTCGCGCTCTGGCGAGATCGTCATCCAGGACGAGCACGGCCGCGAGCGCGAGCGCCACAAGGTGCCCTACGGCGCCACGCTGACCGTGAAGGCAGACCAGCAGATCAAGGCTGGCACCATCCTGGCCAACTGGGACCCGCTGACCCGTCCGATCATCACCGAGTACGCAGGTACGGTGAAATTCGAGAACGTGGAAGAAGGCCTCACCGTGGCCAAGCAGGTGGACGAGGTCACCGGCCTGTCCACGCTGGTGGTGATCGACCCCAAGCGCCGTGGTTCGGCCAAGGTGGTCAAACCCCAGGTCAAGCTGATCGATGCCAACGGCCACGAAGTCAAGATCCCTGGCACCGACCATTCGGTGACCATCGGCTTCCAAGTCGGTGCTCTGATCCAGGTGCGCGACGACCAGGGCGTGGGTCCCGGTGAAGTGCTGGCCCGTATCCCGATCGAAGGTCAGAAGACCCGCGACATTACCGGCGGTCTGCCGCGCGTGGCCGAGCTGTTCGAGGCGCGTACGCCCAAGGACAAGGGCACGCTGGCTGAAGTCACCGGTACCGTGTCCTTCGGCAAGGAGACCAAGGGCAAGATCCGCCTGCAGATCACCGACCCCGATGGCAAGGTCTGGGAAGACCTCATCCCCAAGGAAAAGAACATCCTGGTGCACGAAGGCCAGGTGGTCAACAAGGGCGAGCTGGTTGTGGACGGCCCGGCCGATCCGCAAGACATCCTGCGCCTGCTGGGTATCGAGGAACTCTCGCGTTACATCGTTGATGAAGTGCAGGACGTGTACCGTCTGCAGGGTGTGAAGATCAACGACAAGCACATCGAAGTGATCGTGCGCCAGATGCTGCGTCGCGTCGTGGTCGAAAACTCGGGCGATTCCGCCTACATCGCTGGCGAGCAGGTCGAGCGCTCCGAGATCCTCAACACCAACGAGGCACTGCAGGCCGAGGGCAAGATTCCCGCGACCTACAGCAACCTGTTGCTGGGTATCACCAAGGCGTCGCTGTCCACCGACTCGTTCATCTCGGCCGCTTCCTTCCAGGAAACCACCCGCGTGCTCACCGAGGCTGCCATCATGGGCAAGCGCGACGAGCTGCGTGGCCTGAAGGAAAACGTCATCGTCGGTCGTCTGATTCCTGCCGGTACGGGTCTGGCCTACCACCAGGCACGCAAGGCCAAGGACGCCATGGACGACGCCGAGCGCCGCGCCATCGCCGAAGCCGAAGCCGCTGAAATGGCGGGTCTGGCGCAGGACGGCGAGGCCGATGCTGCGGCCAATGCCGCCACCGGTACCGAAGTGCCCTCTGCGGACTGATCCGCAGGCAGCATGACCTAGCGCGCTCCCGGCCTGTCTGGTTCCAGGCAGACCGGGAGTTTTTTTATGGGTCTCTCACCTCTTTGAATCCATGACCGGAAACACCCGCATCCCTCAGCGGCCTGGTGCCGATGCGCAGGCCCCCGTGGCCAGTCCCGGCGCGGGTGCTGCGCCTGCGCTGTCGGTGGTGCTCCAATCGGTGGCCGCCTGCCTGCAGGCCGTGCGTGCCGGCCGCTCGGGGACTGCAGCGCTGGAGACGGTCCCTGCCGCGCTGCGGCCCGCTGTGCAGGCCTTGTTTTTCGAGACGCTGCGCCATCTGGGCATGGCGCAGGCCCTGCGCAGCCAATTGGCACCGCGCAAGCCTGCTGCTGCTATCGATGCGTTGTTGTGCACCGCGCTGGCACTGATGGCGCCGGGCGCCAGTGCCGCCTACGAGCCCCACACGCTGGTCAACCAGGCGGTGGAAGCGGCCAAGGCCCAGCGCAGTACGCGGCCCCAGGCGGGGTTTGTCAACGCCTGCCTGCGCCGTTATCTGCGCGAGCGCCAGGCGCTGTGTGATGCCGCCGCACGGGACGATCTGGCGCGCTGGAACCACCCGGCCTGGTGGGTGCAAAGGCTGCGCAAGGACCACCCCCAGCATTGGCAGGCCGTACTGCAAGCCCCCCGCAACCAGGCACCCATGGTGTTGCGGGTTAACAAGCAAAAAACGACCCCAGGGCAATACCAGAAAGCGTTAGCAGCTATCAATTTAGGAGCAATTGACATCGGGGCCGACGGACTGGTGTTGCAGCGGGCCGTGGCCGTGCAGTCCTTGCCGGGGTTTGCGCAGGGCGACGTGTCGGTGCAGGATGCGGGCGCGCAACTGGCCGCGCCCCTGCTGCTCCAGGGACTGGATCTGGGCCGGCCTTTGCGCGTGCTGGATGCCTGTGCTGCGCCCGGTGGCAAGACGGCGCACTTGCTCGAATGCGCCGGGCCCCAGGCCGACCTGCGGCTCACGGCGCTGGATGTGGATGCGCAGCGCTGCGAACGCATCCGCGCTACGCTGGAACGCTGCCAGTTGAAGGCCCAGGTGTTGGTCGCCGATGCCGGACGCCCCGAGGACTGGTGGCGGGCGCATTGTGGCGGCGAGCTGTTTGATGCCATCCTGCTGGACGCCCCCTGCACCGCATCGGGCATCGTGCGCCGCCACCCGGACGTGGCCTGGTTGCGCCGCGAGAGCGACGTGGCGCAGCTGGCCGCCATCCAGGCGCAATTGCTGCGCGCACTGTGGCCCCTGGTGCGACCCGGGGCGCGCTTGCTGTATTGCACCTGTTCGGTGTTCCGGGCCGAGGGGAGCGATCAGATCCAGGCGTTTCTTGCACACAACACTGACGCACGCTTGCTGCCGTCACCGGGCCATTTGTTGCCAGGTGTGCCCCACAAGGCCGAGGGTGTCCCGGACAATCTGTCGGGTGAACATGACGGCTTCTTCTACGCGCTGCTCGAGAAACAGCCCGGCTGATGCGGTTTCCCGCGCGGCCGAGGTGCTGTGGCGACGCTGGGTCCTGTGGGGGCTGCGCTGGGTGCTCTTCGCCCTGCTGGCCCTGTGCGGCCAAGCGCAGGCGGCGAACCCGGCAGCCATACCGGACATGCGCCTGGAGCAGACCGACGAAGGCCTCTTCCTGACGGCCGCGCTGGAGTTCGAACTGCCCACGCTCGCCGAAGATGCGCTGCGCAAGGGCATCCCGATGTACTTCGTCACGGAGGCGGAACTGACCCGGCGGCGCTGGTACTGGTACGACCAGCACATTGCCACCGAGGTGCGCTACCTGCGCCTGAGCTACCAGCCATTGACGCGCCGATGGCGCCTCAATGTGTCCTCCGAGCCTTTTGACTCGAGCGGGCTGGGCGTTGCCCTGGGGCAGAACTTCGACGACCTGGCCGACGTGCGGGCCGCCATGCAGCGCATTGTGCGCTGGAAGATTGCGCCTGCGGCCGCCATAGATCCCCAGGAACAGTACCAGGTGCAACTGCGCTTCAGACTGGATCTGTCGCAGCTCCCACGCCCCTTGCAGATCGGCGCGCTGGGACGCTCGGGCTGGAATCTCTCTCTGGCGCGCAGCCTGCGCTGGAGTCCGGAGCCCACGCAATGAGCGAGACGCAGAACGCGCTACGCCCCTCGCGGGCGGTGCGCTGGGCCTTGGGGGTGGGGGCGGCCATCATGGCGGCCATCGCCCTGGTGCTCTTTTTTCTCCTGACCCTCACCACCAACAACCGGGTCCTGTACGAGCGCAACTACGGGTGGCTGTTTGGCGTCAACGTGGTGGTGGCGCTGCTCTTGCTGGCCGTGTTGCTGTGGGTAGCTGTGCGTCTGCTGCTGCGCTTGCGGCGGGGGCGTTTCGGTAGCCGCTTGCTGGTCAAGCTGGCGGCCATCTTTGCCCTGGTGGGGCTGATGCCGGGCCTGCTGATCTATTACGTGTCGTACCAGTTTGTCTCGCGCTCCATTGAAAGCTGGTTCGACGTCAAGGTCGAGGGTGCGCTGGCCGCAGGGGTCAGTTTGGCCAGTGCCACGCTGGAGATGCAGGTCAGCGAGACGGCGGCGCGGGCGCGCAGCCTTAGTGCGCAGCTGTCGCAAACTTCCGATGCCACTGCGGGCCTGGTGTTGGAGCGCATTCGGGACCAGCTCGGAGCCAGCGATCTGCTGTTGTGGAACGCTGCGGGTCAATTGGTCGCGAGTGTGGGCCAATCGCGCTACCGGCTTGACCAGGAGCGCCCCACCGCCCAGCAATTGCGCACCGTACGTCAGCAGCGTGCGATAGGGCAACTCGAGGGTTTGGACGAACTTCCCGATGTCACCCGCCCGGAGGCCTTGCGCAATGTGCGCGTTTCCGCCTTGGTGTTGGTGCCCAACCCCGGCATGGGCCTGGTGGCAGAGCCGCGCTATCTCCAAGCTGTCGTGCCCTTGCCGCCGGTGCTCGTGGACAACGCCGTCGCCGTGCAGGAAGCCCACCGCGAATACCAGGAGCGTGCCCTGGCGCGCGGTGGCTTGCGGCGCATGTACATCGGCACCTTGACGCTGAGCTTGTTTCTCGCGGTGTTTGGCGCTGTGCTCCTGGCGGTGCTGTTGGGCAATCAGTTGGCGCGGCCATTGTTGGTCCTGGCCGAAGGGGTGCGCGAGGTGGCGCAGGGCAACCTCAGTCCCAAGGCCGTGCTGCAAGGCAAGGACGAGCTGGGTGGGTTGACGCGTTCCTTTGCTTCCATGACCCAGCAACTCGCCGATGCACGCAGCCAGGTGGAGCGCAGCATGGAGGCCGTGGACAGCGCCCGCGCGCGCCTGCAGACCATTCTGGACAACCTCACGGCCGGGGTCATCGTGCTTGATGCCCAGGGCACCATCCGTTCGTCCAACCCTGGTGCCACACGCATCCTGCGTGAACCTTTGGCCGCATTCCAGGGGCAGCCCCTGGCCGATGTGCCTGGCTTGCAGGCCTTTGCACAATCGGTGCAGCAGCAGTTCGAAACCTTCCTGAGCAACCGCGACCAGCACGGACTCGACCATTGGCAGCAGTCTTTTGATCTGCATGGCTCGGGTTCCGCCGAAGGCGCGGTGGCGCAACATGCCACCAGCATCGTTGCCCGCGGTGCAGAGCTGCCCGACGCAGCCCGTCTGTTGGTATTTGACGACATTACCGAAATTGTTTCCGCACAGCGCGCCCAGGCCTGGGGTGAGGTGGCGCGGCGATTGGCGCACGAGATCAAGAACCCGCTCACACCCATCCAACTGTCTGCGGAACGGCTGGAAATGAAACTCCATGCCAAGTTGCCGGCGCCTGAGCAGGCGGTGCTTGCCAAGTCGGTCAAGACCATCGTGGACCAGGTCGATGCGATGAAGCGTCTGGTCAACGAGTTTCGCGACTATGCGCGACTGCCCGCTGCAGAGCTCAAGCCTGTGGACCTCAATGCGCTCATCGCGGACATCCTGCACCTCTATGAATCCGAGCGCGCCACCGTAGCAGTGCAGGCGCAGCTTGATTCTGCCTGCCCACGCATCATGGGTGACGCGCAGCAACTGCGCCAGATCGTGCACAACCTGCTGCAGAACGCACAGGACGCCACAGAGCAGGCGAGTGCTGCGCGCGGAGACAGCCGGCCCCCCCCGGTTTGCATCAGCACGCACTGGAACGAGGCCTCCAAGCGCGTGCGCCTGCGCATCAGCGACCAGGGGGGCGGATTCCCCGCGCACATTCTGCAACGTGCATTCGAGCCCTATGTGACCACCAAGGCGCGTGGCACCGGATTGGGTCTGGCGGTGGTCAAGAAGATCGCGGACGAACACGGCGCGCGCATAGAACTTGTCAATCGACAGGAAGAAGGGGTAGTGCAGGGCGCGCAAGTGTCGCTATCATTCGCCCCTGAGCAAATAGTTGCTTCCTGACAACACCCAGCACTGCAGACGCAAGGCAATCATTCATGGCAAATATTCTTGTGGTCGACGATGAGCTCGGCATTCGAGACCTTCTGTCGGAGATCCTGAACGACGAGGGGCACAGCGTGGACCTCGCAGAAAACGCGACCCAGGCCCGCAGCGCGCGCGTTGCCAATGTGTACGATCTGGTGCTGCTGGACATCTGGATGCCGGACACCGACGGTGTCACGTTGCTCAAGGAGTGGGCCGGAAGCGGCCTCCTGACCATGCCCGTCATCATGATGAGCGGCCACGCCACCATCGACACGGCGGTGGATGCCACGCGCATCGGTGCGTTTGCGTTTCTGGAAAAGCCCATCACCATGCAGAAGCTGCTCAAGGCAGTGGAGCAGGGACTTGCGCGCAATGCTGCACGCCCTGCGGCGCTGTCGGCGACCGCAACGTCGTCATCGTCAGACATGACGCCGCAAGGTGTGGGCAGCATGCCCGTCACCATGGAGGCAGACCCCGGTCCCTTGGCGCACCAGGGTTTTGATCTGGACCGCCCTTTGCGCGAGGCCCGTGATGGCTTCGAGAAGGCCTACTTTGAATTCCATCTGGCGCGTGAAGGCGGATCGATGACGCGCGTCGCCGAGAAGACCGGCCTCGAGCGTACCCACCTCTACCGCAAGTTGCGTCAGCTGGGCGTAGACCTGGGGCGCGGCAAACGCGCGTGATTTGCGCAGCTTTTGCGACAGGTGCTTTTTTCAGGTTATAATTTATGTCTCTGGCCCGGTAGCTCAGTCGGTAGAGCAGAGGATTGAAAATCCTTGTGTCGGCGGTTCGATTCCGTCCCAGGCCACCACCAAAAAAATAACGCCCAACCGTTCTCGGTTGGGCGTTTTGCTTTGGGCGTCTCAGCCTTCTTGTTCTGGCGCGTTCTTTCGCTGCAATGCAGCTTCGTACAGCTGGTTGCGCGGTACGCCGGTGATGTCGGCCGCGAGGCGCACTGCCGACTTCAGCGGCAACTCCTGAAGCAGGCGATCGAGCACGCGCAGTCCGGCCTCGGCATCGTTGGAACTGGCCACCGGATGCAGCACCACCACGAATTCACCCCGGCAGCGCTGGAGGTCTTCCTGCAGCCAAGCCGCAGCCTGGTGGGCGGGTAGGGTGGTGATTTGTTCGAACTGCTTGGTCAATTCCCGCGCCAGGGTGACCGGGCGCTCCTCCAGTACGGCCAGGGCCTGTGCCAGATCGGCAATGCGGTGCGGTGCCTCCAGCACAACGATGCAGCGGGGTTCGGTGCGCAGCATCTCCACGGAGGCCTTGCGTTCTGCACTGCGGGTGGGAAGAAACCCAGCAAACACAAAACCCTGGTCACCTCCACCCTGCGCCACAGCGCCCGCAACGCTCAACGCGGTGGTGATGCTGCTGGCACCCGGCAAAGGCAGCACACGCAAACCCGCTGCCGCCACAGCGGCGGCAAGCCGTGCGCCTGGATCGCTGATGCCGGGGGTCCCTGCGTCGCTCATGTACACCACGCGCTGACCTGCCTGCAAACGGGCCAGGACCTCCTGCGCGGCCTGGGCCTCGTTGTGCTGGTGCACGGCGAGCCACTGGCTGGGGGGTTTGTCGATGCCGTAGGCGCGCAGCAGGCTGTGGCTGTGGCGCGTGTCCTCGCAGGCCAAGGTGTCGGCCAGCTGCAATACATGCAGGGCGCGCAGCGTGATGTCTGCCAGGTTGCCGATGGGGGTGGCCACCACGTACAGGGCGCCCTGGGGATAATGCTGCGAACCGGCTGCATGGCGTGCAGCGTCCAGAACGGGGGCAAAAGAGGCGCTCAATGGGTTTCCTTGGCAAGAACAAACCGGGTACGGTAGCGGCGGCAAACACGCGGACTCAGGGCCAGTGGGCGGAAGACCGTGCGCTGGCCCATTTGCAGTCTGCAGGCCTGCGTTTGCTGGCACGCAATTATCGGACGCCAGGGCGCGGTGGGGGCGAGATCGATCTGGTGATGCGCGAGCCCGATGGCACGGTGGTGTTCGTTGAGGTGCGCAGCCGCTCCAGTCAAGCCTGGGGCGGCGCAGGGGCAAGCATTGGCGCGACCAAGCAGCGGCGTATTGTGTTTGCTGCGCAGCATTTTTTGCTGCGACTGGGGGCGCAGCCGCCGTGTCGGTTTGACGCCGTGTTGTTGGAGCCCGATATCTCGTGGATTCGGGGGGCCTTCGACGCACAGTGAGGCGCCAGCTTAGGCGGCGGCCACAGAATGCTACAAAATTGATAACACGCAGCGGTTATCATCACTGCCTTGCGCAAGGTTTATGCATCGTAGAACCCATGATCGAGCAACGCATCCAGCAGCAATTCATCGACAGCGCTGACCTGAAATACCAGGCCGCCCAGACCTTGGCTCGGCCCATTGCCGACGCGGTCCAGGCGCTGCTCGCCTGTGTGACGAGTGGTGGCAAGGTCCTGGTGTGCGGCAGCGGCGTTTCGGCCACCGATGCGCAGCAGTTTGCCGCGTGCTGTGTCGCAGGCTTCGAGCGCGAGCGCCCGGAACTGGCAGCCATGGCTTTGTGCACCGACGGTGCCCTGCTCACGATCGGCGGTGGTGATGCCACCCAGCAGTTTGCCCGGCAGGTGCGTGCGCTGGGGCAAACCGGGGACCTGCTGGTGGTGTTGAGCACCAGTGGCAACGACCCCAGTGTGCGGGGGGCAGTACAGGCAGCCCATGAACGCGACATGTCGGTGGTGGCCTTGACGGGGCGGCTGGGCGGAGGCTTGGCGAACCTTTTGCGCGAAACAGATGTCTGTATCTCTGTGCCCCATGACCGTGCTGCACGGGTGCGCGAGGTGCATACCCTGGTGCTCAATTGCCTGTCTGATGGCATGGATGCACAGTTGTTTGGTGAACAGGAGGTTTTGTCATGATGTTCAAGAACTATCGAGCGGCTTGTGCCGCGCTGGCGTCTGCCGTGTTGGTCGTCAGTCTGTCTGGATGTGCTGCGGCGGTGGTCGGGGGGGCGGCTGTGGGCGGCATGATGGCGCTGGACCGCCGCACCGTAGGCACGCAGGTGGAGGACGAAGGCATTGAGTTGCGCGCTGGCAACCGTATCCACGGTATCTATGGCGACAAGGTCCATGTCAACGTCACCAGCTACAACCGCCAAGTATTGCTGACCGGCGAAGTGCCCAGCGCCGAGGTTCGGGATGCCGTCGAAAAAACCGTTGCCGCCGAGCAGAACGTGCGCAGCGTGGTCAATGATCTGGCCGTGATGCCCAACAGCACGATCGGACAGCGCTCCAACGATACCTTCATCACGGGCAAGGTGCGTGCCAGTCTGGTGGATGCCAAAGACCTGTCGGCCAACAGCTTCAAGGTGGTGACCGAACGCAACGTGGTGTACCTGATGGGCCGCGTGTCGCAGCGCGAAGCCGGACGTGCGACGGCCATTGCCCGAGGCATCACCGGCGTCAGCAAGGTGGTGCGGGTGTTTGAGTACCTCACCGAGGAAGAAGCCGCAAGTCTGAACGCCGGCAAGCAAGCAAAACCGGCCAATGCGGTGAATGGCGAGGTGCCGGAAACGCGTCCGGCCCAGTGAAAGCGTGCCGCCGACGCTGGCGGCGCATCCCACTCCCTAGCGCAGTCGTTTGATCAGGCTGGACGTGTCCCAGCGCTTGCCGCCCATTTGCTGCACGTCGCCATAGAACTGGTCCACCAGCGCGGTCACGGGCAGCCGAGCACCATTGCGTTGTGCTTCGGCCAGCACCAGGCCCAGATCCTTGCGCATCCAGTCCACAGCAAAGCCAAAGTCAAATTGGTCGGCCACCATGGTATTTCCGCGGTTGTCCATCTGCCAGCTTTGGGCGGCACCCTTGCCAATCACGTCCAGCACCAGGGGCATGTCCAGGCCAGCGCGCTGACCAAAGGCAATGGCCTCTGAAAGGCCCTGCACCAACCCGGCAATGCAGATCTGGTTGACCATCTTGGTGAGTTGGCCGGCGCCCGAGGTGCCCATGCGCGTGAAGGCGCGCGAAAATGCCATGGCCACGGGTTGCACGGAATCAAAGGCCTCGGGGTCGCCACCGCACATCACGGTCAACAGCCCATTCTGTGCTCCTGCCTGACCACCGGACACTGGTGCGTCGATGAACTGCAGACCCAGGGCACGGGCTGCACCATACAGCTCACGTGCCACTTCGGCCGATGCCGTGGTGTGGTCCACAAAAATACTGCCCGGCGCCATGCCGGCAAAGGCTCCGTCTGCCCCCAGCGTCACGGAGCGCAAGTCCTCGTCGTTGCCCACGCAGCAAAACACAATGTCCGCCCCTTGCGCCGCCAGCCGGGGGGTGTCCGCCTGTTGCGGGTTCGCCGTTTGGCCAAACTCCACGCACCAGGCCTGGGCCTTGGAAGCGGTGCGGTTGAACACGGTGACCGAATGCCCGGCCATTGCCAAATGGCCGGCCATGGGGTAGCCCATCACGCCCAGTCCCACAAAGGCGACCTTGCGCGAAGGGGTGGCGTCGTAGTTGCGAGGATTGGTGCTTGGCATGTGATGGCTCTTGCAAGAAAGACGGTACCGGGAGAAAGGCGCGTGGCCCAGGCCCGCGGACACTGTGGAGCTGGCATCCCCAGGCTACTGGCGGGAACCCCTTTCCCGGCCATCGCCGAGGGAAGGGGGGAGGGCGCGTAGCGCCCAGGGGGTGTCAGACAATCGCGAAATGTTCGGTGCCCGAAGCCAGGTCCGCACTCTTGGCGCGCTGGCTGGAGAGCTTGATCTGCAGACGCAGGTCGTTGAGGGAGTCGGCGTTGCGCAGCGCGTCTTCGTAGCTGATGACGTTGGACTCGAACAAATCGAACAGCGACTGGTCGAAGGTCTGCATGCCCAGGTTGCGGCTCTTCTTCATGATTTCCTTGATCTCGGCCACTTCGCCCTTGAAGATCAGGTCGGCAATGAGCGGGGTGTTGAGCATCACTTCCACCGCAGCCGCGCGCCCCTTGCCATCCTGCTTGGGGATCAAGCGCTGGGAGATCATGCCGCGCAGGTTGAGCGACAGGTCCATCAGCAACTGCGCGCGGCGCTCTTCCGGGAAGAAGTTGATGATCCGGTCCAGGGCCTGGTTGGCACTGTTGGCGTGCAGGGTGGCCAGGCACAGGTGGCCGGTTTCGGCAAAGGCCACGGCATGTTCCATGGTCTCGCGGTCGCGGATTTCGCCCATCAGAATCACGTCGGGTGCTTGGCGCAGCGTGTTCTTGAGTGCGGCTTCCCAGCTGTCGGTGTCCAGGCCCACTTCGCGCTGTGTGACCACGCAGTTTTTGTGTGGATGCACAAATTCGACCGGGTCTTCCACCGTGATGATGTGGCCGAAGGAGTTTTCGTTGCGCCAATCCACCATGGCGGCCAGCGAGGTCGATTTGCCCGAGCCCGTGGCACCCACAAAGATGCACAGCCCACGCTTGGTCATGGCCACTTCCTTGAGCACCTGGGGCAGACCCAGACCGTCAATGGTGGGCAGCGTCAGCGGAATCACCCGCAGCACCATGCCCACGCGCCCTTGCTGGATGAATGCATTGACACGGAAGCGACCGATGCCCGAGGGCGAAATGGCGAAATTGCATTCCTTGGTGCGCTCAAACTCGGCTGCCTGCTTGTCGCTCATGATGGAGCGGGCCAGCGTCAGCGTGTGGTTGGGCGTGAGCGCCTGGGGTGATACCTTGGTGATCGCTCCGTCCACCTTGATGGCAGGCGGAAACTCAGCCGTGATGAACAGGTCGCTGCCGTTGCGGCTCACCAGCAGCTTCAGCAGATCGTTGATGAACTTACTCGCCTGATCGCGTTCCATCTGTGTGTCTCCCTCCGAGGGTGCTAACGGGTCAGGGGTTTACTTTTGGTTCTCGCTCAGCCGCGCGCTCACGGCACGCAGCCGCAGCGACAGCTTGCGTGCCAGCAGCGCCACCAGACTGGCGGCCAGTTGCGGGTCCTTGACCATCATGTCGTCCATGCCCTCGGCACTGAGCACGGCGACTTCGCAATCGGTCAGCGTGGTGCAGGCAGAGAAGCGGATGCCGCTGTCCAGCAAGGACATCTCTCCGAGGATGTCGCCAGGGCGGGTTTCTGCCAGACGCAACTGCTCACCCCAGGGCTGCAGTCGATCCACCGCGATGGTGCCCGACAGCAGCACGATCATGAAATTGCCGTACTCGTCCTGACGGATCAGATCGCGGTTGGGCGGCACCTGGGCAAACTCGAAGAAGTTCTCCATGCGCCGCACAGCGTCCTGGTCCAGGTGCGCCATGTACTTGTCCTTGGACCACAGTGCCTGCAGCAGCTTGCCGCCCTTGCTGGCGGGCAGGCGCTTGGCGCCCACCTCCACGGCGCGAGCCTCCCAGGGCACCAGCATCGCCGGATCGACACCCTGGTTGGCAAAGGCCGTGGAAAAGAAAACGGAATCGCTGTGGTCTTGCTGTGGCTTGTTGTTGCGCGAAGACATGCGCAACAGACCAAGAATGCCTTTCATGGGGTGCTCCAGTGGGCCGCGCGCGGCCGGTGTCTGTGGATCGGAACGGCTGGGGGACGTTTAGCCAGGGAAGTTTTCCGGCATCTTTGCCTTGGCGCGGGCTTCGGCCGGGCTGATGATGTTGCGGCGCACCAGATCGGTGAGGTTCTGGTCCAGCGTCTGCATACCCACGCTGTTGCTGGTCTGGATGGTCGAGTACATCTGCGCCACCTTGGCCTCACGGATCAGGTTGCGGATGGCGCTGGTGCCCAGCATGATTTCGTGCGCGGCCACGCGGCCCGAGCCGTCCTTGAGCTTGCACAGCGTTTGCGAGATCACGGCCTGCAGCGATTCGGACAACATGGCCCGGACCATTTCCTTTTCTTCGGCGGGGAACACGTCGATGATCCGGTCGATGGTCTTGGCGGCGCTGGACGTGTGCAGCGTGCCGAAAACCAAGTGGCCCGTTTCAGCGGCCGTCATGGCCAGGCGGATGGTTTCCAGGTCGCGCATTTCGCCCACCAGAATGGCGTCCGGGTCCTCGCGCAGCGCAGAGCGCAGGGCAGCGGCGAACGACAGCGTCATCGGCCCCACCTCGCGCTGGTTGACCAGGCACTTCTTGGACTCGTGCACGAACTCGATCGGATCCTCGATGGTGAGGATGTGGCCGTACTCGGTTTCGTTGAGGTGGTTGACCATGCCCGCCAGCGTGGTGGACTTGCCCGAACCCGTGGGGCCGGTCACCAGCACCAGCCCGCGCGGCTTGAGCGCCAGGTCGGCGAAGATCTTGGGCGCGTTGAGCTGCTCCAGCGTGAGGATCTTGCTCGGAATCGTCCGGAACACGGCAGCCGCGCCGCGGTTCTGGTTGAATGCGTTCACGCGGAAACGCGCCAGGCCCTCGATCTCGAACGAGAAGTCCACCTCCAGGAATTCTTCGTAGGTCTTGCGCTGCGAGTCGCTCATGATGTCGTACACCATGGCGTGCACTGTCTTGTGGTCCAGCGCTTCGACATTGATGCGCCGCACGTCGCCGTGCACACGGATCATGGGTGGCAATCCCGCAGAGAGGTGCAGGTCCGATGCTTTGTTCTTGACGCTGAAGGCCAGCAGTTGGGTAATGTCCACGGTTCCCTCTGACGTTTGGTACGCTCGACAGCCATTATGACCACGATTGCCGACAAGCTCCAACAGGTACAGCACCGGGTGGCACAGGCCTGCGAGCGTGCCGGGCGCGACCCGGCCAGCGTTCTGTTACTGGCTGTATCCAAAACCTTCGGGCCCGATGCCGTGCTCGAAGCCGCCCGCGCCGGGCAACACGCCTTTGGCGAAAACTACCTGCAGGAAGCCGTAGAAAAAATGGCGGCACTGCGCCAGATGGGCGCGCCCACCCTGCAATGGCACTGCATTGGGCCGGTGCAAAGCAACAAGACCCGGCTGGTGGCCGAGCACTTTGATTGGATGCATACCGTGGACCGGCTCAAGGTCGCCCAGCGCCTGTCGGACCAGCGTCCGGCCCATCTGCCGCCACTGCAGGTCTGCATCCAGATCAATGTGGACGGGGGCGCCAACAAGTCGGGCGTGGCCCCGCAGGAGGCCCTGGCCTTGGCGCAAAGCGTGGCGGTCTTGCCACAGTTGTGCCTGCGCGGGCTGATGAGCATCCCGGAACCGGCCACGGGTTTTGATGCGCAATACGCCCTGCATCTGCGCGCGCGCGAGGTGTTCGACACCATCCGCGCCAGCGGTCTGCCGGGCCTGGCGGGTTTTGACACCCTGTCCATGGGCATGACGGACGACCTGGACGCCGCCATCGCGGCCGGCAGCACTATGGTGCGGGTGGGCACCGGCATCTTTGGTCGCAGGGCGCGGCCGGAGGCCTCAGACACGCCTATTTGAGGCCGCGCCACAGAGCCTGTCCGCACGGCAGGTGATGCGAGCGGAATCCATCGCAAGAATCAGGCTGTGCCAAAGCGCTGAACGCACTCCAGCGTCTGCGCCACATCCTGCGGCCCCACATCCAGGTGCGTGACCCAGCGCAGCCGCGTCTGCCCGCCATAGAGGCTGCTGGTCACGCGCACACCATGCTGGGCCAGCCAGGCCGTGAATGCAGGCGCCACGTCGGCGTGCACGTCGGTGAACAGGATGTTGGTGTGCGCCGAGGCCACGGCCAGGCGCCCTTGCAGCACCGGGTGGCCGCGCCCGGCCTCGGCCAGGCCGGCGGCCAGCTGCCGTAGCAGGGCGTGGTCGTCGGCGAGGCGGCGCACATGGTGCTGCAGCGCATGCTGCCCGGCGGAGGCCAGCAGGCCGCACTGGCGCATGGCGCCGCCCAGGATCTTGCGCGTGCGCCTGGCCTGGTGGATGAAATCGGCACGGCCCAGCAGCAGCGAGCCCACGGGCGCGCCCAGGCCCTTGCTCAGGCACAGCGATACCGTGTCGAAGTGCTGGCAGATGGCACGTGCCTCGTCGTACACGTCGGTGCCATGCGCCTCGGCGTTGGCCGTGGCGGCGTTGAACAGGCGCGCGCCGTCCAGGTGCAGGGCCAGGCCGCGCGAGCGCGCCAGTTGCGCCACCTCGGCGATGTAGGGCGTGGGCAGCACCTGACCGCCGGTGGTGTTCTCCAGCACCACCAGGCGGGTGCGCGCGAAATGCGGGTCGTCGGGCTTGATGGCGGCGGCGATGTCGGCCAGGCGCAGCGTGCCGTCGGCTTGTGTTTCCACCGGCTGGGGCTGGATGGAGCCCAGCACCGCCATGCCGCCACCCTCCCAGCGGTAGGTGTGCCAGCTCTGGCCCACGATGGCCTCGTCGCCGCGCTGGCAGTGGCCCATGAGGGCGATCAGGTTGGTCTGCGTGCCCGAGGGCGCGAACAGCGCGGCCTCGAAGCCCAGCAGTTGCGCCGCATGCTCCTGCAGTGCGTTGACGGAGGGGTCGTCGCCGAACACGTCGTCGCCCAGTGGCGCGGCCTGCATGGCCGCGCGTATGGCGGGTGTGGGCTGGGTGACGGTGTCGCTGCGGAAGTCGGGCATGGGTGGTTCTCTCGTGAAGAAGCCGCCCATGGTATCGGCCGGCGTGCCGGAGTGCAGGATCAGGGCCTTGCCATCTTGCAGTCCGTGCCCTGCGCCAGTTCGTTGCCGGTGTAGGCGGCGTCGGTGCGGAAGCCGTAGTTCGTGCCTTCCCAGCCCACTTTCACCGCCTTGCCGTCCACCGGGGCGATGGTGTTGACCACCTGGGGCAGCAGTAGCTGGTGGTCGTCGCCGCGCATGCGCACCGGGCCGACCACGGAGTCGAGCGTGAGGTCTTCCAGGGCGCGCGCGATCTTCACCGGGTCGGTGGACTGGGCCTTGTTGATCGCGGCGGCCAGGAAGCGCGGCGTCATTTCGATGCGCGGCGCCAGGAAGTCCTTGCCCGTCTTGGCCTTGTAGGCCTTGGCCAGCGCATCCACCTTGGGCGTTTCGGCCTGGCCGGGGTGCCACTCGGCCACCCAGGTGAGTTGCCCCAGCTTGGCCTGCGACACTGCCAGCACCGTGCCGGGCACCGAGCCCGCGCTGTGGTTGAAGTAGCGCAGGTTGTAGCCTGCGTCGCCCGCTGCCTTGAGCAGCAGCACCATGTCCTGGCCCCAGTTGCCGGTGATGACCGAGTCGGCCTCGGTGCTCTTGATCTTGGCCACATAGGGCGCAAAGTCCTTCACGCGGCCGATGGGGTGCAGGGCCTCGCCGGTGAACTGGATGTCGGGCCGCGCCAGGCCCACCAGCTCGCGGCCGTAGTGCGCCCACTGCTTGCCGTGCGCGTAGTCCTGGTTCAGCAGGTAGACCTTCTTGATGTCCGGCTGCTTCTTGATGTAGTTGGCGATGGCCTTCATCTTCATGGCCGTGTTGGCCTCGAACTGGAAGTGCCAGAAGCTGCAGGCCTTGCCGGTCAGCTCGGGGTCGATGGAGGAGTGGTTGAGCACCAGGATCTCCTTGCCCGGGTTGCGCTGGTTGTGGCGTGCGGCCGCCTGCACCAGCGCCGTGACCACCGACGAGCCCGAGCCGCCCGTGACGATGGCGCGCGCGCCCTGGTCGATGGCGGCCTGCAGCGCGCTCTGGCTTTCCTGTGCCGAGAGCTTGCTGTCGAACTGCAGCAACTGCAGCTTGGTGCCCTTGAGCACGCCGCCCTTGGCGTTGATGTCCTCCACCGCGTACTGTGTGTGCGTGAGCATCAGCTCACCCACGTTGGCGAACGGGCCCGAGAGCGGATCGATGTAGGCGATCTTGAAGGTGTCCTGGGCCGATGCGGCGCCGGCGCACAGCAGGGCTGCGGCGGCGAGCGGGGTGAACAAGGCTTTCATGGGTTTGTCTCCGTGGGTGGTTGGGTGTGGGTGGCGGGGCGCGCGGGCCGCCGACGCGCCGTGCGCAGGCCCAGCACGCGCCAGGCCAGTTGCGAGAGTTCGCGCACCACTTCGGCCGGCGACAGGCGCCCGTCGGGCCGGTACCAGTGGTACAGGAAGCCCGGCAGGCTGCAGGCGGCTTGCGCGGTCAGGCGCGTTTCCTTGAAGTCGAGCATGCCGTCCGCGCGGGCCTCTTCCATCAGCGCGCAGAGGCGTTCATAGAAGTGGTTGGCCAGTTTCTTCTGCATGGCCAGGTATTCGGGGCGGAACACCTGCGGCTCGCGGTACGGGAAGAAGGCCGCCGGGTGGTGCTCGATGGTGGCGCGGATCAGCCGCTCCATGCCCTCGGTGACCTTGACATGCGCGGGGCGGCGGTCGTCCTCGGGGAAATCCATGGCCGTGAAGCAGGCCACGGAGGGGCGCCAGCACAGCGTCTCGAAGATTTCCTGCTTGTTGTGGAAGTAGTAGTAGACGTAGGGCTTGGTCACGCCGAGCTGCTGCACGATCTGCTCCATCGTGGTGTGGGCGTAGCCCTGCCGGTCAAACAGCGCCTCGGCGGCCTGGAGGATGCGCTCGCGCTTCTCGTCCGTGCTGGGCGTGCTCGCCTTCTGGCGGCCGCGCGCCTTCACGGGCGGCGTGCCCAGCGCGCCGGGCGCGGTGCTTGGTGTCGCTTTGGTTATACCCATGGGTAGCATTGTTCTACCGAGCGGTATATATTGGCAAGACGCTGGCCGGTGCTTGGCCTTATGGCAAACCCTGACGTGGCACCGAGAACCGGCGGTTTTTGACACTCTGGAGACACCCCATGGCCCCCAACGCCGCCCTGCTGCCCCTGCACGAACACCTGCGTCGCCACGCGCGCGCCACCCCGGACCGCGCCGCCTACCTCTGGTACGGCCGCGCCATCACCTGGGCGGAGCTGGACGCCGCCAGCGACGCCTTCGCCGCGCGCCTGCAGGCGCTGGGCGTGCAAAAGGGCGAGCCCGTGGCGCTGTTCATGAACAACTGCCCGCAGTACCTCATGGCGCACTACGGCATCCAGAAGATCGGCGCCATCGTCTGCCCCTGCGGGCCGCTGAACAAGGAGCACGAGCTGCAGTACCAGCTCGACGACCTGAAGGCGCGCGTGATCGTCGCCGCCGACGTGCTGCTGCCCGTGGTGGAGCAGGTGCGCGCGCAGACGGCTCTGCAGCATGTGTTCGTGGTGCGCTACGCCGACCTGCTGCCGGGCGGCGAGCCCAGCATCACCGTGCCGGCCGAACTGCTGGCCATGCGCGCCAGCGCGGCACCGATGCCCGCGGGCTGCGAGGACTTCCTCGCCACCGTGCGCGCGGGCGGCCAGCCGGCGCCCGTGGAGCTGTCCATGGACGACGTGGCGCTCATGACCTACACCTCGGGCACCACCGGGCTGCCCAAGGGCGCCATGCTGAGCTACGAGAACGCGCGCTACAAGACGGCGGCCTCGGCCGACTGCAACGGCATGTCGGCCGGCGAGGTGCTGCTGGCCGTGGCGCCGCTGTACCACATCGCCGGCATGGTGATGGGCGTGAACCTGCCGGTCTACACCGGCTCCACCTGCGTGCTGCTGTATCGCTTCGACCCCCTGGGCGTGGCCCAGGCGCTGGAGCGCCACCGCATCACCTGGTGGTACAGCATTGCGCCGATGAACGGCGCGCTCATGCAGGTGCCCGGCGCGCGCGACATGGACTGGAGCGCGCTGCGCCGCAACCCGGTGACGAGTTTCGGCATCACCTTCACCGAGCAGTTGGCGCAGCAGTGGCGCCAGTTCGCGCCCAACTGCGTCTCGCACGAGGCGGCCTACGGCCTGAGCGAGACGCACACGGTGGACACCGCCATGCCGGTGGACGCCATCCGCTGGGGCACGCAGGGCAAGCCCGTGCCGGGCAACCAGATCCGCATCGTCGACCCCGACACCGGCGCGCCGCTGCCGGTCGGCACCGTGGGCGAGATCACCATCCAGGGCCCCGGCAACTTCAAGGGCTACTGGAACAAGCCCGAGGCCGCCGCGGCCACCTTGCGCAATGGCTGGGTGCACACGGGCGACATGGGCCAGATCGATGCGGACGGCTACCTCACCTTCATCGGCCGCTTCAAGGAAATGATCAAGGTCTCGGGCTACAGCGTATTCCCCGAAGAGGTCGAAACCATCCTCATCAAGCACCCCGCCGTGGCCCAGGCCGCAGTGATCGGCGTGCCCGACGCCGAGAAGGGCGAGGTGGTGCGCGCCTTCATCGTGAAGAAGCCGGGGCAGGAGGTGGAGGCCGCCGCGCTCGTCGCCTGGTGCCGCGAGAACATGGCGTCCTACAAGGCACCGCGCGAGGTGCGCTTCATCGCCCAGCTCCCCGCCACGGGGGCGGGCAAGGTGCTGCGGCGCATGTTGAAGGATGAGTGACACCCCCTGTGGCGCTGCGCGCCTTCCCCCCGCTCTCGCAGCGCTGCGCGCTGCGGGCAGGGGGGCGCTCCCGGCGCACGCAAGCGAAGCGCCGCCTGGGCCGCTTGGCGGCCCTTGCGCGGCTGCCCTGGCCTGGGCAGCGCCTGCTTCATGCGCAGCGCCATGAACCAATGAGCTACAAGCGAAATCGGCTTCTAGCGCTTATGCATCAAGCGCTGGCAGCTATCAGAACAGAAGCAGAACCATGAACACGCCGGTCTTTTCCAAAGTCCTGATCGCCAACCGTGGCGAGGTGGCGCTGCGCATCGCGCGCGCCCTGCACGACCTGGGCATTCCCAGTGTCGCGGTGTACGCCGACGACGATGCCGGTGCGCCGCATGTGCAGGCGGCCACCGAGGCCGTTGCGCTCGGCGCCACGGGCCCGGCGGCCTACCTCGACGGTGCGCGGCTCATCGCCCTGGCGCGCGAGCGCGGCGTGGACGCCGTGCACCCTGGCTACGGCTTCCTGAGCGAGCGCGCCGACTTCGCCCAGGCCTGCCAGGCGGCGGGCCTGCGCTTCATCGGCCCCACGCCGGTGCAGCTCACGCTGTTCGGCGACAAGGCCCAGGCGCGCGCGCTGGCGGCGCGCTGCGGCGTGCCGCTGATGCCGGGCACGCAGCACGAGGTCACGCTCGAAGAGGCCCAGGCCTTCTGGCGCGCGCAGCAGGGGGATGGGCAGGGCGCAGGCATCGTCATCAAGGCCATTGGCGGCGGTGGCGGGCGCGGCATGCGTGCCCTGCAGTCGGCGGCCGAATTGCCCGCCGCCTATGAGACCTGCCGCCGCGAGGCGCAGGCCGCCTTCGGCGTGGCGGGCGTGTACGTCGAGCGCCTGATGGTGAACGCGCGCCATATCGAGGTGCAGGTGCTGGGCGACGGCGTGGACGTGGTCGCGCTGGGCGAGCGCGAATGCACGCTGCAGCGGCGCTTCCAGAAGCTGGTGGAGATCGCGCCCAGCCCGTCGCTGCCCGAGGCCTTGCGCCAACGCATCATCCAGGACGCCCTGGCCATGGCGCGCGAAGTGCGCTACGAGGGTCTGGGCACTTTCGAGTTCCTGGTGGACCTGGCGTCCAGCGACCTGCCCTACGTCTTCATCGAATGCAACCCGCGCCTGCAGGTCGAGCACACCATCACCGAGGAGGTGACGGGCGTGGACCTGGTGCAGGCGCAGATTGCATTGGCGGCCGGCCGCCACCTGCAGGGCCTGGGCCTGGACCCGGCGCAGCCGCCGCGCGCGCAGGGCCATGCCATCCAGTGGCGCATCAATGCCGAAACGCTGGATGCCCAGGGCCAGGCCCAGCCGGGTAGCGGCACCATCGCGCGGCTGGCGCTGCCCACGGGGCCGGGCGTGCGCGTGGACACGCACGCAGTGGCGGGCCGGGCGCCCTCGCCGCACTACGACACGCTGCTGGCCAAGCTCATCGTCTCCACGCGCAGCGGCAGTTTTGCCGACGTGCTGCGCCGCTCGCAGCGCGCGCTGGCCGAGTGCCGCATCGACGGCCTGGCGACCAACGTCGCGCTGCTCCAGGCCCTGGCCCAGAGGCCCGAGATGGAACGCCAGCAGGTGCATACGCGCTGGGTGGAAGAGGTGCTGCCCGCGTTGCTCGATGCTTCCAAAACCATAGCTGCTGGCGCTTTACAGATAAGCGCTGCAGGCCAAAATCATTCAAAACTAGAAGTGCCCTCCGAGGACGCCGACCCGCATGCCGTGCGCGCCCCCATGCCCGCGCGCCTGGTGCAGTACGCCGTGGCCGAGGGCGACGTGGTGGCGGCGGGCGCCGAGCTGGCCGTGCTCGAAGCCATGAAGATGGAGCATGTGCTGCTCGCGCCGCACGCGGGCCGCGTGCTGGACCTCGCCGCCGCGCCCGGTGCCTACGTGGCGCAGGGCCACAAACTGCTGGCGCTCGAACCCGTGCACGATGCCGCGCTGGATGCCGCCGGGCCGGAGGCGACGCAGGACCCCAGCCACATCCGCGCCGACCTGCAGCGCGTGATCGACCGCCACGCCTTCACGCTCGACGCGAACCGCCCGGCCGCCGTGGCCAAGCGCCACGCGCAGGGCCAGCGCACGGCGCGCGAGAACATCGCCGACCTGTGCGACGCGGGCAGCTTCATCGAATACGGCCAGCTTGCCGTGGCCGCGCAGGCGCGCCGCCGCAGCATGGAGGACCTGATCGCCAACACCCCGGCCGATGGCATGGTGACGGGCATCGGCGCGGTCAACGGCGCGCAGTGCGGCGAGGAGAAAGCGCGCACCGTGGTCATGGCCTACGACGCCACCGTGCTCGCCGGCACCCAGGGCGCGCGCAACCACGCCAAGACCGACCGCATGCTGGGCATTGCGCTCGACCAGCAACTGCCCGTGGTGCTGTTCGCCGAGGGCGGCGGCGGGCGCCCGGGCGACACCGACATCCCCGTGGTCGCGGGCCTGCATGTGCACACCTTCGCCAGCCACGCCGCGCTGTCGGGCCAGGTGCCCGTGGTCGGCATCGCGGCGGGGCGCTGCTTCGCCGGCAACGCCGCGCTGCTGGGCTGCTGCGACGCCATCATCGCCACGCGCGCCAGCAACATCGGCATGGGCGGCCCGGCCATGATCGAGGGCGGCGGCCTGGGCGTGTTCAAGCCCGAGCAGATCGGTCCCAGCCACGTGCAGCACGCCAACGGCGTGATCGACGTGCTGGTCGAGGACGAACGGGAAGCCGTGGCTGCCGCGCGCCACTACCTGTCGTTCTTCCAGGGGCGCTTCTCGCAATGGACCGCTCCCGATCAGCGCGCCTTGCGTACAGTGGTGCCCGAGAACCGCCTGCGCGTGTACGACACGCGCGCCGCCATGGCAGGCCTGGTGGACGAGGGCAGCCTGCTGATGCTGCGCACGGGTTTTGGCGCCGGCATCCACACGGCTTTTGGGCGCATCGAGGGCCGCCCCGTGGGCCTGATCGCCAACAACCCGTTGCACCTGGGCGGCGCCATCGACGCGCCGGCCGCCGACAAGGCCGCGCGCTTCATGCAGTTGTGCAACGCGCACGGCCTGCCGCTCGTGAGTCTGGTGGACACGCCCGGCTTCATGGTCGGCCCCGAGGTCGAGCAGACGGCCCAGGTGCGCCATGTGAGCCGCCTGTTCGTCACCGCCGCGCACCTGCGCGTGCCGTTCTTCAGCGTGGTGCTGCGCAAGGGCTACGGCCTGGGCGCCATGGGCATGGCGGCCGGGGGCTTCCATGCGCCGGTGTTCACCATCGCCTGGCCCACGGGCGAGTTCGGCGCCATGGGGCTGGAGGGGGCGGTGCGCCTGGGTTTCCGCAAGGAGCTCGAAGCCCTGCCCGAGGGCCCCGAGCGCGACGCGCTGTTCCAGAAGCTCGTGGCCAAGCAGTATTCCAATGGCGAGGCCATGCACATGGCCGCCACGCTGGAGATCGACGCCGTCATCGACCCGGCGGAAACGCGCGCCTGGCTGGCGCGCGGCCTGGCCTCGGCGCGCGTGGGAGCATTGGGGCCGCGCTTCATCGACACCTGGTGAGAAGGCCCGCCCGCCCGTGGGGCGGTGCCCTTCAGGGCCGGTGGCCCGTGCTAAGCTGAAATGCTTTGATGCCGCGCCGGGCCATCCGCCGGGCGCGGCCTTTCGCTTTCCCAAGAACGGAGTACCCCCATGCCCGGCCTTCTGCCCGACATCGATCCTGACGGCTTGCTCGAATTCTCGGTGGTCTACACCGACCGCGCGCTCAACCACATGTCCAAGCGCTTCACCGGCGTCATGCAGGACATCCTGGCCACGCTCAAGGAGGTCTACCACGCCCACACCGCCGTGCTCGTGCCGGGCAGCGGCACCTTCGGCATGGAGGCCGTGGCGCGCCAGTTCGCCAACAAGCAAAAAGTGCTGATCGTGCGCAACGGCTGGTTCAGCTTCCGCTGGAGCCAGATTTTTGATGCCGACATCGGCCTGGGCGGCGGCGCCGTGGTCTGCAAGGCTCGCAAGCAGGGCGAAGGCCCGCAGGCGCCCTGGGCACCGTGCCCGGCCGAGGAAGTGGCCGCTACCATCCGCGCCGAGCGGCCCAAGGTGGTGTTCGCGCCGCATGTGGAGACGGCCAGCGGCATCATCCTCTCCGACGACTACATCCGTACCGTGAGCGCCGCCGCGCACGACGTGGGCGCGCTGTTCGTGCTCGACTGCATCGCCTCCGGTGCCATGTGGGTGGACATGCAGGCCACCGGCGTGGACGTGCTCATCAGTGCGCCGCAAAAGGGCTGGAGCGGCTCGCCCTGCTGCGCCATGGTGATGCTGTCCGAGCGCGCGCGCCAGGCCATCGAGGGCACGACGAGCAGCAGCTTCTCGTGCGATCTGAAGAAGTGGATGCAGATCGCCGAGGGCTACGAAAAAGGCCAGCACGCCTACCACACCACCATGCCCACCGACGCGTTGGTGCGTCTGCGCGACGTGATGCTGGAGACCCGGGAGTACGGCTTCGAGAAAGTACGCCAGGAGCAGATCGAACTGGGCGCCCAGGTGCGCGCGCTGCTGGAAAGCAAGGGCTTCCCCAGCGTGGCGGCCGAGGGCTGGAAGGCGCCCGGCGTGGTGGTCAGCTACACCACGGACCCCGGCATCCAGAACGCCAGCAAGTTCGCCGCCGTGGGCCTGCAGACGGCCTCGGGCGTGCCGCTGCAGTGCGACGAGGGGCCGGACTTCAAGAGCTTCCGCATCGGCCTGTTCGGCCTGGAGAAGTGGCACAACGTGGAGCGCACGGTGGGGCATTTGCGCACCGCGCTCGACCGTATCGCCTGACCCCCCGGCCCATGGCCTTGCTCTCGCGCCAGCTCTCCACCCCCTTGGGTGAGATGCTGGCCGTGGCCTCGCCCCAGGGCCTGTGCTTGCTCGAATTCGTGGGCCAGGGCGGCGTGCAGCGCGAGCTGGCCCAGGTCGAGGCCGCGCGCGGCGGCCCGGTGCAACCGGGCGGCAACGCGGTGCTGGCGCAGGCGGCCCTCGAACTCGCCGAATATTTCGCCGGACAGCGCCAGTGCTTTGGCGTGCCGCTGGACCTGGTGGGCACGCCCTTCCAACTCAGCGCCTGGCAGGCCCTGCTGGCTATCCCCTGCGGGCAGACGCGCAGCTACGCCGAACAGGCCCGCGCCATCGGCCGCCCCAGCGCCGCGCGCGCCGTGGCGGCGGCCAATGGGCAGAACAAGGTCTCCATCATCGTGCCCTGCCATCGTGTGATCGGCAGCGACGGCAGCCTCACCGGCTTTGGCGGCGGCCTGCCGCGCAAGCGGGCGCTGCTGGCGCTGGAGGGTGGTGCGGCCCAGCGGGATTGGGTGGCCGAGGGTTTTGAATGAAATGGGCCTCCAGCGCTCAATTGATAAGCGCAAGTAGCTATTAAATAAATAGCAATCTGTGCTTGCTGGGTTTCAGCTTCCCCGTATCTGGCTCAACGACCTGGTGGGCGTGATCGCCTCGGGGTCGATCAGGCAGTGCAGCAACACCGGCAGGCGCGTGGCCTGGGCCTGTGCGCGCAGGCGCTCCAGCGCCGGGGCGAAGTCCTCGGTGCGTTCCACGCGCGCGCCGTGGCCGCCGAAGGCGCGGGCGTAGGCCGCGAAATCGGGGTTCTGCAAGGCCGTGCCGCTGACGCGGTGCGGGTACTCGCGCTCCTGGTGCATGCGGATGGTGCCGTACATGCCGTTGTCCAGCAGCACCACGATGACCGGTAACCGGTACTGCACGGCAGTGGCGAATTCCTGGCCGTGCATGAGGAAGTCGCCGTCCCCCGCGAACACCACCACCGTGCGCTCGGGCCACAGGCGCTGCGCGCCCACGCCGGCCGGCAGGCCGTAGCCCATGCTGCCGCTGGTGGGCGCGAGCTGCGTGCCGAACTGGCGGAACGGCCAGAAGCGGTGCACCCAGGTGGCGAAGTTACCCGCGCCGTTGCAGAAGATGGTGTCTTGCGGCAGCACCGCGCGCAGGTGCTGCATCACCGCGCCCATTTGCAGGTCGCCCGGGATGCGGATGGGGGCCGGATCGCTCCAGGCCTGGTAGGCAGCGTGCGCTGCCTGCACGGCCTGCTGGCGCTCGGCGCTGGGCGCTTGCGTGGGTTGCGCGGGCAGCGCGGCGCAGAAGGCCGTGGGCGTAGCGTTGATGGGTAGCTGCGCCTGGTACACACGGCCGAGTTCATCGGGGTCGGGGTGCACGTGCACCAGCGGGATCTGCGGCGTGGGGATGTCGAGCAGGGTGTAGCCCTGCGAGGGCACTTCCGACAGGCGCCCGCCCACGAGCAGCAGCAGGTCGGCCGCGCGGATGCGCGCCAGCAGCGCGGGGTTCACGCCCAGGCCCAGGTCGCCCGCGTAGCAGGGGTGTTGGTGGTTGAACAGCATCTGCCGCCGGAAAGAGCAGGCCACGGGCAGGGCGTGGGCGGCGGCGAAGTCCTGGAAGCGCGCCACGGCCTCGGCATCCCAGCGGCTGCCGCCGACGATGGCGACCGGGTTGCGTGCCTGTTGCAGCAGTTCCAGCACGCGCTCCATTTGCGCCGGTGCGGGCGCGGTCGCTATGGGCTGGAGCGCGCGCGCGTCGGAAACCTCGGCGCGCTCGACCAGCATGTCCTCGGGCAGGGCCACGACCACCGGGCCGGGGCGCCCGCTGCAGGCCACGCTGAAGGCGCGCGCCACGATCTCGGGCAGGCGGCGTGCGTCGTCCACCTCGGTGGCCCACTTGGCCAGCGGGCCGAAGGCGGCGCGGTAGTCCACTTCCTGGAAAGCCTCGCGCCCGCGCGCGCCGCGCTCGATCTGGCCGACGAACAGCACCAGGGGCGTGGAGTCCTGCATGGCGATGTGCACGCCCGCCGCCGCGTTGGTGGCGCCGGGGCCGCGCGTGACGAAGCACACGCCGGGCCGCCCGGTGAGCTTGCCATGCGCCTCGGCCATCATGGCCGCGCCGCCTTCCTGGCGGCAGACGGTCAGTGTGATGGGCGCGTCGTGCAGCGCGTCGAGCACGGCCAGGTAGCTTTCGCCGGGCACGCAGAAGATGTGCTGCAAGCCGTGCAGCACAAGCTGATCGACCAGGATCTGGCCGCCGGTGCGGAGCAGGGTGGGGGTGGGTTCAGATGACATTGCGTTCGAGCAGGGGGCGGTTGTCGAGAAGGCGCTGGAAGGCCAGGGGTTCCAGGTCCAGCGTTTGCCAGCGGCCGGTGAGGATGAGTTCGGCCAGCCCGCGCCCGACGGCTGGGCACTGCTGCAGGCCGTGGCCCGAGAAGCCGTTGGCAAAGTAGAGGTTGTCGCAGGCCGGATGCCAGCCGACGATGGCGTTGTGGTCGAACGCATTCATCTCGTAGTAGCCCGCCCAACTGCTGTGCAGGCGCAGCGCCTCGAAGGCTGGGATGCGCTCGGCCAAGGTGGGCCAGACATGGTCCTCGAAAGCGGCGTGGTCCGGGTCCAACGGTGCATCGTCGGGGTCTTCGTCTTCGGGTGGGGCGTAGCCCGCGATGAAGCCGGTGCCCTCGGGCCGCAGCCAGATGCCCGAGGGGTCGATGAGCAGCGGGCAGCCGGGCAGCGCCTCGGGGCAGGTGAAGTGGAACACCGTGCGCCGTTTGCCAAACACCGGCAGGTCAATGCCCAGCCACTGCGCCACCGGGCGCGCCCAGGCGCCTGCGGCGTTGACCACGGCGCAGCATTCCAGCCGCTGGCCATCCGCCAGGCGCAGCGCACGGATGTGCTGCACGCCGCCGCTGGTCTGCGTATCCACGCCCACCGCCTCGGCCTGCACGTAGCGCACGCCCTGGGCCTGGGCCTTGCGCCGCAGGGCCTGCAGCAGGCAGTAGCCGTCGAACCAGCCCTCGGCTGACAGGCCCAGCGAACCGAGCGAGACGCCGTCCGTGGAGAGCCAGGGGAAGCGCTCGCGGAGCTGCCCGGGTGTGAGCAAGGCCACGTCGGCGCCCATGCCGCGCTGCACCGCATGGTTGTCGCGCAGCACGGCCTCGCCCGCGGTGCTGGCCAGGTACAGGTAGCCCGCTTCGACCAGGCCGATGTCGGGCTGTTCCCCATGCACCTGCAAACGCGCGCCGATGTCGCGCAGGAATTCGATGCCGAACTGCGAGATGGCAATGTTGATCGGGCTGGAGAACTGCTGCCGGATCGAGCTGGCCGACAACGCCGACGAGGCGCGTGCGTAGCTGGGGTCGCGCTCGACCACGATGACCTGGCAGTCCGGGCGCTGTTGCGTCAGGAAAAAGGCAATAGCGCTGCCAATGGCGCCGCCGCCGATGATGGCGATGTGCATCTTCGAGTTTTCCTTGTGTGCTTACTGTGCGCGGCCTTGCTGCTCGCATGGCCCAGGCTAGTGGCCGCCGCGCAAGGGCCGTCCCGCCGCGCTGGCGGCGTCCCCCTTCCCGCAGGGCGAAGCACTGCGAGAGAAGGGGGAAGTGGCGAAGCCACTCAGGGGGATGTACTTCATCCTAGACGTCGAAGCGCACGCCTTGTGCGAGCGGCAGCGCATCGCTGTAGTTGATGGTGTTGGTGGCGCGGCGCATGTAGCCCTTCCAGGCGTCGGAGCCCGATTCGCGGCCGCCACCGGTTTCCTTCTCGCCACCGAAGGCCCCGCCGATCTCGGCGCCCGAGGTGCCGATGTTCACGTTGGCAATGCCGCAGTCGCTGCCCGTGCTGGAGAGGAAGCGCTCGGCCTCGCGCAGGTCGGTGGTGAAGATGGCCGACGACAGGCCCTGCGGCACGCCGTTCTGCAAGGCGATGGCTTCTTCCAGGCTGGTGCAGGTCAGCACATAGAGGATGGGCGCGAAGGTCTCGTGCTGCACCACGGCGCTTTGCGCGGGTATGCGCACCAGGGCCGGGCGGGCGTACCAGGCGTCCTCGCCCAGCGCGGCGCATTCGCGCTCGCCGCCGTGCACGGTGCCGCCCTGTTCGCGCGCCTGGGCGAGGGCACTCTGCATTTGCTCAAAAGACGCGCGGTCCACCAGCGGGCCGACGAGCACGCCGTCCTCCAGCGGGTCGCCCACGCGCACGCTGGCGTAGATTTTTTCCAGCCGTGCCAGCAGCGGCGCGGCCACGTCGCGGTGCACGATGAGGCGGCGCAGCGTGGTGCAGCGCTGGCCCGCCGTGCCCACGGCGGCGAAGGTGATGGCGCGCGCGGCCAGCTCCAGGTCGGCGCTGGGCATCACCACCATGGCGTTGTTGCCGCCCAGTTCCAGAATGCTGCGGCCAAAGCGCTGTGCCACGTCCACCGCCACGGCGCGGCCCATGCGCGTGCTGCCGGTGGCGCTCACCACGGGCACGCGCGGCGAGCGTGCCAGCAGCTCGCCCATCTCGCGCCCGCCCAGCAGCAGCGTGGCCAGGCCGTCGGGGGCGGCCACGCCTTGTTCGGCGGCAAACTCATCCAGCGTCTGCTGCAGCAGGTGGTGGCAGGCAATGGCGCACAGCGGGGTTTTTTCGGATGGCTTCCACGCCACGGCGTTGCCGCACACCAAGGCCAGCGCGGTGTTCCAGGCCCACACGGCCACCGGGAAGTTGAAGGCCGAGATCACACCCACCACGCCCATCGGGTGCCAGGTTTCCATCATGCGGTGGCCGGGGCGCTCGCTGGCGATGGTCAGGCCGTGCAGTTGGCGCGACAGGCCCACGGCGAAGTCGCAGATGTCGATCATCTCCTGCACCTCGCCCAGCCCTTCGGAGCGCACCTTGCCGGCCTCCAGCGACACCAGCAGGCCCAAGGCCTCCTTGTGCTGGCGCAGCTTCTGGCCCAGGCGGCGCACCAGTTCGCCGCGCACTGGGGCGGGCACGGCGCGCCACTGCAGGAAGGCGGCGTGCGCGCCCTCGATGAGCGCCTGGGCCTGCGCGCTGGTGTGGCTGGCGAGCTGGGCGTACACGGCGCCGTCGCGCGGTGCGCGCACGCTCAGGCCCTGGCCTTGCCAGGGGGCCAGGTCCAGGCCCAGTTGCTGCAAAACGGTGTCGAAAAGGGTGCGGGAGGAAACGGTCATGGACGGCCAGAAAGATGAAACAAAGAAAGAGCCCCGGCGGTACCCCATGCAGGGGGGAGCAGGCAGGGCATGGCGTTCATGGTAATTGCGTTCAGTGCACGCAACAACTGCTTTATCCTCCAGGGTTGTTGAGTTTTACGAATATTAAAAAAGCCATGCGCAAGGACATCCCCAGCCTCGGGGTGCTGCAGGCCTTCGAGGCATCGGCGCGGCTGCAGAGCTTTTCGCGTGCGGCCGAGGAGCTGGCGCTCACGCCCAGCGCGGTGAGCCGCCATGTGGCGGCGCTCGAAGCGCGCCTGGGCGTGACGCTGTTCCTGCGCACGCGCCGCCGCCTGCTGCTGACCGACACCGGCCGCAGCTACGCTGCGCGCATCCGCCTGCACCTGGAGCAGATCGAGCGCGACACGCAGGAAATCCGCGTGGGCCGCGAAGAAGGCTATGTGCTGCACCTGGCGGTGGTGTCCACCTTCTGTACGCAGTGGCTCATTCCGCGCCTGCCGCAGTTTGCGGCGCTGCACCCCCGCATCACGCTCAACCTGTCGGTGCGCTCGGAGGTTTTCGCCTTTGACGAGAGCGGCTTCGACGCCGCCATTTACTACGGTGACCGGCTCTGGCCCGATACCCAGGGCTGCATGGTGGTGCCCGAGGGGCCTTGCGTGCCCGTGTGCAGCCCGCAGTACGCCGCCGCCCACGCGCTGCACGACGAAGCCGCCTGGCTGCACTGCCCGCACCTCACCCTGGCCTCGCGCGCCAACGCCTGGCGCGACTGGTACGCCGCACGCGGCTGGCACTACACGCTGCACGCCTCGCGCGGGCCGCGCCACGAGCTGTTTTCCATGGTCATGGCAGCGGCAGTCGCCGGTCTGGGCGTGGGCCTGGTGCCGCTGTTGCTGGCGCAGGAGGTCATCGATGGCGGGCGGCTGGTGCAGGCGCACCCGCAGGAGCTTGCGGGCACGCAGGGCTACTGGTTTGTGCAGCCGCAGCACCGGCCGGGGTCGGATGCACTGCAGGCGTTGCGCGACTGGCTGGAGACTCAGGCCCGGCTGAGCGCGCCCTGAACTGCCTTCATCATGCCCATGTCGCCGCAGCGGTTGGGCGCGGGGATGACCTTGCCGGGGTTGAGCAGGGCTTGGGGGTCGAAGGCGTGCTTGAGGCGCTCCATCTGCTCCAGCTCCGCGTCGGTGAACTGTTCGCGCATGCTGGCGAGCTTTTCCACGCCCACGCCGTGCTCGCCGGTGATGGCACCGCCGAAGGCCACGCTGGTCTTCATGATGTCGGCGCCGAACTGCTCGGCGCGGTGCAGCTGGTCGGCGTCGTTGGCATCGAACAAAATCAGCGGGTGCAGGTTGCCGTCGCCCGCATGGAACACGTTGCAGCAGCGCAGGCCGTAGTTCTTCTCCATGTCCTGGATGGCCAGCAGGATGTCGGCCAGGCGCTTGCGCGGGATGGTCGAGTCCATGCACATGTAGTCAGGGCTGATGCGGCCGCTGGCGGGGAAAGCGTTCTTGCGCCCGCTCCAGAAGCGCATGCGCTCGGCCTCGCTCTGGCTCACGGCCAGGGCGGTGGCGCCGGCGCTCTGCAGCACGGCGCTCATGCGGCCGATTTCCTCTTCCACCTCTTCGGGTGTGCCGTCGCTTTCGCACAGCAGGATGGCCTCGGCCGTGAGGTCGTAGCCCGCGTGCACATAGTCTTCCACGGCGGCGGTCATGGGCTTGTCCATCATCTCCAGCCCGGCGGGGATGATGCCCGCGGCAATCACCGCAGCCACGGCGTCGCCCGCCTTGCGCACGCTGTCGAAGCTGGCCATGATGCAGCGCGCCAGTTGGGGCTTGGGCACGAGCTTGACGGTGACCTCGATGGCCACGGCCAGCATGCCCTCGCTGCCGATCACGGCGGCCAGCAGGTCGTAGCCGGGCGCGTCGAGCGCTTCGCTGCCAAAGGTGACTTCCTCGCCCTCGGCGGTGAAGCCACGCACGCGCATCACGTTGTGCACCGTCAGGCCGTATTTCAGGCAGTGCACGCCGCCCGAGTTTTCGGCAATGTTGCCGCCGATGGTGCAGGCGATCTGGCTGCTGGGGTCGGGCGCGTAATACAGGCCGTAGGGCGCGGCGGCCTCGCTGATGGCCAGGTTGCGCACGCCGCACTGCACCCGCGCGGTGCGGCTGGCGGGGTCGATCGCCAGGATGCGGTTGAAGCGCGCCAGCGACAGGATCACCCCCATGGCATGCGGCATGGCCCCACCCGACAGGCCTGTGCCGGTGCCGCGTGCCACCACGGGCACGCCCAGGCGGTGGCAGGTGCGCAAGACGGCCTGCACCTGGGCCTCGGTCTCGGGCAGGCACACCGCCAATGGGCGCTGGCGGTAGGCCGTGAGGCCGTCGCATTCGTAGGGGGTGGTGTCCTCGGTGTGCCACAACAGGGCCTGCGCGGGCAGCACCTGCAGCAAGGCCTGCACCACCTGGTCCTGGCGGGCGGCGCGCTCCTGGGGGCTGGGGGCAGCGGTGGGAAGGGGGGCGTTCATGGGCGCCACTGTAGTCCCATCGGCATCCCGCTGCATGGATGCTTTTTGCAGGGCGCCGTGAAACGCCTGCAAGCAGCGGTAGTTTGCTATCAAAATAATAGCTGTCAGCGCTTGCTGGATAAGCGCTGAAGGCTTATTTTGCTTAGAAAATCGTCTTGTGCAGCCATTCGGCAAAGGCGGCGCATTCCCAGCGGTCCATGGCACCGGTGCGCCAGCACAGGTAGTGGGCGTGCGGGCTGGGGGCGTCCAGGTCGTACAGGCGCACCAAGGTGCCGTTCTCGATCCAGGGGGCGCCCAGCTTCAGGCGCACCAGCGCCACGCCCATGCTGGCGGCGGCGGCGTCGCACATCAGGCCCACGTCGTTGAACTGCGAGCCGGTGCTGGGTTCGGGCCAGTCCAGCCCGGCGGCGGCAAACCAGGTGCGCCAGGGTTCCAGCGGGCTGCGCAGCAGGGTGGCGGGGTCCAGGTCCTCGGGGCGCTCGAAAGGGCCGTGCTCGCGCAGCCAGGCGGGTGAGGCCAGGGGGGTGACCACGTCGCGCGCAATTTCGGTGTGCTCCACATCGGCGTAGCGCCCGGTGCCAAAGCGCACCATCAGGTCGGCGTCCTCGGCCACCACGTCCAGCAGCGGGATGGAGATCTGCAGCGTCAGGTCGATCTCGGGGTACACCTCGGTGAACTGGCGCAGGCGCGGAATGAGCACCACGCGCGCAAAGGTGGGCGTGACGGCAATGCGCAGGCGCCGCTTGCCCGGTGTGCTGGAGACGCCTGGAAAGCGCTGCAGCGCGCTCAAACCTTCGCGCACATGGGCCAGGTAGGCGATGCCGTCGGTGGTGAGCGAAAAGTCGGCGCGGCCAAAGAGCTGCGTGCCCAGCATCTGCTCCAGCTGCTTGACGCGGTGGCTCACGGCGCTGGGCGTGACGCACAGCTCATCGGCCGTGAGCGTCACGCTGCGCAGCCGCGCCAGCGCCTCGAAGGTCAGCAGGCACTGGATGGGCGGGATGCGCCGCGCCAGCGTGCTGCCAAGGGCCGGGGAGGGCGGGGGCGCTGCGGTGGCCATGGGCGTGCCTTGGCGGGGGTTGCTCAGCGGAACACCACCGTGCGGTGGCCGTTGAGCAGCACGCGGTGCTCGCTGTGCCACTTGACGGCGCGGGCCAGCACCAGGCTCTCGGTGTCGCGGCCACGGGCGGTGAGGTCTTCCACCGTGTCGGTGTGGTCGGCGCGGGCCACGTCCTGCTCGATGATGGGGCCTTCGTCCAGGTCCGCCGTCACGTAGTGCGCCGTGGCGCCGATGAGCTTCACGCCCCGATCGTGCGCCTGGTAGTAGGGCTTGGCGCCCTTGAAGCTGGGCAGGAAGCTGTGGTGGATGTTGATGGCGCGCCCGGAGAGCTTGCGGCACAGGTCGTCCGACAGGATCTGCATGTAGCGCGCCAGCACCACTAGCTCGGCGCCCTCCTGCTGGATGATGTCGAACTGCCGCGCCTCGGCCTGGGCCTTGGTGGCCGCCGTGACCGGGATATGGTGGAAGGGCACGTTGTAGCTGGCCGCCAGCTGGTAGAAGTCGCGGTGGTTGCTCACGATGGCGCGGATGTCCACCGGCAGCAGGCCCGACTTCCAGCGGAACAGCAGGTCGTTGAGGCAGTGGCCCTCCTTGCTGACCAGGATGACGGTCTTCATGGGCTCTGCCGTGGCGTGCAGGCGCCAGTGCATCTGGAAGGGCTCGGCGAATGTCGCCAGCCGCTCGCGCAGCGTGGCGTGGTCGTGCTGGCTGCAGGCAAACTGCACGCGCATGAAGAACAGACCCGTGTCGTGGTCGTTGAACTGTGCGGCTTCTTCGATGTTGCCGCCATGCTCCAGCAAGAAACCGGAAACGGCGTGCACCAGCCCCAGGCGGTCGGGGCAGGAGAGGGTCAGGATGTAGGCGGGAGCATTCATAGGGGGTGCATTTTCGCAGGCCCGGCGGGTATGCCGGAATCCGGCCGTCCAGGCACGGCCGACAGGTGTGCTCGCACTCCTTCAGCGGGCGGGCTTGTCCTGCCAGCGCTGGCGCAGCTTGTCGCAGGCGTCATCGGGAGGGAGCGCCGGGGTGGCATGCCACCAGTCTGCTTCTGATTTGATCGCTGAATCCGCTTTTCCGGAGTGCGCTATGGCCACTTTGACGTTGAGGCTTTGGGGCAGGTGTGCGGGCACGCCCAGGCTGCGTTTGACATGCGCTGCCCCTGCCACGAGCAGCACCACCTGGCCGGTGCGCCGTGCGGCGCTGGCGGTCTGGGCCATGGACTGGTCGCGTGCCACCTGGATGCGGGCCATGCCGGGCACGCGGGACTCGGGCAGCAGGCCGCAGTGCCCGTCGCGCACGGCCTGGCGCTGGCGCTCCAGGGCGGCGGGGCCCAGCAGCGCTTCGAGGCTGGTGTCGGTCTGCGCGGTGCGCAGCTGGGGCCGGGGCAGGTTGCCGCCCAGCACTGGTACGCCCGCGCGCACCGCCGCCATGGCCACGGGGCCGTAGTTTTGCCACGGCCAGAGCGCCTCGCTCCAGCCCAGTGCGGTCTGCACCTCGGCCTCGCTGGCCTGCGGCGCCAGGCCCTGGGTGCTGCGGCCTGCTTCGGCCATCTCCATCACCAGCGCCGCCAGCAGCCCGCGCTGGGCCAGCCATTGCACCGTCTGGCGCTGCATGTCCTGGTGCTGGGGGGCGTCGTGGCGTTCGCCCAGCAGCAGTATTTCGGTGGGCAGCAGGCGCTCCAGGGCCTGGGGCCAGGTCGGCACCTCGCTGCGGTGTGGGGTCAGTGCGCAGCCGCCCAGGATCATCAGGGTGGTCAGCAGCGCCGCTGCCCGTGGAAGTCCAGATGCTTTCGACATGCCGTGATGCTACGACGGCCGCATGGCGGGCGAGCGGCAATGTCCCCATTCCTGGTCCGCCCGGAGGGCTGCACGGGCTTGTCCCAGGGCGCGCGCACGTGCCGATGCCAATGAAACAAAATATTACAATTGGCCAAATCCAGACATGGTGCGGCTTGCCGGGCCAGCGCCGGAAAAACCCGCAAAACGGGGCGAGCGCAACTCGCTAAACTGCCACCCTGCCGCCGCCCGCATCTGTGGGCGGCATCGCTTTCCCGGGCCGCGTGGCCGCAGGGAATGCCCTTCCTAAGCACCACCAACGGAACCCACACCATGAAGCGAGAAAACCTGGGCCGCGCACAGGATGTGACGGCCACGCAGCCCATCAGCCTTGATGTGCTGAAGGAAAAATACCTCAAGGCGGGTGAAACCAGTGCCGAGGATCTGTTCAGGCGCGTGGCGCGCGCCCTGGCATCGGTCGAAAAACCGGCCGACCAGGAGAAATACGAAGCCCTGTTCCTGGCCAACCTGCACGCTGGCGCCATCGGCGCGGGCCGCATCATGAGTGCCGCAGGCACCGACATCCAGGCCACGCTGATCAACTGCTTCGTCCAGCCCGTGGGCGACTGCATCCAGGGCGTGGACGACGAGGGCTTCCCCGGTATCTACGAAGCCCTGCGCGAGGCCGCCGAAACCATGCGCCGCGGCGGTGGCGTGGGCTATGACTTCTCGCGCATCCGCCCGCGCGGCGCCGAGGTCAAGGGCACGCACTCCATGGCCTCGGGCCCGTGCAGCTACATCAACGTGTTTGACCAATCCTGCTCCACCGTCGAGAGCGCCGGCGCCCGCCGGGGTGCGCAGATGGGCGTGCTGCGCATCGATCACCCGGACGTGCACGACTTCATCACCGCCAAGCGCACGCCCGGCCGCTGGAACAACTTCAACGTGTCGGTGGGCGTGAGCGACGCCTTCATCCAGGCCGTGCTGGACGACCAGCCCTGGGAACTGGTGCACCGCGCCAAGCCGGGTGCCACCGTGATGGAGCAGGGCGCCTACCAGCGCGACGACGGCCTGTGGGTGTACCAGTGCCTGCCCGCGCGCGAGCTGTGGGACACCATCATGAAGTCCACCTACGACTTCGCCGAGCCGGGCATCCTGTTCCTGGACCACATCAACCGCGACAACAACCTCAACTACTGCGAAACCATTTCGGCCACCAACCCGTGTGGCGAGCAACCGCTGCCGTCCTACGGCTGCTGCGACCTGGGGCCCATCATCCTCACGCGTTTCGTGCGCAACCCCTTTGGTTTTGATGGCGTGCCGGTGTTTGATTTCGAGGCCTTCGCCAAGTCGGTGGCCATCCAGGTGCGCGCACTGGACAACGTGCTCGACGTCACCTTCTGGCCCCTGGCCCAGCAGGACGCCGAGGCCAAGGCCAAGCGCCGCATCGGTGTGGGCTTCACCGGCATGGGCAACACCCTGGCCATGATGTGCCTGCGCTACGACAGCGCCGACGGCCGCGCCATGGCCAAGCGGATTGCCGAGAGCATGCGCGATGCGGCGTACTCCGCATCGGTCGAGCTGGCGCGCGAGAAGGGGCCGTTCCCCAAGTTCGACGCCGACGGCTACCTCAAGGAAGGCACTTTCGCCAGCCGACTGCCTGCCGACATCAAGAAGAAGATCCGCGCGCATGGCATCCGCAACAGCCACCTGCTGTCCATCGCGCCCACGGGCACGGTCAGCCTGGCCTTTGCCGACAACGCCTCCAACGGCATCGAGCCGCCGTTCTCCTGGATGTACAAGCGCCGCAAGCGCGAGGCCGACGGCAGCATGGCCGAGTACGCCGTGGAAGACCATTCCTGGCGCCTGTACCGCGAGCTGGGCGGCGACGTGGACAAGCTGCCCGAGTACTTTGTCTCGGCGCTCGAAATGACTGCCCAGGACCACATCGCCATGATGGAGGTGGTGCAACCCTATGTGGACACGGCCATCTCCAAGACCGTGAACATCCCAGCCGACTACCCCTACGACGACTTCAAGGGCCTGTACCTGCAGGCCTGGCGCGCGCGCCTCAAGGGCCTGGCCACCTACCGGCCCAACAACATCCTGGGCGCCGTGCTGGAGACCCACGCCTCCGCGCCTGCGCCCGCCCAAAGCGAAGCGGCAGCGCCGGAGTCCGCCCCGGTGGACCCCATGCGCACCGTGATCGAAAGCCGCCCCAGCGGTGCCCTGTCGGCTGTGGCCGAGAAGGTCGAGTACTGGACGCAGGAAGGCCAGAAGCGCCTGTACCTCATCGTCTCCTTCCTGCCGGTGCCCAATGCCGAGGGCACGGGCACGGTGGACCGCGCCATCGAGTTCTTCATGCCCGTGGGCCAGAGCGGCGAGTCGCAGCAGTGGGTCACCTCCAGCATGCGTCTGCTGTCACTGGCGGCACGTGGCGGCTTCCTGGAGCGCGCCCTGTCGGACATGCGCAAGGTCGCCTGGGACCGTGGCCCGGTGCGCCTGGGTACCTACCAGAAGAGCGACGGCACCCATGTGCCCAAGTGGCACGACTCCGAAGTCGCAGCCATCGCCTACGCCATCCAGAACATCCTGGCCCGCCGCGCGCGCCAGCAGCACAGTGCCATCGAGCAGGACAGCGGTAACGCCACGGCAGCCCAGGGCAGCCAGATGCCGGTGCTCGCCGGCAAAAAATGCCCCGAGTGCGGTGCGCACGCCATGATCCGCAAGGACGGCTGCGACCTCTGCACCCAGTGCGGGCACATGGGAAGCTGTGGGTGACAAGGAGCGCCTCCTCCAGCCCCTGCGGCCGGTAGGCGGCAAACCGACCCCCGAGGCGCTGGCGCGGCAAGACCGCCGCTGGCGCCCGCGTTACCTGATGTTGGCACCGCACCGGCTGGGATTCTTCCTGGCCATGGTGTTGCTCATCGCCTCTAGCGCCTGGTGGGCGCTGGTGCAGGCCGCGCAGACCGGTCTGGTGCCGCCCCTGCCTGCGGCGCTGCCGCCCTCGCTGGTGCATGCGGCTGTCATGGTGTACGGCTTCATGCCCCTGTTTTTTGCGGGCTTCCTGTTCACCGCCGCGCCCAAATGGCTGCGCGTGGAGCCGCCGCCCCTGGCCGCGTTGCGCCCCGCACTGCTGTGGCAGGCCCTGGGCTGGCTGTTGTGGCTCGCTGGTGCCTTGGCCAGCTCTGCCCTGGCCCTGAGTGGCGTGCTGCTGGCGGCCGCGGGCTTGGCCTGGATGACGGCTCGGTTCTGGCGCATGGTGCGGTGCAGCCGTGAGCCGGACCAACTGCACCCACGCGCCGTGGGCTTGGCGCTGATCTGGGGCGTGCTGTGCCTGCTGGGGCTGCTGGCGGCGGCTACGGGGCAGGCCTGGGATGTGGCGCGCACCTGCGTGCTGTCCGCGCTGTGGGGCTGCATGGTGGTGGTATTCGTCACGGCGGCGCACCGCATGGTTCCGTTTTTCACCTCGCACGCCATGCCTTTCATCCAAGGCCGCTACGCCTTCTGGTTGCTGTGGCTGATGTGGGGCGCTGCCGTGTGCGAGGTGCTGGCCCTGTGGTGGGCACCGCAAGGGCTCGGCGCCTGGGGGCACGCCGCGTGGCAACTCGGGGCAGGCGGCGCGCTGCTGTGGATTGCGCGCCTCTGGAGCCTGACCCAGAGCCTGCGCAACCGCATGATGGCCATGCTGCACATCGGTTTTTTGTGGCTGGGCGTGGCCCTGGTGCTGGCCGGACTGGCACGCGGCCTGGCTTTGATCGAAGGCATGCCCGCACTGGGCCTGGGCGCGCTGCATGCGCTCACCATGGGTTGCCTGGGCTCGTTGATGCTGGCCATGGTCACGCGCGTGTCCTGCGGGCACAGCGGCCGCGCCCAAGTGGCCGATAGCGTGGCCTGGTCGCTGTTCTGGCTGCTGCAACTGGCGACGCTGCTGCGCATTGCGGCCAGCGTGCCAGGGCGCCTGTCCACGGCGCTGCTGCTGGGCGCCGCGCTGCTGTGGGCTGCGGTGGTGGCCGTGTGGGGCGTGCGCCTGGGTTCCTGGTATGGGCGCTTGCGGCCCGATGGGCGACCGGGCTGACAATTCACCCATGAACTCCACTTCCCCTTGCGACATGGCCGCAGCGGCCGCAACGTTGATGCAGGCGCGCCAGACGGTGTTGCCCAAGCGCCTGGGTGCGCCGGGGCCGGACGAAGCGCAGTTGCTGGCCATCGTGGGCGCGGCCGCGCATGCGCCGGACCACGGGCAACTGCTGCCCTGGCGCCTGGTGCGCGTGCTGCCTGCGCAGCGCCCGCTGCTGGCCGATGCCTTTGCCGCCGCACTGCACGAGCGCGACCCGCAGGCGGGTGCCGAGTTGCTGGAGCAGGCGCGCGAGAAGGCCTACCGGGCGCCCGAGCTGTGGGTGCTGGTGGTCGATGGCGCCAAGGGCGATGCCGATATCGGCCTGCACGAGCGCATCCTCAGCGCGGGTTGCGCTGTGCAGAATGTGCTGCTCATGGCCACGGCGCTGGGTTTTGGCTCGGCGCTTACCAGCGGCAAGGCACTGCAATCGGCCGCCCTGCGCGCCCTGCTGGGCCTGGGGCCGCAAGAGCATGCGCTGTGCTGTGTGAGCCTGGGCACGGTGCTGGCACGCAAAGGCGCGCGGGTGCGCCCGCAGCCCCCAGACTATTGGCAAGACCTGGCACCCCAGCCCGGCCCGCGCCACGACACCTGACCGAAAGAACCCCGCAATGGCCGCACAGCGCATCCTTTGCGGGGAGGCGGATGGATAGGCTTTTTGCTATCAAATTAGTAGCTGCCAGCGCCCGTGGAATGGGCGCTGAGGCTTCAAAAAGCTCAATGCACCACCACCGGGTTCTGCGCCAGCCCGGTGTAGCGGTCGAGGATGTCTTCGACCTCTTCCTGGGTCGGCGCCTCGCGCTGCCAGGCCTGGATCTGTTGCTGGAACATCTCGGCCCAGGACCCATCGAGATAAACCTCCTTGCCGCTGCGCTTGTCCACGATCTCGAAGCCGTGGCGCACGAGCTGGGGCTCGGGGGGCGTGGTGTCGTCGCTCGCCGGGGCGGACAGGCCCGCGTCGGCCAGCATGTGGACCACCACGAAGGAATCCGAATCGTAGAGCATGTGCATGTAATTTCTCCCTGATTGGCGTTCCCGGATGAGATGGCTGTGCAGCCCCCAAAGTTCAAGAGGCTGCGCTGCCAGTATTCCACGAACTGCGTCCCCGTGCACGCCACCGGCACCGGTGGGGCTATGGCGCCTGGCGCGCCCGCAGGTTGAGTTCGGCAAAGTCGCCGTTGGTCTGGGTGATGCGGATGCGCACGGGCAGGTAGTCCAGCTCCGGGGCCAGCCAGACTTGCGCCTTCTGGTCGTAGTCGCGCACCGGCAGGCGCTCCAGCGCCACGGCACGCACCGGGCCCAGCGGCAGGTCCAGCGTTTCCGTATCCCCAATGGTGAAGGTCCACAGATCGGCGGCACGCGAGCTCACCGTGGGCACCTGGATGCGCGTGCCCGCAGGGTAGGCCTGTGGCGCGGCGGCCAGCATGGCGCTGAGTTGCAGGAAGACGCTGAGCCGGTCCTGCGCGCCCGGCGCAATGCGTGCCGCCGGGTTGTTGGCGCTGAAGGTTACCTGGCCCTGGGCAAAGTCGAAATGCGCCGCCTTTTCGCTGCGCGAGCGGTCGCCAAAGCGCCGGGGCTGCAGGCCCAGCGGGGTGATCTCACCCACACTGGTCTGCGCGCGCGAACCCAGGAACAGCACGCGGATTTCCTGCCGCGCCTGGTACTGCTGGCCGTCGTGCTGCCAGACCAGCTCGGCGCTGGCGCTGTACTGCAGGCGCTTGGCCTGGCCCCGCACCTCAAAGTCCAGCCGCGCCGGGGGCGGGAGGCGCACCGGCACCTGCGGCGCGCCTGCACCGTCGGGCGCTCCCCCAGGGGCCAACACGGCAATGCCGGGTGGGGGTGCGGGTGTGTGGCTGTCCGATGCCGCGGCCAGCGGGGTGGGCGCAGGCGGCACTTCGGGGGCAGAAGCCACAGTTTCCACCGCCTGGGGCAAGGGCTTCGATGCGGTGTCGTCCGGCGCACTGGCCGTGGGGGCGGGTGCCGTCGCCACATCCACCGCGGGTGGAGGATCGGACAGACCTGTTTCCGTCGGTGGGGGTGCCGTCTTGCTGGGGCGTGGCTTGCGCTGCGCCGCAGGGCGTGGTTGGGCGGGGGCTGGGGCGGCAGGGGGGGCGGCCGTGGCTGCCACCGCCGCAGGCGCGGCAGGCACCACCGTGCGCGTATGGAACACCACCGGCGCGGGACTGACCGCCGCAGGCAGCCCCGAATGCGCCGCGAGCCCCAGCACCAGCGCGTGCAGGCCCAGTACGGCAGCGGTCAGCAAAAGCAGGGCACGGCGCGGAATCATGGAACCCCCAAGCGTACCTCACGCGGCCATCTCCCCGGTGCGGCTGCAATAGAATCGCCCGCGCTTCACCCTCTACACCGCACCATGAAACTCGCCACCCTCAAGGACGGCTCCCGCGACGGCCAGTTGGTGGTTGTTTCGCGCGACCTGGCCAGTGCCCACTACGCCACCGGCATTGCCCACCGCCTGCAGCAGGTGCTGGACGACTGGGGCTACCTCTCGCCCCAGTTGCAGGACCTGTACGACAGCCTCAACGCCGGTCGGGCGCGCCACGCCTTTCCTTTCGACCCTCAGCACTGCCTGGCCCCGCTGCCGCGCGCCTACCAGTGCCTGCAGGCATCGGCCTACCCGCACCATGCCCAGCTGGCGCAGGAGGCGGGCGCTGCCAGCGTGCATGGCGCCAGCACGCAAGAGCCGCTGCTGGAGCAACTGGCCAGCGATGCGCTGCAAGGGCCTTGCGAGGACATCGTGGCCGAGAGTGCCGCCATGGACATCGACGCCGCCGCCGCACTGGCCGTGGTGACTGGAGACGTGGCGCGCGCCAGCACGGCCGAGCAGGCGCTGGAGGGCGTGCGCCTGCTGATGCTGGCCAGCGCCGTGGTGCTGCGCGGCCCGCAGGCGCTGGAGCGCGAGCGCGGCCAGGGGCCGCTGCTCAGCCGCCCGACCACCGCCTTCAGCCCGGTGGCCGTGACGCCGGACGAGCTGGGCCCCGCCTGGGCGCAGGGCCGCGTGCACCTGACGGTGCAAACCGCCCTCAATGGCCGCAAGCTGGGCCTGTGCGAGGCCGGGCCGGACATGGGCTTTCACTTCGGCCAGCTCATCGCCCAGGCCTGCCGCACACGCGCACTGCGTGCGGGCAGCATCGTGCTGGCAGGCCCTGTCAGCAACCCGCCCGTGCAGGATGCCCAGGGCCGCCGCGACTGGCCCCGCGGCGTGGGCTGTCTGGCAGAAAAGCGCTGGATCGAAACCCTGCAGGGCGCCAAGACCCTGAGCCCCTGGCTGCAATCGGGCGACACCCTGCGCATCGACATGAAGGGCCGCGACGGGCTGAGCCTGTGCGGCGCGATCGAGCAAACGGTGGTGCCTGACGGGTTGTAGCCAAGGCCGCTACGGGACTGCCGGTCTGTTGCGGTACACTTTTCTGCACATCGCAAGGCCTGTCAGCTGTACTTGCGCGGAGGTTTCCGCAGATGCTGACAGCGTCTCTTCTATTTCCCCATCGCAGGCTCTGCCGACCTGAGCGTCGCAGCAATCGCATGCGTTGATGCGGACTGAATCCCGGATCGCGCAACGACCGACTTCCACTGTCGGCGGGTCTGCTCGACACGAGGATCCCATGAACACACTTCAGCTGGTTATTGCAGACAACAACATGCAGGTTGTGGTGTTCGCCCTGTTGGCTGCCACCGCAGCCATGTTAACCGTCATGCTGGTTCGCAGCATTGCCTTGAATCGCCTCGAACATGCTGCAAAGGCCACAGACAACCAGATTGATGATTTTCTGGTCGAGGTCTTGCGTTCCACGCGGATTTTTCTGGCACTGGGTGTTGCCATCTACGTCGCGGTGCACTTTTTGGTGCTGCCTCAAAGCGTCAAGGAACTGGCCGATCGCGCCTTTATTGGGTTGTTGATCCTGCAGTCTGGATTCTGGGCAAACCGGGGTCTGGACTTCTTTTTGCGCCAGCGACTTGCCACCGATGAGGTATCGAGCAGGGCTGCAAGAGCCACCACCCGCCCCATAGTGGCATTCATTGGACGAGTGGTTCTGTGGGCATTGATCGGGCTGCTGCTGCTCGACAACATGGGGCTCAACGTCACTGCATTGGTGGCCAGCATGGGTATTGGTGGCATTGCGGTGGCTTTGGCGGTTCAGAACATCCTTGGCGATCTGTTTGCGTCACTCTCCATCGCTATCGATCAGCCATTTGTGGTTGGTGATTTTGTCATTGTTGACGACTTGATGGGCACGATTGAGCATGTGGGGCTCAAAACCACCCGTGTGCGCAGTCTGGGCGGTGAGCAGATCATCTTTTCCAACAATGACCTGCTGAAAAGCCGAATCAGAAACTACAAGCGAATGCAGGAGCGGCGTGTTGTGTTTTCCGTGGGTGTCACGTATGACACCCCCCACGACCGTCTGGAAAAAATACCCGGGATGATTGCAGAGGCCATCGGATCGCAGGGTTCCACCCGTTTTGATCGTGCGCATCTCAAGGGATTTGGGCCATCGTCCCTGGATTACGAAGCGGTTTACTACGTGCTGGATCCGGACTTCAATCTTTACATGGATATCCAGCAGGCAATCAATCTGTCCCTGGTGCGCTCCTTCCGGGAGTCTGGCGTCGAATTTGCATTTCCTACACACACACTGCATCTGGCAACAGCAGTGCCTTCTTTGCTGCAAAAAACCGTTCCGAGTGTTGGCTGAAATCAACCGTCGAAGGCATGGAGGCGGGCCCACCAGTGCCATCCATGAGTGTGAAATACATCGCCTAGTGTGTCTCGTTTTTTGGAATTTCTTGCGGAGGTCAGGATGAATCACATGTGCTCTACCCATGAATTGATATTGGCGACGGATCTGGATGGCACTTTTTTGCCGCCAGAAGGTGGTGGAGGTGCTTCAGAACTTTACAAATTGATCCGCAACAATTTCGAAAAGATACTGTTGATTTTTGTGACCGGACGGGCCTATGAAAGTATTTTGTCCCTGTTGGACGATCCTCTGATTCCTGTGCCGGATTACATCATTGCGGATGTGGGAGGCACCATATTGAAGCGACAGGGAGATACTTATGCTCCAGTGATGCCGCTGCAGCAGGAAATTGCTGAAAAGTGGCCAGGCCATGACGTCATCTGGAGTCGAGTCGCTTCTATCGGGGGATTGCAGCGGCAGGAAGTCCCGCAAGAGCGGCGCTGCTCTTTCTACTATGAGGACCCCTCGATTCTTCCTGCCGTGCATGAAGTTGGACGCTCGATCGGTCTGGATGTACTCACGTCGGCGGGAAAATACCTCGATTTTCTGCCGCCAGGAGTGTCTAAAGGCGACAGCCTGCGGCGATTGCTGGAGGTCGAAGGCCTGTCGCCGGACAATGTGTTGGTGGCGGGCGACACACTCAACGACCTGTCTCTCATGAAGACGGGCTACAAAGGCGTGATTGTGAGTAATGCCGAAACCGGGCTCACCCAGGCTGTGGTTTCGCACCATGCATCGTTGCCGGTTTTCCGTGCCAGCCAGCCGGGTCCGGGTGGCATCCTGGAGGCCATTCGACACCATGGATTCAAACTGGAAACCGCCCCTCCTCTCGAAGGCAACCCAAGGGCCGAGGGTACTGCGGAATTGGTGATTGTTTACCACCGCCAACCCTTCGATGAAGTCCGGCAAGACGGTGGGCATGTCCTGCGCCGACTTCCCCGCAGCCCGAATGGAATCCTGCCCACGTTGTTGGGGTTTTTTGCCGAGGGTAAAAAAGGGGCGTGGGTCGCATGGTCTCAGCAGGACAGCAGAACCCCTGAGAATTTTGAGTTGGATGTCTATGTTGACGTGCTCAAATATCCCCACTTGGTGGCGTCACGGGTTGCGCTTACCGAGGAAGATATCAATATTTTTTACAAGCAGTTTTCCAAGGAAGCTTTCTGGCCGATCATATTTTCCTTTCCGGAGAGAGCCTCATTTATCGAAGCCCACTGGGTGCGGTTTTGCGAGGTAAACAGGCTTTTTGCGGAACGAACGGCAGCGGTTGCGGCCGAAGGCGCCACGGTCTGGGTACACGATTACAACTTGTGGATGATGCCTGCGTATCTGAGGGAACTCCGACCGGATCTGAAAATTGCATTCTTCCACCATACGGCATTTCCCAGTGCCGATATTTTTAATATTCTTCCATGGAAGGGGCAGATCGTATCGAGCCTGCTGAAGTGTGACTATGTGGGTTTCCATATACCGCGCTATGTGGAGAATTTCATCGACGTTGTCCGCTCCAATGTTCCTACGCAGATACTGGAGCGGGAGTGTTGTGCACCGACCTATCTTTCCTACGGATGTGCGCTGGGGGTCGAGGAAATCACACGCGCCATTCAAACTCCACAGGGTATCCTGCGGGTTGGGGCGCATCCGGTAGGTATCGACAATGAGAAAGTCAGGAAAATTGTCAAATCACCGGAGAGTCAGGCCTTGGTGGGCAACTTGCTTGCCGAAACAAAGGGCAGGCGGGTGATTCTTTCGGTAGAGCGCCTTGACTACGTCAAGGGACCTATTGAAAAAATGGTGGCTTTCGAGAAATTGCTGGACATGCACCCTCAATGGCATGGCAAGGTCGTGATGCTCAATATCGTTACACCGGCAGCGCCAGGCATGGAAATCTATGAAAAGACCAGAGAGCAACTGGACCAAGTGGTAGGAAGAATCAATGGCCGCTTTTCCAGCATGGACTGGACGCCAGTGCGGTATTTCTACCGCTCCTTCCCCTTTGAGGAACTGGTCTCGTTCTATGTGGCCGCAGATGTCGCCTGGATCACTCCCCTGCGCGACGGACTGAACCTGGTGTGCAAAGAATACATTTCGGCAAAATCAGCCTCAGATACGCTGGGGGTTCTGGTGTTGTCCGAGTTTGCGGGTGCAGCCGTGGAACTCAAGGGCGCGGTGTTGACGAACCCCTACGATGAGGCAAGCATGATTCAAAGCCTGCACAACGCACTGAGTCTGGACGGGCAGGAGGCCGCTTTTCGAATGCAGGCGCTGGCACAACGCGTCTTGGACTATGACGTGAATGTGTGGGGTGCCGATTTCCTGAACCTCCGGCATCCGGATGGTTGAGCAAGGGTGATTTCTGGCAGATGTGCTTTTCGCCTTTACCTTTACGGAGAGGGGCACAAGGAAACCTGCACCGCGCAGTCATAGAACGTCGGCCCTTGCCCCAGGTCGGTCAGCGCCTGGCTGGTGAGCTGGTTGACGTTGCTGCCGTCTAGCCCGAGCTTGCGCCACCAGATGCCCAGGCCGTTGACCACGCCGGGCCTGGCGCGCTCGCTCACATGGGCGTGGCAGCGGTAGCTGCCCCGGTCGTTGAACACGCGCACCACGCTGCCGTCCTCGATGCTGCGCGCGGCCGCGTCCTGCGGGTGGATCTCCAGCAGCGGGCGGCCCTCGATGTCGCGCAGGCTTTTGACGTTGACGAAGGTCGAGTTGAGGAAGTGGCGCGCCGGCGGCGAGATCATGGCCAGCGGGTACTGCGCCGAACTGCCCGCCGCCTCGTGGTTGGGCACATGGTCGGGCAGGCCGTCCAGGCCCTGCGCGGCCAGGCGCTCGCTGAAGAATTCGCACTTCCCTGAAGGCGTGGGAAAGCCCCCTTCGGCAAATGGCGCGTCCGGCCCGCCCAGCGGGGCGAAGCCCTGTTCCAGCAAGAGGTTGAAATCCACCTTGGCGCCATAGGCCTGGCGGCAGAGCTGCTCGTCGCTGTCCTGGAAGCAGGACTCGGTGAAGCCCATGCGCGCCGCCAGCTCGCGGAAGATTTGCGTGTTGCTGCGCGCCTGGCCCAGCGGCGCAATGGCGGGCTGGTTCAGCAGCACGTCGGTGTGGCCGTAGGCCACATGCACGTCCCAGTGCTCGAGCTGCGTGGTGGCGGGCAGGATGTAGTCGGCGTAGTCGGCGGTGTCGGTCTGGAAGTGCTCCAGCACCACAGTGAACAGGTCCTCGCGCGCAAAGCCCTGCACCACCTTGCTTGAATCGGGCGCCACGGCCACGGGGTTGCTGTTGTAAACCACCAGGGCCTCGATCTTGGGGCCGAAGGCGGGTGAGGCCTCGCGCAGCAGGTCGTTGCCGATGGTCACCATGTTGATGGTGCGCGGGCTGCGGCCGGCGAGCAGGTCGGGGCGCTGTAGCGCGACGCGGTCCACCGGGAAGCTGCCGGAGCTCGACAGCAGCACGCCACCCGCGCGGTGCCGCCAGGCGCCCGTGAGCGCCGGCAGGCAGGCCACGGCGCGCACCGCGTTGGCGCCGCCATGCACGCGCTGCATACCGTAGTTCAGGCGGATGGCGGCGGGTTGCGTGGTGCCATAGTCGCGCGCGAGCTGGCGGATCTGCTCCACCGGAATGCCGCACACCTGCGCGGCGCGCTCGGGCGGCCATTGCAGGGCGCGCTCGCGCAGTTGTTCCCAGCCCACGGTGTGGCGCGCGATGTAATCGTGGTCGAGCCAGTCGTGGGTGATGAGCTCGTGCATCAGCGCCAGTGCCAGCGCCGCGTCGGTGCCCGGCAGCAGCTGGATGTGCTCGTGGCATTTCTCGGCGGTTTCGCTCTTGCGCGGGTCGATGCACACCAGCTTGGCGCCATCGCGCTTGGCCTGCTGCGCGATGCGCCAGAAATGCAGGTTGCTGCCAATCGAGTTGCTGCCCCAGATGAGGATGAGCTTGGATTCGGCAAAGAACTCCACCTTCATGCCCACCTTGCCGCCCAGCGTGTGCACCAGGCCCTCGCCGCCCGCCGTAGCGCAGATGGTGCGGTCCAGGAACGACGCGCCCAGGCGGTGGAAGAAGCGCCGGTCCATGCTCTCGCCCTGCACCAGGCCCATGGTGCCGGCGTAGCTGTAGGGCTGGATGGCCTGCGGGTCGCGCGCGGCGATGCTGGCCAGGCGCGCGGCGATGTCCGCCAGCGCCTCGTCCCAGGTCACGGGCGTGAACTGGCCGCTGCCCTTGGGGCCGCTGCGCTTGAGGGGGGTGAGGATGCGCTCGGCGTGGTAGGTGCGCTCGGGGTATTTGGACACCTTGGCGCAGAGCACGCCGCCGGTCTGCGCGTGCGCCGGGTTGCCCTGCACGCGCGTGGCGATGCCGTTCTCCACGGTGGTGAGCAGGGCGCAGGTGTCGGGGCAGTCGTGTGGGCAGGCGCCGCGCACCTGGCGTGGGGGCGTGGCGGTGCGGGATGGGTCTTCATGGAGCATGGCGTGATGGTAATCAAGCCCGAGGCTGCGCGCTGCCTGCTCCGGCGATAGACTGTGCCTTCCAAGGAAGACAACACAGGACTTCGCCATGAAAGTCATAGACACCATTGCCGCACAGGCCGACGCCATGGCCGCGCTGCGCCGCGACATCCATGCCCACCCCGAACTGTGCTTTGAAGAGCAGCGCACCGCCGACCTGGTGGCCGCCAAACTCACCGAATGGGGTATCCCCATCCACCGGGGCATGGGCACCACCGGGGTGGTAGGCATCGTGCACGGGCGGGATGGCGGCGCGTGTGGGCGTGCCATCGGCCTGCGCGCCGACATGGACGCGCTGCCCATGCAGGAATTCAACACCTTTGCCCACGCCAGCCGCCACCAGGGCAAGATGCACGCCTGCGGCCACGACGGCCACACCGCCATGCTGCTGGCCGCTGCGCAGCACTTGGCGCAGCACCGCGACTTTGACGGCACCGTGTACCTGATCTTCCAGCCCGCCGAGGAGGGCGGCGGCGGCGCGCGCGAGATGATCAAGGACGGCCTGTTCGAGCGCTTTCCCATGGAGGCCGTGTTCGGCATGCACAACTGGCCCGGCATGCCCGCGGGCACCTTTGCCGTGAGTCCGGGGCCGGTGATGGGTTCGTCCAACGAGTTCCGCATCGTGGTGCGCGGCAAGGGTGGCCACGCGGCACTGCCGCACACCACCATCGACCCGGTCACCATCGCCTGCCAGATGGTGCTGGGCTTCCAGACCATCGTGAGCCGCAACAAGAAGCCGGTCGATGCCGGGGTGATCTCGGTCACCATGGTGCACGCGGGCGAGGCCACCAACGTGGTGCCCGACAGCTGCGAGCTGCAGGGCACGGTGCGCACCTTCTCGCTGGAGGCGCTGGACCTGATCGAGCGGCGCATGCAGCAGGTAGCCGAGCACACCTGCGCCGCGCACGAGGCGCAGTGTGAATTCCACTTCCAGCGCAACTACCCGCCCACCATCAACAGCGCTGCAGAAGCCGCGTTTGCCCGCAGCGTCATGGAGGGCATCGTCGGTGCCGACAAGGTGGTGGCGCAGGAGCCCACCATGGGCGCCGAAGACTTTGCCTACATGCTGCAGGCCAAGCCGGGCGCGTACTGCTTCATTGCCAACGGCGACGGCGACCACCGCGTGCTGGGCCACGGCGGCGGCCCGTGCACGCTGCACAACCCCAGCTACGACTTCAACGACGCACTGATCCCGCTGGGCGCCACCTACTGGGTGCGCCTGGCTCAGCAATGGCTGGCACAGCCCCGGGGTGCGGCATGAGCGCAGTGGGCGTGGTGCAGGCCTTTGCGCCCAACTACGCACAGGCCAGGGCGCGCTTTCTGGAGGCAGCCGCCACGGCGGGCCTGCCGCTGCAGTCGCACCCGCACCCGCTGCCCGGCAGCGAGGGCGAAGCGCTGGCATTGGACGTGGCGCGTGATGGCCCGCCGGATGCCGACAAGCTGCTGATCGTCAGCAGTGCCTGCCATGGCGTGGAGGGCTTTTGCGGCAGCGGCGTGCAGGTGTACGCGCTGCATGACGCTGATTGGCGCGCGGCGGCGCATGCGCAGGGAGTGGCCGTGCTCTACCTGCATGCGCTCAACCCCTATGGCTTCTCGCACCTGCGCCGGGTCACGCACGAAAACGTGGACCTCAACCGCAACTTCCAGGACTTCGGCCAGCCCCTACCGGTCAACACGGACTACGCCGCCATTGCGCACCTTGTCATCCCCGACGCCTGGCCGCCGGGCGCGGCCAACCAGGCGGCCGTGCAGCAGTACCTGGCCACGCACGGCGAGTCGGCCTGGCAGGCCGCCATCTCGCGCGGCCAGCATGCCTACCCGCAGGGCCTGTTCTTTGGCGGCACCGAACCCACCTGGAGCCACCGCACCCTGCGCCAGGTGCTGCGAGCGCACGGTGGTGCAGCGCGGCGCATCGGCTGGATCGACCTGCACACCGGCCTGGGCCCCAGCGGCCATGGCGAGCGCATCTACGCAGGCCGCGACGACGCCAGCGCCGTGGCGCGTGCCCGCCGCTGGTGGGACGGCGGCGGCAGCACGCCGGTCACTTCGATCTACGACGGCAGCTCCACTTCGGCCTTCCTGACCGGCCTGATGTGGAACGCCATTTACGACGAATGCCCACAGGCCGAGTTCACCGGCATTGCGCTGGAGTACGGCACCGTGCCCGTCATGGAAGTGATCGAGGCTCTGCGCGCCGAACAGTGGCTGCAGCTTCACCCCGAGGCCGATGCCGCGCTGGCCGCGCAGATCAAGGCGCGCATGCGCAACGCCTTCTACACCGACACGGACACCTGGAAAGGCCAGGTTATTGCCCAGGCACGCCAGGCCTTGTTTCAGGCAGTGGCGGGGTTGGATTTATGAGTGATTTTGGGCTGCAGCGCCCGTCCATTATGCGTTAGTAGCTATTAAAACAATAGCAATCAATCCGTGAGTTGCGCGCCCTGGGTGGCGCCGTGGCGGGTGCGTTGGTCGTAGTCGCGCTCCTGCTGCACCTGTTCGGCCAGCAGGCGCTGGCCCAGGGCGTTGGCCTGCTGCTCCAGCGTGGGGCAATCGGGGGCGGGGGGCAGGGCGGCAATGCCGCGGTCGATGGCCTGCGCGGCCTTGCGGCCAAACTCCACATGGCCCAGCTCGTGTTGGTACAGCGCGGTGTGGTAGCGCGCAAAGGCCGCCGTCTGCGCCGCCGTACCCGTGGCCAGCTCGGGCATCTGGATGCGCGACTGCAGCCGGGTGCTCACGCGTGTGATGCGGCAGCGGCCTGCAGTGTCCTGCTGCCACCAGAAGTTCCAGCGCACGTTCCAGTGCGTGTAGCCATGAAAGCGTTGGCCGCCCGAGGTGATGGGCGTGGCCGCGTTCAACGCCTCGCGCAGCGTCTGTTCTGGGCGGGCGTGCACGGGGTAGGGCTCCCGCGCGTGGGATTCCTGCACCTCGGCCCGCGCGGCCAGGGACATGCAGGCCAGCGCGCAGGCGCCCAGCGCGTTGTGCAGGCTCAGTCTTCCTCGCCCCACGGCAGCATGAGGGTGAGGGTGGAGAGCGCGGCAAATTCGGGCGCGAAGGCGTCGATGATCTTCTGCGGTTCGGGGCACAACTGCGTGTCGGTGATGACACCGAACTGCACGCCGCCGCCGTAGCTCAGGATGGACACGCCCAGCCCCACGTTGCCCGACTGCGGTACCCAGAACATGCACTGCGTCACGCGCGATCCGCACAGGTAGATGGGCTCGCGCGGGCCGGGCACGTTGGTCATGACGGCCGTGGTCTTGCGGCTGAAGAGGTTGAGCAGCGCGTCCTGCGCGGGCTTGATGAGCAGGCCCGCCACGGCCAGCAGCCCAAAGGCCAGCAGCGGCTGGGTGCTGCCCTTGAGGGCCGCCATGCGGGTGCGCACTTCGTACACGCGCTCGACCGGGTTGGTGATGCCAATCGGCAGCACCAGCGGTACCAGGCCGAAGTGGTTGCCCAGCTTCCAGGCCTCCTCGATGGGGCGCAGGTTCACCGGAATCATGGCGCGGATTTCCTTGCCTTCGGTGTCTTCGCCCTGGTGGCGCAGGTAGCTGCCAATGGCCCCGGCCACGCAGGACAGCAGCACGTCGTTGACCGAGCAGTTGAGCGCCTTGCCAATGGCCTTGACCTCATCGAGCGGCAGCGGCGGGCACCAGGCCACACGCTTTTGCGTGCCAGGCACGCCCTTGAGCCCGGTGGGCGAGTCGTCGGGCATCAGGGCCAGCGATGCCGCGTCGCTCACCAGTTGGTAACCCAGGCGCGCGGCATCGGCCGAGCCCGCCAGGCCGTGCTGCACGGCCTTTTCCGGGTCCAGCAGCAGGTGCAGGGACTTGGCGGCGCTCTCGCCCACCAGGTCCAGGGCCTTCACGGTCATTCCGGTGAAGGGCTTGATGAGCGTGTCGGCAATCCAGTCCTCGGCGCCGCCGGGGCCCTTCTTGCGGCGCTTGGGGGGCTCGGTGCCGCCATCGACGATGGACATGGTCACCGAAATCAGCGCAATGCCGTCTGCAATGCAGTGGTGCAGGCGCACCACCAGCGCGCTGCTGGGCAGGCCATCGTCGCCGGTGAAGTCCTCGACGAGGTAGAAATGCCACAGCGGGCGTTTGGGGTCCAGCGGCTTGGTGGCCAGGTCGCCCACGAACTGGCGCAGCGCGTCCTGTGGGCTTTGGCCACGACGGCGCGGCAGCTTGGCGGCCTGCACATGGGCGTCGATGTCAAAGCGCTGGTCGTCCACCCAGGTGGCACCAGCCGGGTCTTCCACCACGCGCTGGCGAAAGCGCGGGTACTGCAGCAGGCGCTCCTGCACGCGTTCGCGCAGCGCCGCCAGCGTGATGCCGGGCGAGACCGTCCACACACCGTTGATCATCATCAGGTTGCTGGGCGAATCCATGCGCAGCCAGGCGGTGTCCACCTTGCTCATGCGCACGCCCGACAGGCCCAGCATGCCGGTGGCGGCGCGGCGCACATTCTTCTGCACGGCCTTGGCGGCGTCCAGGGCCAGGTCCGGCAAGGGCAGGCCGTGGGATGGGGTTGTGCCTGCAGCGGGCGTGGACGGTGTGTGGGTGGCAGTGCCAGAAGGCGTGCGGTTGGATAGGCGGGTCACCATGGGCGAAGGCAGCAGGGGCTGGGTTGGGTGATTGGAGGCAGTCGTCTAAGGAATGCAGCGATTGTGGCCGCAGTGTGAACGTAAGATACAACGCCTGCCGGGGAAGGCATCCCCGTTCTTACCCCACCCCAACCCAAGGAGCACTGCATGTCCGACCTGAACGCCGCCTTCGAAGCCGCCGTGGCCAACTCCAAGAACCTCAGCGAGCGCCCCGACAACGCCACGCTGCTCAAGATCTACGCGCTGTACAAGCAGGGCACCGCAGGCGACAACGCCGAGAAGAAGCCTGGCTTTTCCGACATGGTGGGCCGCGCCAAGTGGGATGCCTGGAACAACCTCAAGGGCACGGCTCCGGACGACGCCAAGCAGCAGTACATCGACCTGATCGAATCCCTGAGCTGAAGCCGCCTGCCAACAACCCCAGCAGTGCCCGCCGGGCGTCTGTGGCCTAATATGGGGTTTTCAACCTGACCGACAGAGACCTCGCCATGGGCAACAAAATCGTTACCGAAGCTGACCGCAAGTTCACCCCCCAACCCAAGACGCCCAATGGCGTTGTGCTGCCCACCCCTGGCCGTGGCCAGCGCGTGAGCCTGGAGCGTGGTTCGCACACGCGCAGCAAGAAGAACGCTGGCAAGCGCCACAAGTAAGTCGGCGGCTGACGCCACACCCGCGCGGCGCGCAGCCTGCGCACCCTGCAAGGCCCTCTTCGGAGGGCTTTGTCTTTGGCGCGTCAGCCCTTTTTCTTTTTCGCGGCGTGCTTGTGCTTCTTGCCCGGCTCGGCGGGGTGCAGCAGGGTGTCGAGCTGCTCGGCAATCTCCTGCTCGATGCGGCCCTTGAACGCGCCGACCAGAAAGCCCAGCTCGGCGCGCAGCTCGAACTGGTCGTGCTGCACCTGCAGCGTGCCCTTGACCCCGGCGCGGCTGAAGTACACGGTGTCCAGCGTGTCGCCTTCCTCGTAGGCGCATTCCATGTCGAACTGTTCCTCGGCCTGTTCTGCCCACAGGAAGGCGACCTTGCGGGCTTCCTCCATTCCCAGGTGGTGGTGGCGGTGGATGTGGATCACGGACATGCTCAGTCTCCTTGTGGTGGCAGCAGGGCGCGCAGGCGCGCATGGCGCTCGTCTTGCGGCAAGGCAGCCAGGTGGCGTACTGCATCATAAAACGCGTCCCAGCGCTGGCCTTGTTGGGCAAACAAGGCCTCGAATGCGGGGACCCAGGCGTCGTACGCGGCCTGGGCGGCAAAGCTGGCGTTGTTGGCCTGGGCCACCCAGCGGTCGTAGCCTTCCACGCGCGCGCCCTGGGCCAGCCAGCGCTCGCGCAGCACAGCGTAACGGGCGCGAAAATCCTGCATTGCTACTAATTTCATAGCATTCAGCGCTTGACTGTCGTGCTCTGGGGCCTTGTTTTGCTCATAAATTTCGGCCAGCCGTGCGCGCGTGGCACGCGTCAGGGCGCGGAAGGACTGGCGCCGCTCCTCGCTGGCGGCAAAGGCCTGGCGCACCTCGGGGCGGGCCTGCGTGGCCAGCCAGCGCTCGGTGCCCAGGCGCTCCACGGCGGTGGCAAAGGATTCGTTGAACAGCGTGTCGCCCTGGGCGTACACCACCTGGTGCGCCAGTTCGTGGAACAGCAGGCGCACAAACTCGCCCTCGGGCCAGCCGATGAAGGTGTTCAGCAGCGGGTCGCCGCCCGCCCAGTCCAGGTAGCCCAGCGTGGAATAGGCGGGTACGCCATACACGTCCACCTCCAGCCCCTGTGCAGCCAGGCGTGCGCCCTCGGCCTGCGCGTCTGCCTCCTGGAAGTAGCCCCGGTAACCAATGCAGCCGGTGAACGGAAAGCACCAGCGGTGCAGTTCCAGTGCGTAGGGCGGCGCGGCCACCACGTTCCACACGGCGGCGCTGCGGCCCAGGTCGGCATAGCTGCGGTAGCTCGCGTTGTCGGGCAGGCCCAGCTCCTGCACGGCAAAGTGGCGCGCCCGCTGCGCCAGTTGCAGGCGCGCGCGCAGGGGTGCGGGGGTGCTCTCGTTGGCAATCCATTCGTCCAGCGGCCGCGCGGCCTGCAGCAGGCGTGCATGGCCTTGCACCGACTGCCAGTAGTAGCCCAGAGCGCCCTCGGTGTGGGCGCAGCCCGCCAGTGCCAAGCATGCCAGCAGGGCCAGGATGGGCGCGGCAAAGCGTGGCCGAGGGGCGGGGTGCGAAAGCGACGGGTGTGCAGGCATCTGTCAGGCGGGAGGGTGGGGTGGGGGCTTGAGCCACCACAGCGCCAGGGCGCAGGCGACCCCCAGCAAAGCGGTGGCCGCCACCGAGGCCGTGCCCCAGTGGTCGAGCAGCAGGCCGAACAGCAGGGGCGCAAATGCCTGCGCCACGCGCGCGGGCACCATCAGCATGCCCTGGCGCAGCCCATAGCCCAGCGACCCGAACAGCACCAGGGGCAACGTGCCCTTGGCAATGGTGAGGATGCCGTTGCCCGCGCCGTGCAGCAGCGTGAATGCCACACTGCCTGCACCTCCGGCCCAGGCCAGGAGCAGCGCACCCGTGGGGTGGGCCAGCGCTGCCAGCCGGGCCGATGCCAGCGGGTGCATGCGACGCAGCAGGCCAAACTCCAGCAGCCGCGCCGCCACCTGGGCCGGCCCCACGAGCGCGGCGGCCGCCACGGCCGCTTGCAGCGGCAGGCCCTGGGCCTGCAGCAGGCGCGGCAGGTGGGCCGCCATGGCGGTGCTGGTGAACCAGGTGGCCGCGAACACGAAGGACAGCAACAGCGCCGTGCGCCGCGCATGGGGCACCGGGGCCTCCGGTGGCGTGGCCAGGTCGGGGGGCGCAGGGGCGGGCGGCGCGGGGCGCAGGCGAGCACGCGGTAGCCAGGCGTTGAGCGGCAGGCCCAGCAGCAGGTGCAGCGCGGCCCAGCCCGCGCAGGCGCCGCGCCAATCCCAGGTGGCCTCCATCCAGGCGGTGAGCGGCCAGCCCACCGTGCTGGCGAAACCTGCAACCAGGGTGATGCCAGTGATCGCGCCCCGGGCGCCCTGGCCGTAGAGCCGCACCAGCGTGGCAAAGGCCGCTTCATAAAGGCCCGAGCCCATGGCAATGCCGATGAGCGCCCACGCCGCAAACAACCCCACCGGGCCTTGCGCCAGCGCCAGCGCGCCCAGCCCGGCGGCGAACAGCAGATTGGTGCCCAGCAGCACCGGGCGGCCACCGTGCCGGTCGATGGCATGGCCCGCCAGCGGGCCCAGCAGTGCGGACACCACCAGCGCCAGCGAAAACGCCGCAAAGATGGTGGAGGTACCCACGCCCAGGTCCCGCGCCATGGGCTGCGCCAGCAGCGCGGGCAGGTAGTAGGACGAGGCCCAGGCCAGCGTCTGGGCCGTGCCCAGCCGCACCACCACCCAGTGCCGTGCGGGTACGTTCATGCGTTGGTGGGTGCGGGCCTCAATCCTGCGCGGGCAGGAGTTCCAGCACCTGCTCGGCTGGGCGGCACAGGCGCGAGCCCAGCGGGGTGACCACGATGGGGCGGTTGATCAGGATGGGGTGGGCGAGCATGGCATCGACGAGCTGCGCATCGGTCACGCCCGGCGCGTCCAAGCCCAGCTCGGTGAACAGCGCTTCCTTGGTGCGTACCAGCGCCAGCGTGGGCTGGCCGGTGGCGGCGATCAGCGCCCGCAGGGTCTCGCGGCTGGGCGGCGTGTGCAGGTACTCGATGACCTCGGGCTCGAAGCCACGCTCGCGCAGCAGCGCCAGGGTGTTGCGCGAGGTGCCGCAGCGGGGGTTGTGGTAGATCGTGATGCGGGACATGGGCGGTGGATCGTGGTGGCGTTTCAGCGCTGGCGCTGGACAGCCTGCATGGTAGTGGCAGACGCCTCAACGCGCTTCACGCAACTGCGCTAGACCCTGCCCCAGGTGCTGGCGCACGGCGCGGGCCATGGTGTCCACCGAGCCGAAGCCGCTGCGCTGCGCCACCTTGTCCTGCGGCCAGTCGGTCTGGCGCAGCAGGGTGGCGGCCTGCTGCGCCCGCGCCTGTGCCACGAAGCGCGCGGGGGTGCAGTGGGCCTGCGCGGCAAAGGCGCGCGCGAAGTTGCGCGGGCTCATGTGGGCCCGCTGCGCCAGCGCGTCCACCGACAGGTCGTGTGTCAGGTGTCCCTGGACCCAGGCCATCAGCTCGCGCATGCGGGCCGAGGCGTCGGCCTGGGCCTGCAGCGCCGGGCTGTGCTGCGGCGCGCTGCCGGGGCGCAGCAGGAAGAGTGCGAGGTCGCGCGCGATCTGCATGGCCGTGGCTCGGCCCAGGTCGTCCTCGATGAGCGCCAGGGCCAGGTCCAGCCCCGTGGTCACGCCGGCGGAGGTCCACAGCGCGCCATCGCGCACATAGATGCGGTCGCGCTGCACGCGCGTGCCGGGGCACAGCTGGGCCAGCAGCTCGCAGGCGTTGGCATGCGTGGTGGCCTCGCGCTGCTCCAGCAGGCCGGCGGCGGCCAGCACGAAGGCCCCGGTGCACACGCTGGCCACGCGCCGCGCGTGCGGCGCGGCTTCAGCCAGCCAGCGGCCCGCGCCATCGTCGAAGATGGCGCGGCGCAGCGCGTCTTCTTCGCCACCGGCCACCACCAGGGTGTCGATGGGGCCGCGGACCGCGTGCAAGGGCAACGTGTCGGCCAGGCCGAAACCGGCGCTGGTGGCCACGGTGCCCCCGCGCGGCGATGCGATGCGCACGCGGTAGGCGCCGGGCGCGAGCAGCGACGCCTTGCTGAACGCGCTGGCGGGCGATGCGACGTCGATCGCCTCCACCCCGTCAAACGCCAGCAGCACCACCTCTCGCATTGCGCCTGGCAACGGCGGTGGATCGGCGTGGGAATTGGCAGGATGTGCGGCAGATTTGGCCTGGCGTGGCATGGTGGCGGACCCTAAGCTTTGGGCAATGGCAACAGCGGGGGGCAAACGTGGCGGTATTGTGGCGTTGGATCGGACGAAGGGGGTGGGTGGTGCCGCTGGCTTGGTGCGCGCTGGCAGGTCTGGAGGCCGCCGCGGGCGGGAAGGTGCCTCCGCTGGCGCTGCCCTTGCGCGCGGCCAGCGCCCCACCGGTGATCGCCGTGCTGGCACTGAACGAAGGCACCGAGACCACCGACTTTCTTGTGCCGCATGCCGTGCTGCGCCAGGCCCAGGTGGGCGTGGTGGAGGCCGTGGCGCCGCAGCCCGGCCCGGTGGTGCTGATGCCGGCGCTGGAGGTCGATGGCGTGCGCGACTTCGCGTCGTTCGATGCGGCCTATCCTGCCGGGGCGGACATCGTGGTGGTGCCCGCCATGCACCGCGACGACGACCCGGCCGTGCGCGCCTGGTTGCAGCGCCAGGCAGCCCAGGGCGCCGTGGTGGTGGCCGTGTGTTCAGGCGCCCGCGTCGTGGGGCAGGCCGGTCTGCTGGACGGTCGGCGCTTCACCGGCCACTGGTACGACCGCAGCACCCTGCTGCGCCGCCATGCGGGGGCGGTGTATGTGCCGGGGCTGCGCTACCTGGCCGACGGGCCCGTGGTGACCACCACCGGCGTCTCGGCATCGCTGCCGGTGTCGCTGGCCCTCGTGGAGGCCTTGGCGGGCGCCGCCAGAGCCCGCGCCGTGGCCGAAGAACTGGGCCTGCCTGCCTGGCAGGCCGTGCACCGCAGCGATCGGTTTGGGCTGGGGCTGGCGCAGGTGTGGACCCTGGCCGCCAACACGGTGCTCTTCTGGCGGCACGAACGCATCGAGCTGCCCGTGGCCGACGGCGCGGACGACGTGGCCCTGGCCTTGGCGGCAGATGCGTGGTCGCGCACCTACCGATCCGAGGCCGTGGCGGTGAACTCGCAAGCCCCGGCGCAGGCCGTGCGGCTGCGCAGCGGGCTGACACTGCGCGTGGTGCCCCCACAGGCCGCCGCCGTGCCCGTGGCGGTGCCGGGCGGCGCCCCCGCCTGTGCGCTGCGCGCCAGCCTGCAGGCCATCGGCGAGCGCTACGGCGACGGCACGCGCCAGTGGGTGGCCACGCAATTGGAATACGACGAAACGCAGAACGGCTGCCCCGCGCTGGCGGCCGCGCCGTGACGGCCGGCGCTTCGCCCTTGGGCACTGAGGGGCCTTGTCAGCGCCCCGCCTTGTCCGCGCCCAGCCAGCCCAGGTCCAGCGGCCGGTCCTCGAATTCGGTGTTCAGCACCACGGTGCTGGTGGTGCGGGCCACGCCTTCGATGGCCTTGATCTGGTAGATCACGTCTTCCAGCGCGCGGGCGTGCGTGGTGCGGATCTTGGCCAGGAAGTCGTACTCGCCGGCCACGCTGTGCAGCTCCTCCACCTGCGGCATGGCGCGCAGGCGCGGCGCCACGTCGCGGCAGTGGATGCCGCCGTCGTTGCGGATGGCCACGAAGGCGGTGAAGTTCAGGCCCACGCGCTCGGGGTCCACGCTGATGGAGAAGCGCCGGATCACGCCCTTGTCCAGCATCTTCTTGACGCGCTCGTGCACGGCGGCAGTCGAGAGGCCCACCTCGGCACCCACCTCGGCGTACGATCGACGGCCATCGGTGCCCAATGCCGAAATAATTTTGGCATCCATCTCGTCTGTCTGAATATTTGCTTGCATAGCTATCTCAAATCGGTAAAAATTCCGAAAACCGAGTGGTCTCCATCAATTTTCCGGTCAGGTGAAGGATATGCCGACATTTTTCAGGGCACAAGCGCAATCTTCGCGTGGTTTGGCGGTTGCGGTCGCGTTGTTGCTGGTCTATGTGGTCTGGGGCACCACCTACTTTGCCCTGGGCATTGCGCTGGAAACCATGCCGCCCCTGCTCATGAACGCCAGCCGCTTTCTGTGCGCCGGGGTGGTGATGCTGCTGATCGCGCTGGCGCAGGGCCAGGCACTGCCCACGGCGGCGCAGTGGCGCCACAGTGCGCTGGTGGGCGGGCTGATGGTGTTTTTGGCCATGAACTGCATCGGCTTTGCACAAAAGATGGGCATTGGCTCGGGCCTGATGGCCACGGTGGTCACCACCATGCCCATGTGGCTGGCGCTGTGGACACGCTGGGGCGGCGAACATGTGCCCGCCACCAGTTGGGTGGGCCTGGCGCTGGGCGTGGTCGGCGCCTTGCTGCTGGCGCTGGAAGGCGACTTCTCCGCATCGGGCCTGGGCGCACTGCTGGCTTTTGGCGCGCCGCTGTGCTGGAGCATTGGTTCCTACGCCTCGCGCAAGCTCTCGCTGCCCGCACCGGCCATGGCCTCGGGCGCGCAATGGCTCACCGGCGGGGCCATGGGCATGGTGTTGGCGTTGGCGGTCGAGCCCGTGGGTGCATTGGCCGATGTGAGCGCACGCTCCTGGCTGGCCTGGGTGTACCTGCTGGGCCTGGGCACGCTGGTGGCGCTCAACGCCTACTTGTGGCTGCTGCAGAACACCTCGGCCGCACTGGCGGGGAGCTACTCCTTCGTGAACCCGGCCGTGGCGCTGCTGGTGGGTGTGGCCCTGGGGGGCGAGCGGCTCACGGGCTGGGTCTATGCGGCCCTGCCCCTGATCGGCGCCGCGCTGGCCTTGCTGCTGTATGGCCCGCTGCTCTTGCAGGCGGCCCAGCGCCTGCGTGCACGCATGCCGGGCGGCCGTGCGGGGCGGCGTATGCTTGCACCCGACACCACCCCATAGCACGCACACCATGCTCTACAAATTCAAATCCCGTGCCACGGCCGACCTGATCCTGCTCGAACCCCATGCCAAGCGCCTGCTGGAGCTGGCGGGCAAGGAGGCGCTGGCGCAGGGCATCATCACCGCCGCGCAGATCCCCGCAACCATTGCGGCCCTGGAGGCCGCCGTGCTGGAAGAAGAGCGCCGCCTGGCCGAAGCAGGCCAAACCGCCGACGCCGAGGACGCTGCGCAGCAGGAGCCCGATGGCCGGGAGCGTGACACCGTCACCCTGCGCCAGCGCGCAGCGCCCTTCATCGACATGCTGCGGCGCAGCGCCGCAGAGGGCAAGGACGTGGTCTGGGGCGCCTGAACACCATCCCTCGTGCGCAACGCAACCCCGTCCGGGGGGTGTCGCGCAGGCGGCCCGCCGGGCTTGAGCCTGCGGGCGGCTTGCCCTAACGTTGGTGCATGAACACCACCACCCTGCTTGTGCGCCAGGACGCCCTGGCCACCACCCAGTTGCGCAGCACCGAACCCGCCGCGCTGGCCGACGGCCAGGTGCGCGTGCGCGTCGATTGCTTTGCGCTCACCGCCAACAACATCACCTACGCCGCCATGGGCGAGATGCTGGAGTACTGGCGCTTCTTCCCCTCGGGCGAGCCCGGCTGGGGCATCGTGCCGGTGTGGGGCTTTGGCACGGTGACCGAATCGCGGCACCCCGATGTGCCCGTGGGCGAGCGGCTCTACGGCTACTGGCCCATGGCCAACGAGGCCGTGCTCAGCCCCCACAAAACATCGGCCACCGGCTTTGCCGACGGCGCCGCGCACCGCGTCGGCCTGCACGCCGTGTACAACCACTACCTGCGCTGCAGCGCCGACCCGTTCTACCGCCCCGACACCGAAGACATCCAGGCCCTGCTGCGGCCGCTGTTCATCACCTCCTGGCTCATTGACGACTTCTTGGCCGACCAGGGCTTCTATGGTGCGGGCACGCTGCTGCTCTCCAGTGCGTCGAGCAAAACCGCCTATGGCACGGCCTTCCAACTCGCGCAGCGTGCAGGTGTGCAGGTGGTGGGCCTCACATCCCAGGCCAACCAGGCCTTCTGCGAAAGTCTGGGCTGCTACCACCGCGTGGTCGCCTACGAGGACCTGGAGCAGCTTGCCGCCGATACCCCCTGCGTGTACATCGACTTTGCCGGCAGCGTGGCGCTGCGCCAGCGCATCCACCAGCATTGCACGCAACTGGCCTACAGCTGCGCCGTGGGCGCCAGCCATGTGGGCGACCTGGGCGGTGCGGGGCAATTGCCCGGCCCGCGCCCGGTCATGTTCTTTGCCCCCGCGCAGGTGAAAAAGCGCACCCAGGAGTGGGGCGTGCAGGGCCTGAACGAGCGCCTGGTGGCTGCCTGGCAGGCCTTCACCACCGCCGTGCAGGCGCAGCCCCAGCCCTGGATCACGGTGCAGCAGCACCAGGGGCCGCAGGCCACGCAGGCGCTGTTTCTCGATCTGCTGCGCGGGCAGGGCGACCCGCGCATGGGTCACGTCGCCAGCATGCAGCCGTGAACTGCGCCCGCCAGAGCTAGCTGCGCGTCAGCAGCGCGGGCTGAGCTGCAGGCGCGCGGGCCTGCGCATACGAAGGCTGTTGCGTCGCCTCGTCCAGCTTGAAGCGGCCTACCAGGCGTTCGAGCACGGCGGCCTGTTCGCTCATGGCGCCGGCGGCGGCGGCGCTTTCTTCCACCAGCGCAGCGTTCTGCTGGGTCATCTGCTCCAGCTCGCCCACGGCAGCGTTCACCTGCTGCATGTCGCGGCTTTGCTCGGCGGTGCTGGCGGTGATTTCCTCGATGATGCCGCTGACGCGCTGCACCGACTGCACGATTTCCTGCATGGTCTGCCCGGCGCGGTCCACCAGCGCCGTGCCGGCTTCCACGTTCTCCACCGAGGCGGAAATCAGCGCCTTGACCTCGCGCGCGGCCTCCGCCGAGCGCCCGGCCAGCGAGCGCACCTCGCTGGCCACCACCGCAAAACCGCGCCCCTGCTCACCGGCACGGGCCGCTTCCACGGCGGCGTTCAGCGCCAGGATGTTGGTCTGGAAGGCAATGCCGTCGATCACGGCAATGATGTCCACGATCTTCTTGGACGAGTGGTCGATGCGGTGCATGGTCTGCACCACCTCGCTCACCGACTGACCGCCGCTTTGCGCCACGGTGTAGGCCGAAGCCGCCAGCGCGTTGGCCTCGCGGGCCGATGCGGCCGACTGACCGACGGCGCTGTTGAGGTGGTCCAGCGTGGACGACGCACGCTGCAGGTTGGCCGCCGTGGCCTCGGTGCGGTTGGACAGGTCGTGGTTGCCATGGGCGATCTCCACGCTGGCCGCGCCAATGCTGCCTGCCGAGCGCTGCACCTGCCCCACCAACTCGGCCAGGGAATCCGACATCTGATCGAGCGCGCGCAGCACCTCACCCATTTCATCCTGCCGGTCGGTGCTGATGTGCAGCGTCAGGTCACCTGCACCAATCGAGCGCGCCACCTGGGTGATGTAAGCCAGCGGCTCCGTCACGCTGCGCTGCACCAGCCGCGTGCCGATGCACACCGCCACAATGATGATGGCCATGATGCCCGCCACGCCCCACACGGTCTTCAGGCGCTCCGTGCCCGCCTTGTCGCGCAACTCGGTGGCGCCGCGCTCGGTCAGGCGCACCATGTCCTGCTGTGCGCTCTGAAATGCCTTGAGCTTGCCCTGCGTGTCGCTCTGGATGTGTGCCTGCAGCGCGGCGGCGTCGCCCGCCGCCTTGAGCTTTTGCGCGGCCTCCAGCGAAGCCTTCAGCGCCTGCGCCTGCTGGGTGGCAGCGTCCAGCGCGGCGCGCTCCATCGGGGTGGTGAGCAGCGTGCCCAGCGCCGACTGCACCTGGGCCAGCTCCTGCTGGTCCTGCTCCTGCCCGCCCTGCAGCAGGGCGGCAGAGGCCTCATCGGCCGCCAGCGCCGCGCCCAGGGTGCGCAGCGCCTGCGCCTCGGCCAGCCCGCGCCAGCGTGCGGACAGCTCCAGCTTGCTTTGCTGATCGGACTGCTCCTTGACCGTGATGGCCTGCGACTTCACCGTGCGCACCGCCGAGCCCGTGGACATAAGAACCAGGCCAATGCTCACCGCAATGGCAGGAAGCCAGATCTTGGTTTTGATGCTCAACGCCATTCGCCACTCCTTACAGTTCCGCGCGCGGAATCTCTTCCGAATGTAACAAAGTATGACATGTCTTGGGTGCCGGTGTGGCGGCGAAAATCAGAGGATGAACCCTAGTCCCGACACCGCGCCGCTCCACCCCTTCGCCACCCTCACGCCCGATGCCGTGCTCGACGCGCTGGCCAGCGTGGGCCTGTACGGCGACGGGCGGCTCATGGCGCTGTCGTCCTACGAGAACCGCGTGTACCAGGCCACGCTGGAGGACGGCAGCCGCGTGGTGGCCAAGTTCTACCGCTCAGGGCGCTGGAGCGAGGCGCAGATCCTCGAAGAACACGCCTTCGCAGCCGAGCTCATGGCCGCCGAGGTACCCGCCGTCGGCCCGCTGGTGATCGACGGCCGCACGCTGCACCCGCACGGCGACTTCCAGTTCTCCGTCAGCCCCTGGCGTGGCGGGCGCCAGCCCGAGCTGGACGACTTCGAGGTGCTCGAATGGACCGGCCGCTTCCTCGCGCGCATCCACGCCGTGGGCGCCGCACGCCCTTTCACGCACCGCCCCGCGCTGGACTTGCAGAGCTTTGGCACCGAGCCGCGCGACTGGCTGCTGGCGCACGCCCTGATCCCGCTCGATGTGCAATCAGCCTGGCGCGAGGCCTGCAATGCCGCTCTTGATTTGATAGCTGCTGACGCACAATCCACGGGCGCTGGAGGCCAATTTTGCTTAAAAAATGCCACCATGCTGCGCCTGCACGGCGACTGCCACCCCGGCAACATCCTCTGGACGCCACTGGACGAATGGGGCCGTGGCGGCCCGCACTTCGTGGATCTGGACGACGCCCGCATGGGCCCAGCGGTGCAGGACCTGTGGATGCTGCTGTCGGGCGACCGGCGCCAGCGCACGCACCAGCTCGGCGCCCTGCTCGACGGCTACGAGCAGTTCCGCCCCTTCGACCGCCGCGAGCTGGCCCTCATCGAGCCGCTGCGCACCCTGCGACTCATCCACTACAGCGCGTGGCTGGCCCGCCGCTGGGAAGACCCGATCTTCCCGATCAATTTCCCCTGGTTCGGCAGCAGCGACTACTGGCGCGGGCAGGTGGACATGCTGCACGAGCAGATCGAGGCCATGCAGGAGGAACCGTTGGTGGCGTGAGGCCCGGTTCTAGCCGTGGCAGCAGTTCAGGCAGCAGGCCTGGAACGCAGGGACAATGCACCATGCATGCCACCCAACGCTACGACCCTGATCTCGTCACCGCCCACACGACCGCGGCCGCATCCTCTATCGTGCGCTGGGTGGAGCAGCACCACGGCCTTGCGGTGCAGCAGTGCCACCTGATTCGCCGGGGCCTGAACGACAACTACGCACTGCGCTCTGTCGATGGAAGCAGGTACGTCGTTCGGCTGTATTCCATCCGCCCGCGCGGGGATTTCAACGCCGATTTCGAGCTATCACTCCTGGCGCACCTCGACGCCCATGGCGTGGCCGTGGCCGTGCCGGTGCCAACTGCCCAGGGGCGCACCCATGTGGAACTGCGTTTCCCCGAAGGGCTGCGCGCCATGGCGTTGTTCCGGCATGCGCCAGGCGCCGTGCCGGACACGCTGGAAGACTTCGAGCAGACAGGCGGCACGTTGGCTCGCATCCATATGACGGCCCGCGACTATGCTGGTCCGCCCAGCCGATATACCCTGGACGGCAGTCACCTGGCGGAGCAAACCCTGGCCTATCTGCACACGCACCCCGAGCTGGACCTGGAGTTGCTGAACACCTACCGCCAGTTGGTGCAAGGCCTGCTGGCCGAACTGGCCCAGGCCAAGGGTGGGCTGAGCCGCGTCATATGCCACGGCGACACGCATGGTTTCAACAACCACATCGCCACGAATGCCGACGGTGCCAAAAGTGCTGTGTTTTTTGACTTTGACGACGCCGGGCCGGGCTTCCTGGCCTACGACCTGTGCGTGATGCCCTGGTCCTACCTGACGCGCAAGAGCCTCAAGGAACCCGACGAGCTGCTACTGGAACGGTGGGCGCACTACATCCAGGGCTACCGCAGCGCCGGTGGCGAGGTCACGCCAGCGGACATGGCCGCGCTACCGCTGTTCGTCCAACTGCGGCACCTGTGGAACATGGGCGAGGCCCTCGGGCGCTTGCACCACTGGGGAACCAGCCCGATGCCCGTGGATTGGTTGCGTAAGCAGGTGGATGTGTTCGCCGCGTGGAAGGCGCTCGACTTGCAAACGCCATGACCGGCCATCGGGTGGACACGGTTGAGCTCCACATCTCCGCTAGGGCTACAGCACCCCCAAGCCCAAGACAAAACCCCGGCAGAATTTCCATCCCACCGGGGCTATTCGCTCATTTTTCTACAGCTACTAGCGCCCATTCTACGAGCGTCAGAGGCCATTTTTCTTCAAATCAAGCCAGCAGCGCATTCACCCGCTTGACGTAAGCCGCCGGGTCGTCCGGCAGGCCGCCTTCGGCCAGCAGGGCCTGGTCGAACAGGATGTGGGCCAGGTCGTGGAAGTGCACGCTGCCGTCGAGCTTCTTCACCAGCGGGTGCTCGGCGTTCACCTCCAGCACGGGCTTGGTTTCGGGGGCCTTCTGGCCGGCCTGCTTGAGCATGCGGGCGAGCTGGGTGCTCATGCCGTCCTCCTGCACCACCAGGCAGGCGGGCGAGTCCACCAGGCGGGTGGTCACGCGCACATCTTCGGCCTTGTCCTTCAGGGCTTCCTTGAGCTTGGCCAGCACGGGCTTGAAGGCTTCGGCGGCTTCCTCGGCGGCTTTCTTCTCGGCTTCGTCCTGCAGCTTGCCCAGGTCCACGGCGCCCTTGGCCACGCTTTGCAGCGGCGTGCCTTCGAAGTCGTGCAGGTAGTTCAGCGCCCACTCGTCCACGCGGTCGGTCATGAGCAGCACTTCGATGCCCTTCTTCTTGAAGACTTCGAGCTGCGGGCTGTTCTTGGCCGCCGCCAGGCTGTCGGCGGTGATGTAGTAGATGGCCTCCTGGCCCTCTTTCATGCGCGCCTTGTAGTCGGCAAAGCCCACGCTCACGCTGTCGCTGGTGGTGCTGGCAAAGCGCAGCAGCTTGGCCAGGCGCTCGCGGTTGCCGAAGTCTTCGCCCAGGCCTTCTTTCAGCACCGCGCCGAACTCGGCGTAGAACTGGGTGTACTTGCCTTCCTTGGCCTTGTCGTCGGCGTCCACCACGTCGGTCACGCCGTCGTCGCCGGCCGTGGCTTCGTGTTTGTCATGCTTGGCCAGGTCTTCCAGCATGCTCAGCACGCGCTTGGTGCTGCCTTCGCGGATGGCGCGCACGTCGCGGCTTTCCTGCAGCAGCTCGCGGCTGACGTTGAGCGGCAGGTCGCTGGAGTCGATCACGCCCTTGACGAAGCGCAGGTAGCTGGGCATCAGCGCCTCGGCATCGTCCATGATGAAGACGCGCTTGACGTAGAGCTTCACACCGGCCTTCTTGTCGCGGTTCCACAGGTCGAACGGCGCCTTGGCGGGGATGTAGAGCAGCTGCGTGTACTCGGTGTTGCCCTCCACGCGGTTGTGCGCCCAGGTCAGCGGGTTCTCGTGGTCGTGGCTGATGGCCTTGTAGAACTCCTGGTACTGCTCTTCGGTGATGTCTTTCTTGGGGCGGGTCCACAGGGCGCTGGCCTTGTTGACGGTTTCCCATTCGCCGGTCTTGACCATGCCGCCGGGTTCGCCTTCTTTCTCGCTCTCTTTCCACTCCTCTTTTTCCATGAGGATGGGCAGGCTGATGTGGTCGGAGTACTTGCCGATCACCTGCTTGAGCTTCCAGGCGTTGAGGTATTCAGCAGCGTCGTCGCGCAGGTGCAGGATGACGCTGGTGCCGCGCGCGGCGCGCGTGATGGTCTCCACCTCGAAGTCGCCGGCGCCGCCGCTGACCCAGCGCACGCCTTCGTCGGCCTTGAGGCCCGCGCGGCGCGATTCGACGGTGATCTTGTCGGCCACGATGAAGCCCGAGTAGAAGCCCACGCCGAACTGGCCGATGAGCTGGGCGTCCGCCTTCTGGTCGCCCGTGAGCTTGCCCATGAAGTCCTTGGTGCCGCTCTTGGCAATCGTCCCCAGGTGGTCGATGGCCTCCTGCGCGCTCATGCCGATGCCGTTGTCCTGGATGGTGAGCGTCTTGGCGTCCTTGTCGAAGCTCACGCGCACTTCAAGGTTGGGGGCGTCTTCGTACAGCGCGTTGTTGTTCAGCGCCTCGAAGCGCAGCTTGTCGCAGGCGTCGGAGGCGTTGGAGATCAGCTCGCGCAGGAAGATTTCCTGGTTGGAGTACAGCGAGTGCGTGACCAGGTGCAGCAACTGGGCCACTTCGGCCTGGAAGGAAAGGGTTTGTTTGCTCATAGGGGTTGTAGTGACAAATCCAATGCGGGAAAGGGTTGCGCCGCCCGTCCCACCGGCCAGGCCAGCGCGCAGGCGTTCATTTGGGGGTGCTTGCGCCGGTTTCAACCCTGGGCCGCGCCGAGGTTGGTAGCGCACAAATCATCAAAAATGATAGCTACTAGCGCTTGATGGATAAGCGCTAGATGCCATTTTTATTGAAAGTTTCCGGTTTCCTTTGCGCTGCGCGTCGGGCACGATCTATGCCAACAGCGCAGCGCAGACCAGCGGCCACCGCGCAAGGGCCGCCCCGCCGCGCTGGTGGCGTCCCCCTTCCCGGCGATAGCCGAGAGAAGGGGGAAGGCGCGCAGCGCCACAGGGGGTTGCTCTTTTGCCCTACCCGTCTGCGTTGATGCGCTGGATCAGTGTTTGCAGCACGGCGTCGGCCTGGTCGTTGGCAATCTGGCAGGTGCCTGCGGCCGCATGGCCGCCACCGCCAAATTCCAGCATCAGGTTGCCCACATGGGTTTTGCTGCCGCGGTCCAGAATGGACTTGCCGGTGGCGAACACGGTGTTCTGCTTTTGCACGCCCCACATGACGTGGATGGAGATGTTGGCCGTGGGGAACAGCGCATAAATCATGAAGCGGTTGACGGCCCAGATGGTCTCTTCCTGCCGCAGGTCCAGCACCACCAGGTTGCCCACCTGGCGGGCGCAGCGCTGGATTTGCTCCTTGGCGCGCGCGGCGTGATCCATGTAGAGCTGCACGCGTTCCTGCACATCGGGCAGGGCCAGGATCTGCTCGATGGTGTGGTCGCGGCAGTAGTTGATGAGGTCCATCATCAGGGCGTAGTTGCTGATGCGGAATTCGCGGAAACGCCCCAGGCCGGTGCGTGAATCCATGAGGTAGTTGAGCAGCACCCAGCCCTGGGGGTCGAGGATGTCTTCGCGCGAATACTGGGCCGAGTCGGCCTGGTCCACGGCGGCCATCATTTCGTCGGTCACCCGGGGGAAGCGGGCCTTGCCGCCATAGTGGTTGTACACCACGCGCGCTGCCGACGGGGCGTGCGCCTCGATGATGTGGTTGGGCCGGTCGCCCTGGTTGCGCACGGTCTCGGATTCGTGGTGGTCGAACACCAGGTGCGCGCCCGGCACATAGGGCAGGTTGGTGGTGATGTCGCGCGCGGTGATGGCGATCTTGCCGTCCTGCATGTCCTTGGGGTGAACGAACAGGATGTCGTCGATCAGGTCCAGCTCCTTGAGCAGCACGGCGCACACCAGGCCGTCAAAGTCGCTGCGGGTTACCAAACGGTATTTCTGGTCGCTCACGGTGGTCTCCTCGGGCTGCAGTACGGGGGGTGGCAGCATGGTAGCAATGTTCTGGCGCCGCCTTCAGTCTGGCTGGAACCACTGCAGCAGTTGCTGCGCCACGCCCGCATCGCTGAGCAGGTCCAGGTGCCCCGTGCCAAAGGTCAGGTACTGGTGCGGCTTGGCAAAGGCCAGGCAGCGCGCCGGGTCGTCGTGCAGGCCCAGGGCACTGCGCAGGGGCACCAGGCCGTCGCCCACCAGGCGTTCTGCCAGGGGGCTGCGGCGCGCAGCCAGCGTGGCGGCCACGGTGTAGCAGTCCACCCCTGCGGGCAGGGGCAAGGGGGTGCGGGTGTCGGGGCTGCGGCGAAAGCGATCGCGGCCCTGCCAGTCGGCGTCCAGCACATGGCCGTAGCGCAGGTCGGTGATGCCCGCGCTGCGCAGCTGGCCCAGGCGCGCGAAGGGTCGGCTGTAGGGGGTGCTGTCCAGCAGCACATCCACCCAGTGGCCGGCGCGCTCCAGCGGTGCGCCATGGTGCGGGGTGCCCAAAAACACCACATGCCGCAGGGCAGCGGGCCAGCGCTGGCCTGCCGTGGCGGCGCTGTGGCAGGCGGAGCGCACCACCAGCCCGCCCATGCTGTGGGCCAGTACGCTCAGCTCCTGCACCGGCACGGGCCAGTCTTGCAGCAGGGCTTCCAGGCGCTCTGCCAGGGCCTGCCCGTTGGTGGAGGTGTGTTGGCCGGTGTTGTAGCGCAGGTACACGGGGGTGTAGCCCAGCGCCTGGGCCAAGTGTGCGCCGTGGTCGTGGCCTGCGCGCTGCCATTGCAGGTCGTTCATGCACAGGCCGTGCACCAGCAGCAGCACCTTGCCGGTGGCCTTGCCACTGGCGCGCAGTGCGGCCAGGTCCAGTGCGTGGCCGTGCTGGCGCAGTTCCATGGGCAGGGCCAGGGGGTTGGCATCGGCGGCCAGGCGGTCGCCCATCACGCCGTTCAGTGCGGACAGCAGTGCCTCGCGTTCGGGCGAGGGCGCCGTTTGCGCACCCATGCCTGCGCGCTCCAGCGTGGGCTCCAGCCGCCGCAGTGCGGCCTGCACACCCACGTCCACCCAATGCGTCACCCCGTGGATGCTTTGGTACACCAGGCCGGTGATGCCGCGTGTGCGCCCCGGCGTGGCCGCGCCGGGCAGGCCCAGGGTGTCCAGCACCGAGCGGTGCACGCCCTCGGCAATGCGCGCCACGCCTGCCGTGGCCTGGGTGGCCAGGCGCGCCGCGCCGCGCAGGTCGGCGGGGCGCAGCGATTGCAAGGCTGCGCGCGCGGCCTGGGATTTTTTGCCCGGTTGGGGCGGTGTGGAAGGGGACATGCGCGCTCCGAACAAAAGGCCAGGGCGCGACCTGGAGCACGGGCTGTCAGAAGCGTTCGTGCGGGCCCAGGTAGCGCCACTGCCCCACGGGCAGGTTGCCCAGTGTGACACGGCCGATGCGGATGCGTTTGAGGCCCACCACCTTCAGGCCCACCAGTTCGCACATGCGGCGGATCTGGCGCTTCTTGCCCTCCTGCAGCACAAAGCGCAGTTGCTCGGGGTTCTGCCATTCCACCTTGGCGGGCTTGAGCGGCTGGCCGTCCAGGCTCAGGCCGTGGCGCAGGCGTTCGAGTTGCTCGCGCGGGAACACCGCCTGCACGTTGGTGCTGACGGGGTCGCGCTCGTCGATCTCCTGCAGCGGCTCGGCGCGCGCGCCCGGCGGCAGGGCGCGCAGCGGGCCCGGCCCCTGGTACACCACGCGCACGAGGTATTCCTTGTCCATGGTGGAGTCTTCGCCAATGATCTGCCGCGCCACGCGCCCGTCCTGCGTGAGCACGAGCAGGCCCACCGAGTCGATGTCCAGCCGCCCGGCCGGCGCCAGGCCGCGCAGGTGCGGCGGCGAGAAACGCAGGCCGCTGGGGTCGTCACGCCAGTGCGTGCGCGGGTTGATGAGCGTTACGGCAGGCTCATGCCCGTCCTCGGCCTGGCCCGAGACGTAGCCGATGGGCTTGTTCAGCAGGATGGTGACGCGGCTGTCCTGCTGGCGCTGCGCGGCCTGCTGCACGGTGACGCGGTCCTGCGGCTGCACCCGGGTGCCCATTTCGGCCACCTTGCCATTGACCTGTACCCAGCCGCGTGCAATCCAGTCGTCGGCTTCGCGGCGCGAGCACAGGCCCAGCTCCGCCAGGCGCTTGTTCAGCCGCGTACCTTGGGCGGCGGGTTCGGCGCCGCCGGGCGCTGGGGAGGGCTGCAGGGGGCGCGGGGCGGGCTTCTTGGCTTGCATGGGCCGGATTGTCTCATTCGGGCCCATGCACAGCGCACATGCTTACATGGAAAACCCACATGATCTCCCGTACACAGCGTAACGTATTGTCAATACACTCGGGGGCCGCATCCCACATGGGTTTGCTGCCATTGGCACCGGAGGTTTTGTTATGTCCCTAGCCCAGACGCTCACTTCGCTCTCCATCGCAGCACGGCTGCGCCTGGGGTTTGGCTGCCTGCTGGTGCTGATGATGGGCATTGCCGCCGGAGGGCTGTGGTCGCTGCACACGGTCAACCAGCAGATGCGCGCCATCACCGGCCCCGGTGCGGCCAAGGCCAAGCGGGTCAACACCATGCTGGAGACGGTGGGTGCCCTGGGCATCCAGAGCCGCTCGGCCGCCATGTTGAACGAAATCGACGGCCAGCAGGCCCAGGCGCAGATTGCAGCGGCGCGCAAATCGCTGCAGGACTACCAGCAGCATCAGGCGGCGCTGGCCAAGCTCTTTGCCTCGGCAGACACGACGCCGGAGCAGCAACAGCTGCTGAGCGACATCGAGGCCCTGGCCCAGAAAGCCCGCCCCGAAATGGAAACTGCCCTCAAGGCCATCGAAGACGGCGACACCGTGAGCGCCACGCTCACGCTGATGACCCGCGCCGCGCCCGCCGAGAGCGCCTGGCGCGCCAAGCTGGCGGAGCTGATCGAGCGGCAGAACCAGCTCAATGCGGCATCGGCCGAGCAGGCCGAGCGACTGCAGGGCCAGGCGCGCGGTCTGGGTGCGGGGCTGGTGGCGGTGGCTGCGTTGCTGGGATGGTGGATTGCGCGGCGCATCACGGCCAGTATCACGTTGCCGATTGGCCGCGCGGTCGTGGTGGCAGAGCGCATTGCGCGCGGCGATTTGACCTCGGCCATTGAAGTGCGCATCCACGACGAAACCGGCCGCCTGCTCGACGCCATTGCCGCCATGCAGGAGCGCCTGCGCGCCCTGGTGGCCGAGATCAGCCAGGCGGCCGATTCCATCCTCACGGCCAGCTCGGAGGTCGCGTCGGGCAACCTCGATCTGAGTCAGCGCACCGAACTGACCTCGCACAACCTTCAGGCCAGTGCCGCGGCGCTGGCCGATCTGACCGGCACCGTGTCGCAGAGCGCGGATTCCGCACACCAGGCCAACCACCTGACCTCCAGCGCCTCGCAGACGGCAACGCGCGGTGGGCAGGCGGTGACGCAGGTGGTGCAGACCATGGAGTCAATCAGCGCCAGCTCGCGCAAGATCGCCGACATCACCGGGGTGATCGACGGCATTGCCTTCCAGACCAACATCCTGGCGCTCAACGCTGCTGTGGAAGCGGCCCGCGCAGGCGAGCAGGGGCGCGGCTTTGCGGTGGTGGCGGGCGAGGTGCGCAACCTGGCGGGACGCGCGGCCACGGCGGCGCGCGAGATCAAGGCCCTGATCGGCGCCAGCGTGCAGCAGGTCGAGCAAGGAGGCGAGCAGGTGCACCGTGCGGGCAGCACCATGGATGAACTGGTGGGCGCCGTGCGCAAGGTCTCGGACATCATGGCCGAGATCACCCAGTCCGCGCAGGAGCAAAGCCAGCGCATCGGGCAGGTGAGCCAGTCGGTGGGCGAATTGGAGGTGATGACCCAGCAGAACGCGGCCTTGGTGGAGCAGGGCGCGGCGGCGGCCGACAGCCTCAAGGAGCAGGCAGGGCGCCTGACCCAGGTGGTGAGCGCTTTCCGGCTGGAGCGCAGCGCGCGCGATGACCGCGACTGGTCCGGTCCCAGCCAGGGCACCGCAGCGGCTGCGTCCACGCCGCCCCCCCAGGCTTTGGATGGCGGCGCCAGCGCGCGGCGCTACCACGCCCCGGGCCAATGATTCCGCGCCGGGGTTGCTTTCAGGCCTGGCGCGCCTGCCAGGCCAGGTAATCGTCCAGCGGCAGGGGGCGGCTGATGTGGTAGCCCTGTGCCTCGTCGCACTTCAGCCTGCGCAGGTGCTCCAGGATGTCGGCGCTTTCCACGCCTTCGGCCACCACGCTCAGCCCCAGGTTGTGCGCCAGGTCGATGGTGGAGCGCACGATCATGGCGTCACCCTCGGCGCTTTGCATGCCCATGACGAAGGACTTGTCGATCTTGAGCTCCTGTACCGGCAGGCGGCGCAGGTAGGCGAGTGACGAATAGCCGGTGCCGAAGTCGTCGATGGAGAGCCGGAACCCCTGCTGCGCCAGGCGGTTGAGCATGGCCTCGGCGCGCTGGGGGTCGTCCATGATGGCGCTTTCGGTGATCTCCAGGCAAAAGGCCGTGGCCGCCACGCCGTGGCGTTGCAGGATGTCGTCCAGGCGATGGCTCAGATCGGGATCCAGCAGGTCGCGCGTGGACAGGTTGACCGACACGCGCACGCCCAGCGCACGCGCCTGGGGCTGCGCCTGCCAGCGTGCGGCGGCTTCGAAGACCCACAGTGTGAGCTGGCGCACAAAGCCCGTCTGCTCGGCGAAGGGGATGAACTGCATGGGCGGTACCAGACCGCGCTGTGGGTGCTGCCAGCGTACCAGGGCTTCGGCGGCCAGGGTGTGGTGGCCCTGCAGCGCCACCTTGGGTTGCAGGAACAGGCGCAGTTCGTCCTGCTCCACGGCGCGGCGCAGGTCGCCCAGCAAGGTGAGCGTCTGCGCGCTGGAGGAATCCAGCGCAGGGTCGTACAGCTGCACCACACTGAGCGTGCGCTTGGCGGCGTACATGGCGATTTCGGCGCGGTTGAGCAGTCCGTCGGCGTCGGCGGCGTGGCCGGGCCAGCAGGCAATGCCCAGGGCGGCGCTTAGATCCACGGTCTGTTCGTTCAGCTCCAGAGGCGCCTCAAAGGCCTGCACGATGGTCTGCGCAGCCTTCAGGGCGCGGGTGGGGTCGGCACCGTGCAGCAGCAGCGCAAATTCGTTGCCGCCCACACGTGCCACCAGATCGGGGGCCTGGGATGCGTGGGGCCGCAGGCGCTGGGCCACGGCCTGCAGCAGGCGGTCGCCAAAGGCGTAGCCCAGCACGTCGTTGACATGCTTGAAACGGTCCAGATCCAGCAGCAGAACTGCCAGGGGTGTGCTCCCCAAGGGGGGCTGTACCGCAATGGCCTGCATCACGGCCTGGCGAAAGCGCTCGCGGTTGGGCAGGCCGGTGAGGCGGTCGCGGTAGGCCAGGTCACGCACCTCGGCCTGCTGGCGGGCGATTTCCAGGCGCATGCCGTCAAAAGAGCGCGCCAGGTCGCCGATCTCGTCGCTGCGCCCGGTGTGGCGCAGGGGTTCGCTGTAGTCGCCTCCCGCAAGGCGCCGGGTGGCCGTGAGCAGCGAGCGCAGCGGGGTGGTCAGCCGCTGCGCCATGGCGCCGTTGCCCAGCGCAAACAGCAGCACACCGGCTGCGGTGATGACGGCCAGCAGCAGTTGCAACTGGCGCAGCGGCCCCACCACGGTGTCCACCGACCGCAACAGCAGGGTGTGCACCTCGCCGCCCACGGCCGGCAGGGCGCGGGCCCGCACCAGCAGGGTGTGCGTACCGGCCTGCAGCTCCAGCGGCAGCGCACCGGGCTGCAGCAGCCGTGCCCGCACCGGCGCAGGCACGGTGGCCACCGGCAGCGTGGTGCTCGCACCCGCCTGCACGCGCACGGCCACGTCCACCCCGAGCAGTTGGCGCATTTCATCGGCCAGCGGCTGGCCCACCGGGAAGCCCATGAGCACCCAGCCAATCACCAACGGTGCGCGCAAGGGCACCATGACAAATTGGTAGGGCCGCCCCGCAATCACGGCCACCTGGCTGCCCTGGGGTTGCGCGGCCAGGGCCTGCACCACCAGGGGCAGCTCGGCGGGCATCTGCGGCAGCTCGCTCGCCAGGCTGGCCGCGCGCAGCGCCAGGCGGGTGTCGAGCAGGGCTGTGGCCGCCGCACCGATGCGTGCGCCGTGGTTCTCCAGCGCGGACTGGATCGTGGGCTGGTCGTCCGAGCTGACGGCGGCGCGAAACCCATAGTCGGCCGCCAGCAGGGCCGAGCCCTGGCGCAGGCGCTCGGCGTTTTGCTCCAGCAGGCGCAGCCACACGCGTTCGTCGTTGTCGAGCTCTCGCGCCAGTTGCAGGCGCGCGTTGCGGTCGATGCCGACATGCACCACGGCAAAACCTGCGGCCTGCACGATGAGCAGCAGCAGGATAGACACCCCGACCAGCTTGAGGATCAGGCTGTGGCGCACGCGGGTGGGTGTTGGGCTCATGGCTGCAGACCGCCCAGGCGCACGGTGGCGGTGCTGTAGCCTTCGGTGAGTGCAATGGCCTGCTGGGGTGGCGTCACATCCACCGGCAGGCGCGCGTGCCAGGCGCGCAACTGGTGCGCGCCCGCAGGCATCCCCTCCAGGAGCGCCTGCCCCTGGGCATCGGTCTGGGCGAAATAGGGGGTGTCGAGCACCACCACCCAGCCCACCATCTGGTCATGGATGTTGCAACCCAGCACGGCCACGCCTGGCTGGTCAAACAGCACGGGGGCAGCGGGGGTGCCTGCGTAGAGCTTGATTTCGAACTTCTTGGTGGGCGAGAACGAGTACACATGGTGGCGCACGCTGTCGCGGTTGGGAAAGCGCACCAGCGTGCCTACGGTGACCACGCGCACTGCAGGCACAAACTGCTTGTTCTCCTGTGAGATTTCCTGCTCGGGCAGGGGGCGCACCGCGCGGCGCGCGGCATCGGACACGAGCGAGACGACGGCGCCCTCCAGGGGCTTGCCCGCGCTGTCCAGCACCTGTACGCGCAGGCTGCCTGCGCTGGCTGCGCCCGTCAGCCACAGCAGGGCGCACAGGGCTGCGGCCTTGCGGGGAGCGGGCAGCGGCATCATGGAACGATGGCCAGGCCGCGCAGCGGGGCGCCGTCGCCCACCACGCCCAGCGCTCGGGCGCGGCCGGTGTCCAGGTCCACACGGTACAGCACGGTGGGCGCATGCGCACCGGTGCGCGCGGCCAGCAGTGCGGTGTTGTTGACGTCGGCAATGTCGAACGATGCGTCTTCCAGCGGTCCCAGCCCCAGGGAGCCCACCGTGCGCAGCTGCCCGGTGTTGGGTGAGACCATGGGTTGGGTGCCTTCACGCGAACCCTGCAGCACCAGCGTGCCCAGGGCAGCGTCGATGGCGTAGTTGGTGGTGAGTTTGTCGTCACGCTGGTTGTAGGTGTAGCCCGCTGCCACGATGTGCGGCGTGCGGCCCGCGTGCATGTCGCCCCAGGCGTAGCGCAGCGCGGGGTCGGGCTGCACGCCAGGCTGGGTGGCGTCGCCATCGACCTGTTGGCCGGTGTCGGGGTGCAGGCGCAGGTTGTGCCCTTGGTCCGAAACGACGCGAATGCGGTCGGCCGCAGGGTTGAAGTCGAACCCCCAGGCCTGCCCGCGCAGGCGGGGCGACGCATCGGGGGCACCCACTGCGTTGGCGGCGCCCGTGGCAGCGTCCAGCGTGTACAGGCGCCCGCTCTGTGCCAGGGCAAACAGCACACCCCGCGCGACGCGGTAGTCCAGCCCCACGAGCTGGTCGCCGGGCGCCAGGCCGTTGATGCTGCGGCGCTCCAGGATGTGCTGCGGCGCACCGGCGCGAAAGCGCAGCAGTTCGTGGTGGGCGCTCAGGCCCAGAAGCTCCTCGCCTGGCGCTGGGGCGGGCGGTGCCACGCTGGTGCAGGCGCCCAAGCCCAGCAGCAGGCAGAGTGCGGGCGCGGTGCGCAGGGTGCTTGACAAGCCCAGGTCCATGGGGGTGCTCCTTTGTGAAACTTGGCGCCCATTGTGCATGCCGGCGGCCGCCCGTGAAGGATCTCTATTGCTATGAAAATAAAAGCTACTGGCGCTTGATGGACGGACGTTGGAGGCCATTTTTTCTCAAATCATCAGGAGGATGGGATGCTGTCGCGCAGCGCCTGCAGGTCCAGCACACGCACCCCGCCGTATTCCACGCGGATGACCCCGCGCGCCTGCAGGGCCGCGAGCGCTTCGTTCACGCGTTGGCGCGACAGGCCCACCAAGTAGGCCAGTTCCTGCTGGGTGATGCGCAGCACCTGGCCCACACCGGGGTACAGCGTGGGGTTGAACAAGGCCGCCAGGCTGCGCGCCACGCGGGCGTTGGGGCTGTTGAGGCGGTCGATCTCGCGCGCCGCAATGAACTGGCCCAGGCGCTCGTTGAGCTGGTGCATGACAAAGCGGTTGAAGCCCAGCGAATGGTCCAGCAGCCAGTGGAAGGTGTCTATGGGCAGGCCCGCCACCACGCTTTTGCGCAGGGCCTGTACGTTGTAGCGGTAGGGCTCGCGCTTGACGGCCGTGCCTTCGCCAAACCAGCCGCCCGGCGGCAGGCCGGCAAAGGTCATGGTGCCGCCGTCGGCGTTGTCGTTGCTCATCTTGAGCAGGCCCTCGATCACGCCGAACCAGTAGGTGACGGGGCGCCCAACGCGGCACACATAGTCGCCGGGCAGCGCGTCGCCCACCAGCAGCACCTCTTCGGCGCAGGTGCGCTCGTGCGGTTGCAGCAAGGGCAGCCAGGGAATGTCCGCCAGTTCATCGGCCGTGGGTTTGCGGCGGCGGTGGTGCAAGGACAGATCGGTGCTCATGCGGTGCAAGTAAAGCGAAAGGCAGCAGGGGCAGAGTGCGACGCGGAATGCGGGAATACCACGATCCCAAATGTCGTCGCAAGGACAAAATAATTCCAATTTAGACCTGAAGATACAACGATACAGGAAGTTACACCGCCGTGTGAACCCAGGAGACACCATGCCCACCTTCCAAGCATCCACCATGAGCCGCCGCCGCGTGCTGGCCAGCGTTGGTCTCGCACTGCCCTGGTTGGCCGCCACCCGCGCATTGGCCCAAGAGGCACCGCTCAAGTTGTGCCAGTCCACGGCCTTGACGGGGCCGCTGGGGGATCTGGGCTCGGCCATGCACCAGGGGGCGGTGGCTGCTTTCACCGCCATCAACGCCAAAGGCGGGATCCAAGGCCGTCAGATCCTGCTGCAGACACTGGACGACGGTTACGAAGTGCCGCGTGCCTTGGCTAACCTCGACACCTTTCTGGCCGACAAGGATTGCTTCGCGTTGTTCAACTGCATGGGCACTCCCATGGTCGAAGCCATGTTGCCGAAGGTGCAGGACAGCGGGGTGCCGTTCTTTGCGCCGTTCACGGGCGGCCAGCTCAGCCGCATCCCGGGGGCGCGCAATGTGTTCAACATCCGCGCCAGCTATGCCGAAGAAGCCGAGAAGTGCATTCAACACCTTGCCACGTTGGGCATACAGCGTATTGCGGTAGTCCAGCAGAACAATACCTTTGGCAAGGAGGTGTTGACCGGTGCGCGCGCCGCCATGGAGCGCGCCAAGGTTCCCGAGGGCCGCACGGCCACCGTGGAGAACAACGCATCGGACGCAGCGGCCGCAGCCCAGAAAATTGCCGATGCCAACCCGGAGGCCGTGCTTGTGGGCCTGGCAGGCAAGCCTGCGCTGGAGTTCATCAAGGCCTTTCGCACGCTGCGACCTGGGGTCACGCTCTATGCGTTGTCGGTGCTGGGCACGGCGGCCAACGTCAAGGCCTTGGGTAGTCATGCAGTGGGCTTGGTGATCTCTCAGGTCATGCCCCTGCCCACCAACGCCATCATCCCGGTCGTGCGCGATTTTCAGACGGCCTGGAAGGCCATTGACAGCAAGATGGAGCCATCGCACCTGGCCCTGGAGGGCTACATCAACGCCCGGGTGTTTGCCGAAGCCTTGCAGCGCGCGGGCAAGAGTCCCATGCGCGCCTCCTTCATCGATGCGACCTGGGGCCTGCGCAAGATGGATGTGGGTGGTTTCGAGATCAACGCCAGCGTCCCCGAGCGCAATGCTTCGCGCTTTGTGGAGCTGACGCTGGTGAACAGGGAGGGGCGGTTTGTGCGCTGAACGGGGTGCTTGCGGGTTATCCCCCGCCCGTATTTACCCCTAAATTGTCATCGCAAAGACAACGCGGCGTCAAAGTAACTCCTACCATGCAATTATGAATTACCAAGTCCCAGAGGCGACCTCTGGGCTTGCTGCCCCGCAAGGGCTACTGCAGACCCATCGATAGGACCCGGAATGAAGACCACGTTCCCGCAACTGCTGCTCAAACATGCAGCCGAGCGCCCGACAGACCCGGCCGTACGCGAAAAAGAGTACGGTATCTGGCAGACCTGGACCTGGAAAGACGCTGCACAGACGGTGCAGCAACTGGCCTGCGGCCTGCTGGCCCTGGGCTTCCGACGCGGGCAGAACCTGGCCCTGATCGGCGACAACCGCCCGCACCTGTACATGAGCATGGTGGCTGTGCAGAGCGTGGGTGGCGTGCCCATTCCGCTGTACCAGGACGCGGTGGCCACCGAGATGACCTTCGTGATCGAGGACGCGGAGGTGCAGTTCTTCTTCGCCGAGAACCAGGAGCAGGTGGACAAGCTGCTGGAGGTGCGCGAGTCGGTGCCCAGCGTCACCCACATCATTTACGACGACCCACGTGGCCTGCGCAACTACGAGCAACCCGGCCTCATCAGCACCGAGAAGCTGATGGCGCTGGGCGCCGAATGGGACCGCGCCCACCCCGGCGCCTGGAAGGCCGAGGTGGAACGCAACCGCCCCGAGGACGTGTCGGTCATCCTGTACACCTCGGGCACCACGGGCAAGCCCAAGGGGGTGTGCCAGACGCACTCGGCCTTCATCGCCTCGGCGCAGGGCGGGGTCGAGGTCGATCGCCTGGTGCCTACTGACAACATCATTTCCTACCTGCCCCCCGCCTGGGTGGGCGACCACCTGTTCTCGGTGGCCCAGTGGCTGGTCGCGGGCTTCACCATCAACTGCCCCGAGTCGGCAGGCACCGTGTCGATCGACCTGCGCGAGATCGGGCCGACCTACTACTTTGCGCCGCCGCGCGTGTTCGAGGGCATGCTGACCTCGGTGTCCATCCGCATGGAAGACGCTGCCCCCTTCAAGCGCTGGCTGTACGCCAAGGCCATGGAGCTGGCGCGCCGCGTGGGCGCCGACATCCTGGACGGCAAGCCGGTCAGCAGCAGCGACCGGCTGCTGTACAAGTGGTACGACCTTTCTGTGTATGGCCCGCTGCGCAATGTGCTGGGGCTCTCGCGCATCCGCGTGGCCTACACCGCGGGCGCGGCCATCGGCCCGGACCTGTTCCGCTTCTACCGCTCCATCGGCATCAACCTCAAGCAACTCTACGGCCAGACCGAAACCTGCGCCTATGTGTGCCTGCAGCGCGACCGGCAGGTGGACCTCAACAGCGTGGGCCAGGCGGCACCCGGCATCGAACTCAAGATCGCCGACAACGGCGAGGTGCTGGTCAAGGGCGTGTCGGTGCTCAAGGAGTACTACAAGCGCCCGGACGCCACGGCCGAGGTGATCGACGAGAACGGCTACTTCCACACCGGTGATGCCGGCGTGATCGATGCCAACGGCCAGCTGCGCATCATCGACCGCGCCAAGGACGTGGGCAAGCTCAATGGCGGTGCCATGTTTGCGCCGAACTACATCGAGAACAAGCTCAAGTTCTTCCCGCAGATCAAGGAGGCCGTGTGCTTTGGGCACGACCGCGACCAGGTCTGCGCCTTCATCAACATCGACTTCGAGGCCGTGGGCAACTGGGCCGAGCGCCAGGGCCTGCCCTACGGCGGCTATGTGGATCTGGCCTCCAAGCCGCAGGTGCTGCAACTCATCATCGACTGCGTGTCCCAGGTCAATGCCGACCTGGCCGCCGAGGCGGGCATGGGCGATACGCAGGTGGCGCGCTTCCTGGTGCTGCACAAGGAACTGGACCCCGACGATGACGAGCTGACCCGCACGCGCAAGGTGCGCCGCGGCTTCATCGCCCAGAAGTACGCCGTGCTCGTCGATGCGCTGTATGGCGGTCGCACCGAGCAATTCATCGAAACGCAGGTCAAGTTCGAGGATGGGCGCACCGGCAGCGTCAGTGCCACGCTCAAGATCCTCGACGCCAAGGTCCATGCGCCTGCCAAGGTCAGTGCCTGAGATACCGGAAAGCACCCCATGACCCAGAAAAAAATCGGCGACGTCATCCTCGACGTCAAGAACATCAGTCTGCGCTTTGGCGGCGTGAAGGCGCTGACCGACATTTCGTTCAACGTGCGCGAGCATGAGATCCGCTCCATCATCGGCCCCAACGGTGCCGGCAAGAGCTCCATGCTCAACTGCATCAACGGTGTGTACACGCCCTCCGAAGGCTCCATCACCTTCCGCGGAAAGACCTTTGGCCACATGAACAGCCGCCAGGTGGCCGAGATGGGCATCGCCCGCACCTTCCAGAACCTGGCGCTGTTCAAGGGCATGAGCGTGATCGACAACATCATGTCGGGGCGCAACCTCAAGATCAAGAGCAACCTCCTTTTGCAGGCGCTGCGCTGGGGGCCCGCCGAGCGCGAGGAAATCGCACACCGAGAGAAGGTCGAGCACATCATCGACTTCCTGGAAATCCAGGCCTTCCGCAAGACCCCCGTGGGCCAGTTGCCCTACGGTCTGCAAAAGCGTGTGGACCTGGGCCGCGCCCTGGCCATGGAGCCGCAGGTGCTGCTGCTCGATGAGCCCATGGCCGGTATGAACGTGGAAGAGAAGCAGGACATGTGCCGCTTCATCCTCGACGTGAACGACGAGTTCGGCACCACCATCGTGCTGATCGAGCACGACATGGGCGTGGTGATGGACATCTCCGACCGTGTCGTGGTGCTCGACTACGGCAAGAAGATCGGCGATGGCGAGCCTGAAGAAGTGCGCAACAACGAAGACGTGATCCGAGCCTACCTGGGCACCAGCCATTGAGGCGGGAGACAAGCAAATGGCATTCTTTCTTGAAACACTGATCGGCGGCCTGATGGCCGGCATGCTGTATTCGCTCGTGGCCCTGGGCTTCGTGCTGATCTACAAGGCCTCGGGCGTCTTTAACTTCGCGCAGGGTGCGATGGTGCTGTTCGCGGCACTGGCCATGGCGCGCTTTTCCGAGTGGATCCCCAAGTGGACCGGTATCGACAACGCCATCGTGGCCAACCTCGCAGCCTTCGTGATTGCAGGGATGTTCATGTTCGTCGTCGCATGGATCATCGAGCGCCTGGTACTGCGCCACCTCGTGAACCAGGAAGGCGCGACGCTGCTGATGGCCACGCTGGGGATTACCTACTTCCTCGAAGGTGTGGGCCAGACGCTCTTCGGCAGCGACATCTACAAGATCGACGTGGGCATGCCCAAGGATCCGGTGTTCCTGTTCGAGTCCGTCTTTGAAGGCGGCGTCCTGGTGAACAAGGAGGACGTGATCGCTGCTGCCATCGCTGCCACGCTGGTGCTGCTGCTGAGCATCTTCTTCCAGAAGACCAAGACCGGCCGCGCCCTGCGCGCCGTGGCCGACGACCACCAGGCCGCCCAGTCCATTGGCATTCCGCTCAACCGCATCTGGGTCATCGTCTGGTGCGTGGCTGGTGTGGTGGCCCTGGTGGCCGGGATGATCTGGGGCTCCAAGCTGGGCGTGCAGTTCTCGCTCACCACTGTGGCGCTGCGTGCCCTGCCGGTGGTGATTCTGGGCGGCCTGACCTCGGTGCCTGGCGCCATCATCGGTGGCCTGATCATCGGCGTGGGTGAAAAGCTCTCCGAGGTGTACCTCGGCCCGTTCGTGGGCGGTGGTATCGAAATCTGGTTTGCCTATGTGCTGGCACTGGTCTTTCTGCTGTTCCGCCCTCAGGGTCTGTTCGGCGAAAAGATCATCGACCGCGTCTGAACCACCACAAGAACAACAAGGAGAGAACCCATGTTCTACCGCGAAAACGGCCAGTTCAAGACCAGCTACCGGGCGGATCAGCAGGTCTTCCCGATTGCCCAGGACCGCATTGCCATCTTCCTGCTGCTGGCGGTGGCCTTCCTGGTGGTTCCCATGCTGGCCACCGACTACTTCTACCGCGCCATCCTGATCCCGCTGGTCATCATGTCGATGGCCGCGCTCGGCGTGAACATCCTCGTGGGCTACTGCGGCCAGATCTCGCTGGGCTCGGGTGCCTTCATGGCCGTGGGTGCGTACGGGGCTTTCAACTTCTTTGTGCGCTTCCCTGGCATGCCCTTGATTCCGGCGCTGATTCTGGGCGGCCTGTGCGCCACGTTCTTCGGCATCCTGTTCGGCTTGCCCAGCCTGCGCGTGAAAGGCCTGTACCTGGCCGTGGCGACGCTGGCCGCGCAGTTCTTCAGCGACTGGATGTTCCTGCGCATCAAGTGGTTCACCAACAACTCCGACTCCGGTTCGGTGTCGGTGAGCAACCTGCAGGTGCTGGGCATGCCCATCGACAGCGCCGTGAGCAAGTACATCTTCTGCCTGTCGCTGCTGGTGGTGGTCGCCATGCTGGCCAAGAACCTGGTGCGCGGCGCCATCGGCCGCGAGTGGATGGCCATCCGCGATATGGACGTGGCCGCCGCCGTGATCGGTATTCGCCCGATGTACGCCAAGCTGAGCGCGTTTGCCGTGAGTTCCTTCATCATCGGCATGGCAGGGGCTTTGTGGGCTTTCGTGCACCTGAGCTCTTGGGAGCCGGCGGCGTTTTCGGTGGAAATCTCCTTCCGCCTGCTGTTCATGGTCATCATCGGTGGCATGGGTTCCATCATGGGGTCCTTTTTCGGCGCGGCCTTCATCGTGGTGCTGCCTATCTTCCTGAACCAGTTCCTCCCGGCGCTGGCGGGTCTGTTCGGATTCGAGATATCCACGGCCGCCGTATCGCACGCTGAATTCATCATTTTTGGCGGTCTGATCGTGTGGTTCCTGATTGTCGAACCCCACGGCCTGGCCAAGCTCTGGTCCATTGGCAAGCAGAAGATGCGCCTGTGGCCCTTCCCCCACTGAGGCAGGCCCACTGCAGGAAATCACTTACACGCAATTCCCGATGCGCTCGCTCCTGAAGGGGGCGTCCACTGGAGACCCGGTCTTTTCCCGTGCTTCAACACTTTCATTCAAAGGAGACATCCATGAAGCTTTCGAAAATCGTGATTGCCGCTGCCGTGGTGGCTGCAGGTGCCTCGTCCCTGAGCACCAGCGCCATTGCCCAGGCCAAGGAGCAGTTCTTCCCGCTGCTGTCCTACCGTACCGGTCCCTATGCACCCAATGGCACGCCCTGGGCCAACGGCAAGCAGGACTACATCAAGCTCATCAATGCCCGTGACGGCGGCATCAACGGCGTGAAGCTGACCTTTGAGGAGTGCGAAACCGGCTACGCCACCGACCGCGGCGTGGAGTGCTACGAACGCCTCAAGAGCCGTCCTGGCGTGTCGCTGTTCGACCCGCAATCGACCGGCATCACCTTCGCACTGACCGAGAAGGCCCCTGGCGACAAGATTCCGCTGATGACGCTGGGCTATGGCCTGTCCGTCTCGCAGGACGGCATGGCCTTCAAGTGGAACTTCCCCTTCATGGGCAGCTACTGGACCGGCGCCGACATCCTGATCCAGCACATCGGCAAGAACCTGGGAGGCATGGACAAGCTCAAGGGCAAGAAGATCGCTCTGGTCTATCACGACAGCCCGTTCGGCAAGGAACCCATCCCGCTGCTGCAGGAGCGTTCCAAGATGCATGGCTTCGAATTGCAGATGCTGCCGGTCACGGCACCTGGCGTAGAGCAGAAAGCCACCTGGCTGCAGGTGCGCCAGAGCCGCCCCGACTTCGTGCTGCTGTGGGGCTGGGGTGTGATGAACTCCACCGCCCTGAAGGAAGCCCAGGCCACTGGCTACCCGCGCGACAAGATGTATGGCGTGTGGTGGGCTGGCGCGGAACCCGATGTGCGTGACGTGGGCGAAGGTGCCAAGGGCTACAACGCGCTGGCGCTCAACGGCTCGGGCCAGCAACCCAAGGTCATCCAGGACATCCTCAAGCATGTGCATGACAAGGGTCAGGGCACCGGGCCTAAGGATGAAGTGGGCTCCGTGCTCTACACCCGTGGCGTGATCATCCAGATGCTGAGCATCGAGGCCGTGCGCCGCGCCCAGGAACGCTTCGGCAAGGGCAAGGTCATGACCGGTGAGCAAGTGCGCTGGGGCCTGGAAAACCTGGCACTCGACCAGAAGAAGCTCGACGCGCTGGGCTTCAGTGGCGTGATGCGTCCGCTGTCCACCAGCTGCGCCGACCACATGGGTTCGACCTGGGCCCGCGTGCAGACCTGGGACGGCAAGAAGTGGAACATCGGCGCGGACTGGTACCAGGCCGACGAGCAGATCCTCAAGCCCATGATCAAGGCAGGTTCTGAAAAGTACATGTCCGACAAGAAGCTGACCCGTCGCGACGCGGCTGACTGCCAGAGCTAAGGACATCCCCCTGGGGCGCTGCGCGCCTTCCCCCTTCTCTTGCAGCACTGCGCGCTGCGGAAGGGGGACAACGCCAGCGCTGCGGGGCGGCCCTTGCACGGCGTTCCTGGCCTGGGCCGCGCCAGTTTTTACCGGCTGTTTTTTACAGCCGCCAGCCGAAAGGGTTGCCTTGCAGCCCTCCCGATTGGCACAGCGAAGGCAACACCATGGATTCAAAAAACATTGTTCTCAACGTCAACGGCATCGAGGTCATCTACAACCATGTGATCCTCGTGCTCAAGGGTGTCTCGCTGCAGGTGCCCGAAGGCGGCATCGTGGCCATCTTGGGCGGTAACGGCGCGGGCAAGACGACGACGCTGCGCGCCATCTCCAACCTGCTCAAGGGGGAGCGTGGCGAGGTCACCAAGGGCTCCATCGAGCTGCATGGCGAGCGCATCGAGAATCTCTCGCCTGCCGACCTCGTCAAGCGTGGCGTGGTGCAGGTCATGGAAGGTCGCCACTGCTTCGCACACCTGACCATCGAAGAAAACCTGATGACCGGCGCCTATACGCGTTCGAGCAAGGCCGAGATCGCCGCCAACCTCGAAAAGGTCTACAACTACTTCCCGCGCCTGAAAACGCGCCGCACATCGCAGGCGGCCTACACCTCGGGCGGCGAGCAGCAGATGTGCGCCATTGGCCGCGCGCTCATGACCAACCCCAAGATGGTGCTGCTGGACGAACCCTCGATGGGCCTGGCGCCGCAAATCGTGGAGGAGGTGTTCAACATCGTGCAAGACCTCAACAAGAAGGAAAAGGTCACCTTCCTGCTGGCCGAGCAGAACACCAACATGGCCCTGAAGTATTCCGACTACGGCTACATCATGGAGTCGGGCCGGGTCGTGATGGACGGCGCCTCCGTCGATCTGGCCAGCAACGAGGACGTCAAGGAGTTCTACCTCGGCGTCGGCGGCGGCGAGCGCAAGAGCTTCAAGGACGTCAAGAGCTACAAGCGGCGCAAGCGCTGGCTTGCCTGATTGCTACATTTTTTATAGCTTTTGGCGCTTTCTGAATGGGCGTCAGGGGCCTTTTTTATCCAAATTTCTTTCAGACACAGGAGCCCCCGGCATGAGCAAGTTCTATGACGCACTGGAAACACGCTCCAGTGCCGAGCGCGAAGCCGCCCACATGGCTGCATTGCCGCAGCAGGTGGCCCACGCTCAAAAGGCCAGCAGCGCCTTTGCAAGCATCCTGGCGGGTGTGGACGCTGCCGCCATCACCAGCCGCCAGGCCCTGGCCCGCTTGCCTGTCACGCGCAAGTATGAGCTGCTGGAGCGCCAGCAAGCCCAGCGCGCCGACAGCCCCTTTGGTGGCTTTGCGGCCGTCGGCTTTGGCAAGGCCATGCCGCGCGTGTTCGCAAGCCCCGGCCCCCTGTACGAACCCGAAGGCGCACGCCCCGACTATTGGCGCATGGCGCGTGCCATCTATGCAGCGGGCTTTCGCCCCGGAGAGCTGATCCACAACTGCTTTTCCTACCACTTCGTACCCGCAGGCTCCATGATGGAGAGCGGCGCCCACGCCATGGGCTGCACGGTGTTCCCCGGCGGCACGGGCCAGACCGAGCAGCAGGTGCAGGCCATTGCCGACCTCAAGCCAGCGGGCTATATCGGCACCCCAAGCTTTCTCAAGATCATCGTGGAGAAGGCGGCCGAAATGGGCATTCCCCTGCCCAGCCTGACCAAGGCCATGCTCTCGGCGGAGGCCTTTCCGCCTTCGCTGCGCGACTGGCTGCAAGAGCGCGGCATCACCGGCTACCAGTGCTACGGCACGGCCGATCTGGGGTTGATTGCCTACGAAACCGAGGCCCGTGAAGGTCTGGTGCTGGACGAAGGCGTGATCGTCGAGATCGTGCGCCCCGGAACGGGCGATCCCGTGCCCGAGGGCGAGGTGGGCGAGCTGGTGGTCACCACGCTCAACCCCGACTACCCGCTGATCCGTTTTGGCACGGGCGACCTCTCTGCGGTGCTGCCTGGCGCATGCCCCACGGGCCGCACCAACACGCGCATCAAGGGCTGGATGGGGCGTGCGGACCAGACGACCAAGGTGCGCGGTATGTTTGTGCACCCTGGCCAGGTGGACGCCATCGTGAAACGCTTTCCGCAGGTTCAGCGTGCCCGGCTCGTGGTCAGTGGTGAAATGGCCAACGACCAGATGGTGCTCCAGGTGGAGACCACCGAAACCGCTGGCGGTCTCGCTGTTCAGTTGCAGGACGCCATGCGCGAGGTGACCAAGCTGCGCGGCGAGGTGGAAATGGTGGCGCCTGGCAGCCTGCCCAACGATGGAAAAGTCATCGAGGACGCGCGCAGCTACCGCTGAGACCCGCGTACCCTACACCTAGGGGCCTGCACCGTGCCATCCATGGCGCGTGGTGCTGGCCCCTCGGTCTTTTACCGGGGCTTGTCGCTGGCTTGGGCGAGGACGCGGGCGTGCACCGTGTTGCGTTCCGTGGGGTGGGCGCTGATGAGCTCCAGCAGCGCACCCGGAGGCAGGTCGCGTGCCTTGCGGCGGTCTTTCTTGACCGGAATGGCGCGCCAGCCCGACAGCAGCATCCAGCTCCACAGTTCGCGCGGGATGTTCTGGTTCACGGTCATGCGGATCTCGCCCCGGATGAGCAGGCTGCCCATGGGTGGCACGGGCCCCGCAGGCGGGCTGCGGCGCTTCTGGCGAATGGAAAAGACGGTGCGGATCAGGTCTTTCATGGGCGAATCCGGTCAACAAGGCGTCACGCTGTAGGGGCAGAGCATAGCCCACTGGCGTCATGGCACTCAAGCGTCGGTCGCTTTTTGCCATGAGGTCGCGGGCCTTGGGTCTGATCCATGCCACGGCAATCTGCGGTGGTTTCAGTGATCCATGCCGCGCGCATGAACTGGCGCTGCCTAGGCCAGAGCTCCCGTGCAAGGGTCGCCCCGCAGCACCGGGAGCGTCCCCCTGCCCGCAGTGCGCAGCAGTGCGAGAGCGGGGGGATGGCGCCGAAGGCGACACAGGGGGGTGACTTCAACCCAGCGTGATCGTCACATCGATGTTGCCGCGCGTGGCGTTGGAGTAGGGGCAGACCTTGTGGGCCGCGTCCACCAGCGCCTGGGCGGCGGCGCGGTCCATGCCAGGCAGGTGCACTTGCAGGCGCACGGCGATGCCATAGCCGCCGGTGATGGGGCCGAGGTCCACCTCGGCGTCCACGGCCACGTCCTGCGGGATGGCGATTTTCTGCATGCCGCCCACGGCCTTGAGTGCGCCGATGAAGCAGGCCGAGTAGCCGGCGGCGAACAGCTGCTCGGGGTTGGTGCCGGTGCCCGAGGTGCCGGGCGAGGACAGCTTCACGTCCAGGCGGCCGTCGTCGGTGCGCGAGGCGCCGTCGCGGCCCCCGGTGGTGTGGGCGCGGGCGGTGTAGAGGACTTTGTCGAGCGTGGTCATGGTGCTTTCCTTTGCAGGTGGTGCCCGGAGCGGGCGGGGGGTGAATCGGAGGTGTCAGGCCGGGGCCAACTGGGCGCGCAGCGCCTGGAGCTGGAGCGTCAGCGCGTGCAGTTCGGGCAGCGGGGTGTGGCTGCCCCGCAGCACGCAGGCGGGCACGCTTTCGGCCCGCTCGCGCAGCGCACGGCCCTGCGGCGTGAGGCGGATGCGCACGCGGCGCTCGTCCTGCGGATCGCGCTGGCGTTCCACTAGGCCCGAGGTTTCGAGGCGTTTGAGCAGCGGCGTCAGCGTGCCGGAGTCGAGGAACAGGCGCTCGCCGAGTTCGGAGACGGTGGGGCCGTCCTGCTCCCACAGCACCAGCATCACGAGGTACTGCGGATAGGTCAGGCCGATGGCGTCGAGCAGCGGCTTGTAGAGCTTGGTCATCGCCAGCGAGGTGGAATACAGCGCGAAGCAGACCTGGTTGTCGAGCCACAGGATGGGTGGGCTGGGGCTCTCGGTGGTGTGTTCGGTAGGCATAGGATGAATTATTGCTGACAATTAAATTGTGTGCAATTAAATCACTGGAAGGCCCTCTGAAACACAGGGGATAGAACCAAGCGCTCCTGAAAAAGGAGCTAGTTGCGCTTTATGGGTGAGTGCTACAGGGCATTTTGACCATGAAACGCCAAGAAAAAGGCCGGACGAAACCGCCCGGCCTGGAAGGGGAGCGCGGTGCTCAGTACTGGTACACGCCGCTGCCCGTCTTGCGGCCCAGGCGGCCGGCGGCCACCATTTCGCGCAGCAGCGGGCAGGCGCGGTACTTGCTGTCGCCGAACTCGGCGAGGTACACGTCCATCACGGCCAGGCACACGTCCAGGCCCACCATGTCGGCCAGGGCCAGCGGACCGATGGGCTGGTTGCAGCCGAGCTTCATGCCGGCGTCGATGTCCTCGGGCGTGGCCAGGCCCTCGGCGAGCACGAAGAAGGCCTCGTTGATCATGGGCACCAGGATGCGGTTGACCACGAAGCCGGGGGCGTTCTTCACGGTGATGGGGCTCTTGCCCAGCGCCAGCGCCATGGCCTTGACGGCGTCGTGCGTGGCATCGCTGGTCTGCAGGCCGCGGATGATTTCCACCAGCGCCATCATGGGCACGGGGTTGAAGAAATGCATGCCGATGAACCTGTCGGCGCGGCTGGTGGCGGCGGCCAGCTTGGTGATGGAGATCGACGAGGTGTTCGAGGCAATGATGACCTCGGGCGCGACGATGCCGTCCACCTGCTGGAGGATCTTGAGCTTGAGCTCGTAGTTCTCGGTGGCGGCCTCGATGACGAGCTGCGCGGCCTTGAGGTCGTCGTAGCTGGTGGAGGTCTTGATGCGCGCCAGGGCCGTGTCCTTGTCGGCCTGGGTGATCTTTTCCTTCTTGATCAGGCGGTCCAGGCTGCCCGAAACCGTGGCCAGGCCCTTCTGGACCGCTGCGTCAGAAATATCGACCATGACGACGTTGATGCCCGAGACCGCGCAGGCCTGCGCGATACCGTTGCCCATGGTGCCCGCGCCGATGATGCCAACCGTGGTGATGCTCATGTGGAGTGCTCTCTTCAAAGTGAAACAACAGCCGCCATCGTAGCGGCATTGACCCTCTCTTTAGGTTAAGGTGTATCAAACACGGAGGAGGCGGATATGTTCGACTACATCGTGGTGGGTGGTGGTTCGGCCGGTTGCGTGCTCGCCGGGCGCCTGAGCGAAGACCCCGCAGTGCGCGTGTGCCTGCTGGAGGCCGGCCCGGCGGACGGCAGCGTGTTGATCCACTGCCCGGCGGGGCTGGCAGTGATGGCCAAGTACATGCTCAACGGCTGGGGGCTGAACACCACCCCGCAGCCGGGCCTGGGCGGACGCCGGGGCTACCAGCCGCGCGGCAAGGTGCTGGGCGGCTCCAGCTCCATCAACGCCATGATCTACGCGCGCGGCCAGCCGCAGGACTACGACCACTGGGCCGCGCAGGGCAACCCGGGCTGGGGCTGGAGCGACGTGTTGCCATACTTCCTGCGCTCCGAGAACAACGAGCGCGGCGCCGACGCCTGGCACGCCACGGGTGGCCCCCTCAACGTGATGGACCTGCGTTCGCCCAACCGCTTCGGCCGCGTGTTCGTCGAGGCCGGCGTGCAGGCGGGCCACGCGCACAACCGCGACTTCAACGGTGCCACGCAGGAAGGCGTGGGCGAATACCAGGTCACGCACCGCAATGGTGAGCGCTTCAGCGCCGCCAAGGCCTACCTCACGCCGCACCTGGCGCGGCCCAACCTGCAGGTGCTCACCGGGGCGCGCGCCACGCGCGTGCTGTTCGACGGGCACCGCGCCGTGGGCGTGGAATTCCGCCAGGGCAGTCGCCTGCAGCAGCTGCGCTGCAAGCGCGAGGTGCTGCTGAGCGCGGGCGCGCTGCTGTCGCCGCAACTGCTCAGGCTCTCGGGCATTGGCCCCGGGGCGCAGCTGCAGCGCCACGGAATTGCCGTGCTGCACGACCAGCCGGGCGTGGGCGCGCACCTGCACGACCATCCCGACGTGGTGCGCGTGGTCGACGCGCCGGGGCAGAGCGAGCTGTTAGGCATCTCGGTGCCCGGCGTGGCGCGCATCGTGCGCGGGGTGCAGGAATGGCGGCGTCTGCGCAGCGGCATGCTGACGACCAACTTCGCCGAGGCGGGGGGCTTCATCCGCAGCCAGCCTTCGGAAACGGCACCCGACGTGCAACTGCATTTCGTCATCGGCAAGCTGGTGGACCACGGCCGCAAGACGGTGCTGGGCCACGGCCATTCCTGCCATGTTTGCCTGCTGCAGCCCGTGAGCCGGGGCAGCGTGCAGCTCGCCAGCGGCGACCCGATGGCGCTGCCGCTGGTGGACCCGAACTTCCTGGGCGAGCGCGCCGACATGGACCGCATGGTGCACGGCTTTCGGCGTATGCAGGAAATCCTGGCGCAGCCCGCGCTGGCGCGCCATGGCGCACCGGAAATCCTCGAATCCGACACCGAGATCGAGGCCTATATCCGCCAATATGCCGACACCATCTACCACCCCGTGGGCACCTGCCGCATGGGCCCGGGCGAACACGACGTGGTCGATGCGCAGCTGCGCGTGCGCGGCGTGCAGGGCCTGCGCGTCGTCGATGCGTCCATCATGCCGCGCATCGTCAGCGGCAACACCAATGCGCCCACCATCATGATCGCGGAAAAGGCCGTCGATATGGTGCGCGCCGCGGCGTGACGGAATTCACGCAGTTGGCGGACGATGGTGTTTTTAAGGATGGAATAGGGTTCGATTAAGGGATTTTTAACAGCGCGCGAAGGCGGCGATTTCTAGACTTCATTCCACGGTTGCGGGTGCATGGTGCACCCGGCCCGGCACGGTTTCCGCCGTGCCGAAAGCAGGCCTCCAGGGGCCAGGAAAGAATGTGATGAAGATCGATACCCGTGAAATTGCCGAAATCGCCGCTACCCAACCCACCGTGCCGCGCGTGGATCTGTACGCCGGCATCCACAAGGCGCTGCGCGCCTTCATGACCGACACCCTGCTGGGCCTGGGCCGCATGGATGTGGAGGACGACCTCGACTTTGCCCAGGGCTGCCAGCGCGTGGCGCAACTGCTCGATGTGCTCCAGGCCCATCTGGAGCATGAGAACCGCTTCGTGCACCCGGCCATCGAAGCCCGCGCCCAGGGCGGCAGCCTGGCGGTGGCGGATGAGCACGAGGGCCACGAGCGGGCCATCCTGCGCCTGGTGCGTGCCGTGGCCGACCTGATGGCCTGCGCGCGCGCCGACCGCGCGCCACGCGCCCAGGCGCTGTACCACGCGCTGGCGCTGTTCGTGGCGCACAACTTCGAGCACATGCACCTCGAAGAGACCGCGCACAACGCGGCGCTGTGGCAGCACTACACCGACGACGAGCTGATGGCCGTGCACGGCGCGCTGGTGTCGTCGATTCCCCCCGGCGAAATGATGCTGGTGATGCGCTGGATGGTGCCTTTCATGGCGCCGGCCGAGCGCGTGGCCCTGCTCGGTGAAATGCGCCAGCAGGCACCAGCAGAAGCCTTTGGTGCCGTGCTCGACGTGGTGCGTCCGCACCTCACCGCGCGCGAGTGGGACAAGCTGATGGCAGGCCTGGGCATGGCGGCGGCTGCCGCGCGTTGAGGCTCAGCCCGGCTGTTCTTCGAGCAGCACCGGGCAGGCGACGCACAGGCGAAAGCGCCCGCGCCCGGTCTTCTCGATGCGCATGGGTGGGGTGTTCTCCTGCAGGCGGCGCTGCAGCAGCAGCAGGCGCGCTTCCAGGTTGTCGGCCACGTCGGGCAGGCGGATCGAGGGGTCGAGCCGCAGTTCGCGGTTGGTGAATTCGGTGCGGCCGGCGTGCACGTAGTCACGCAACAGCTTCCAGAAGATGGCGCCCGCCACGCCCTTGATGAGGTAGTCGTCGTTGATGAAAACGCTGTCGTTGGCCGGGTAATGGCGCACGCGCACGGGCGCGCCGCTCACGGCCGGCGCCAGCGCGGTGGCGGGGGTGGCCGTGTCGGCGCCTTCGGGCGTGGCCTGCAGCAGGTCGATGGCCGCGCCCAGATGGCCCGCCAAGGCGACGAGCATGTCCTCGTCCTCGAAGTCGAACGCCAGGTCCCGCGGGCTCTCGACGAACAGCACGCCGAGCACGCGCCCGGCCGCCACCATGGGCACGGCGAGCTGGCTGTGCGGTTCAGGCAGGCCGGGGTAGGGAATGTCCAAGCCCGGGGGCTCGGCGCCGCCATGCTCCGCGCCCGCCTCCAGGCTGCTGCGCATGGCGTGGCTGTAGAGCGCGGCATGTGTCATGTGGCTGATGCGCACCGGTGTGTTCTCGCGCGCAGCCATGCCGATCACGCCATGCCCCAGTGCGATTTCCGAGCCTACGCCCGAGGTGGCGTAGCCCCGGCTGGCCACGGTGTACAGGCGCCGGGCCGGGGTGTCGAGCATCAGCACCATCGCGTGTTCGATGTCCATGGCATCGCGCAGGCAGGCCAGCGCGCCCTGCAGCAGCTCGTCCAGGCTGGTACAGGCGGCCATGCGCTCGCTGCATTGGCGCAGGCGGTGCAGCAGACCCGTGCGGCCGGGCGCGGGCGGCAGGCCCTCGCCGTCGATGGCGTCGATGTGCTCTACGGCATAAACATCGGAGCCCTTGAGACGGAACACATCGGCCATGCCGTTGTGCGACGCGATGCCGGAGAGCCGCGCCTTCATGCTCTCGAACAACGCCCCGGTGGTCTCCGTGCGCAGGTAGCGCAGGTGCAGGCGGTAGAAACGCGCTGTCACCGGGTCGAGCACCAGCACCGAGGCATGGGGGTTGGCGAGGATGTTCTCGCGCGTCTTGTTGAAGAACTGGAACGACAGCGCCACATGGCCCTCGTCCACGTAGACCACCTGCGAGATGTAGGCCACGTTGGGCGTGCCGTCGTTGGCGCAGGTGGCCATGATGGCCGGGATGGCCCCTTCGAGACAGCGACGGATGGCGTGCAGCGAGGGGGCGGTCATGGCAGAGCGGTCGGCAGGGGCGCGCCGGCACGTGGCCCCGGTGTCTGGTCGAAGGCCGCCTGCGGCGTGAACTGCAGGGCCACCACGTCCGCCAGCGGCGCGGACAGCATGGCGGCCACATAGTCAGACCCGTAGCCCACCTGGGCCAGCTCGTGCCGCATTGCGGCGAGGTACTTGTCCAGCAGTGGCTGATCGGTTGGGCCTGCAGGGCGCAGGGTGGCGGTGCGGGCCTTGAGCTGCAGCGTGCGGTGCGTGGGTGGTTCGCTGAACACCACTGCCACGCCTCCACCGGCCTCGATGTCCTGCAAGAGCTGGCGCGACTGGCTGCGCCGCAGGTAGACGGTGACCTGCGTGCCGTCGGCGCTGATGGCGCTGCCCACGCCGCGCATGATGCTCGGCCGGAACGCGGCGTCGCGCGAGGCCACGATCACCGAGACACCCCGGTCCACCATGGCGATGTGCTCCGGGCTCAACAGGCTGGGTGCGGTCATGGCGGTCAGGCGGCGAAGCGGCGGCGCGTCAGGGACAGCGCCACCCAGTAGGCGGCGACGGTGGTGAGCGCCATCACCAGGCCGTGGCGCAGCGGGTGCGCGGGCCACTGGTCCATGAACAGCGGGCGCACCAGCTCGACGGCGTTGGTCAGCGGCAGCCAGTCGGAGATGGCGCGCACCACGCCGGGCAACTGCTCGCGCGGGAAGAACACGCCCGAGAGGAACATCATGGGCGTGAGCACCAGCGTGAAGTAGTAGGTGAAGAAGTCGTAGCCCTTGGCCAGCGCATTGAAGATCAGCGCGATGCTGGAGAACATGATGCCCACGCACAGCAGCACGGGCCAGGCCACGAGCAGCTTGGGGCTGTGGCTGATGCCCAGCGCGAGCATCACCCCCATGATGGCCGTCACGGTGAACAGCGCCTTGAAGGCGGCCCAGAGCATCTCGGCCAGCACCACGTCGTCCAGCCCCACGGGAGTGTTCATGATGCCCTCCCAGGTCTTCTGCACATGCATGCGCGAGAAGGCCGAGTACAGCGCCTCGAAGCTCGCGGCGTTCATCGCGCTCATGCAGATCGAGCCGCTGGCCAGGAACAGGATGTAGGGCACCTGCTGGCCGCCCACCTGCATCTGGCCCACGAGCGCGCCCATGCCGTAGCCAAAGGCCACCAGCCACATCAGCGGCTCGGCGATGTTGCCGACCAGGCTGGGGATGGCGAGCTTGCGCCACACCAGCAGGTTGCGCAGGAACACCGGCCACCAGCGCAGCGAGAGGCCGGGCGGGCGCCAGGGCGATGCGGGAGGGGTGCCGGTCAGGGGGAGGGAGGACATGGCGCGTATTGTGCGCAATTGCCGCCGCTCTGTCCTCGTCCGCCGGAGGCGCTCGATTACAGTAGCCGCCAGTTTCCTTCCCACTTCCACGGTCCATGACAACCCTCGGCACCCCGCTCTCTCCCCATTCCACCAAGGTCATGCTGCTCGGCGCAGGCGAGCTCGGCAAGGAGGTGCTGATCGCGCTGCAGCGCCTGGGCGTGGAGACCATCGCCGTGGACCGCTACGACCACGCGCCCGGCCAGCAGGTGGCGCACCACGCGCGCACCATCGCCATGAGCGACCCGGCGCAGCTCAAGGCGCTGATCGAGGCCGAGCGCCCGCACCTGGTGGTGCCCGAGATCGAGGCCATCGCCACGCCCATGCTGGAGCAACTGGAGGCCGAGGGTGGGGTGCGCGTGATCCCCACGGCCCGCGCCGCGCGCCTGACCATGGACCGCGAGGGCATCCGCCGCCTCGCGGCCGAGACGCTGGGCCTGCCCACCAGCCCCTACCGGTTCTGCGACTCGCTGGCCGAATTGCAGGCCGCGATTGACGCCGGCATCGGCTACCCCTGTATCGTCAAGCCGGTGATGAGCAGCTCGGGCAAGGGCCAGAGCAAGATCGACGGCCCTGATGATGTCCAGAAAGCCTGGGACACCGCCATGGCCGGCGGCCGGGTGAGCCACGGGCGCGTCATCGTCGAGGGCTTCATCGACTTCGACTACGAGATCACGCAGCTCACCGTGCGCGCCGTGGGCGAAGGCGGCCAGGTCGAAACGCATTTCTGCGACCCCATCGGCCATGTGCAGGTGAGCGGCGACTACGTGGAAAGCTGGCAGCCGCACCCCATGCACCCCGCCGCGCTGAAGAAGTCGCGCGAGATTGCCAAGGCCTTGACGGACAACCTGGGCGGCCAGGGGATCTTCGGCGTGGAGCTGTTCGTGCAGGGCGAGCAGGTCTGGTTCAGCGAGGTCAGCCCGCGCCCGCACGACACCGGCCTGGTCACGCTGTGCACGCAGCACCAGAGCGAATTCGAGCTGCACGCCCGCGCCATCCTCGGTCTGCCGGTGGACCCCACGCTGCGCAATCCCGGCGCCAGCGCCGTGATCTACGGTGGTGTGGAGGCGGCGGGCATCGTGTTCGACGGCATCGATGAAGCATTGCGCGTGCCGGGCACCGATCTGCGCCTGTTCGGCAAGCCCGAGAGCTTCGCCAAGCGCCGCATGGGCGTGGCGCTGGCGCGCGCGGACGATGTGGACACGGCGCGCGCCAACGCCAAGCTCGCGGCCGGCAAGGTGCGGCCGCGCCAGGTCTGAGGATCAAATCGGACTCTGGCACTTATGCTGCAAGCGCAGATAGCTCCTTTTTCAGGAGCGTGCAGGTGCGCCTAACCATCCTCACGAATCTGGCGCCCAGTGAGCTTGAGGAACAAATCCTCCAGGTTCGCCGGCCGGTGCAGCGTGCGCAGGTGCGGGTGCTGCAGCAGCGCGTCCAGCAGCGGGCGCGCTTCGCGGGTGTAGAAGAACACCGTCTCGCCGCTGACCTCGGTGCGCGCCGCCAGGGCTTGCAGGGCAGCGTCCTGCGCCAGCGCCAGGGCACCCGCGCCGTACACCTCCACCACCTCGGGCTCCAAGTGCTCGGCGATCAGCGCGCGCGGCGCACCCTCGGCGATCTTGCGGCCATGGTCGAGCACCAGCAGGCGCGAGCACAGGCGCTCGGCCTCGTCCATGAAGTGCGTGGTCAGCAGGATGGAGGTGCCCGCCTGCACCAGACGCTGCAGCCGTTCCCACATCAGGTGGCGCGCCTGCGGGTCCAGGCCGGTGGTGGGCTCGTCGAGCAGCAGCAGGCGCGGCTCGTTCACCAGCGCGCGCGCCAGCGACAGGCGCCGCTTCATGCCGCCCGAGAGTTCGCCCGGCCTGGCGTGGGCTTTGTGCGTGAGCGCGGCGAACTCCAGCAGGCGTGGCGCGCGCTCGTCCATCACCCGCGCGCCCAGGCCGAAATAGCGGCCGAACACGCGCAGGTTCTCCAGGCAGGTGAAGTCCGGGTCGAGCGAGTCGAACTGCGTCACCACGCCGATCTCGGCCTTGATGGCCAGGGCGTCGCGCGGCATCTGCAGCAGCGGGCCGCCGGCTGGCTGGTAGTGGATGCTGCCGCCGTCGGGCGTGGTCAGGCCCAGGCACATGCGGATGGTGGTGGTTTTGCCAGCGCCGTTGGGGCCGATGACGCCCAGGCATTCGCCCGGTTCGATGGCGAACGACACGCCATTCACCACGGTGCTGTCGCCGTAGGTTTTGCGCAGGTCTTGGGCTTGTAGCAGGGGTGCGGTCATGCGGCCAGGGCAGGGGATGCAGGGGGCGTTGCGGTGGAGGTGGCCAGCACCAGGCGGTCACGGCCCTCGGCCTTGGCCTGGTACAGCGCGGTGTCGGCGCGGGCGCGCAGGGCTTCGAGGCTGGTGTCGTCAGGCCCCAGCAGGGCCAGCCCGGCACTCAGGCGCACGGGTTCGTCCATGCCGGGAATGTTCAGGGTTTCCAGCGCCTGGCGCAGGCGTGCAAACAGGCTGCGTGCGGCGGACTCGCTGCTGTAGGGCAGCAGAACGGCAAATTCCTCGCCGCCCATGCGTGCGGCAATGTCGCTGCGGCGCAGCGTGAAGCGCAAGGCGCTGCCCAGTTCGCGAATGACCAGGTCACCGGTTTCGTGGCCGTAGCGGTCGTTGACATGCTTGAAATGGTCCAGGTCCAGCATCACCAGGCCCAGCGGCAGTCCATGGCGCTTTGCATGGCTCCACAGCGGGGTAGCGTGGCTGTCCCAGCCCCGGCGGTTGAGCAGTCCGCTGAGCGGGTCGGTCTGGGCCTGCAATTGCAGTTCGGCTTCGGCCTCGGTGCGCCAGGCCACCAGCACAGCCACGTTGGCCAGCACCATGGCGGCGTTGCTGGCCAGCATGGCCAGCATGTTGATGGGGTGCGGGGCCGTGAAGCTGGGGTACTGCTCGGTGAAGAAGGCCCCCAGAATGCCGCGCAGCGTGGTGAAGCCTGCGAGCACGAGCAGGCCCACCATGATCACCCAGCGCCAACGCCCCGACATGGCCGAGGCCGGGTGCAGGCAGGCCTGCGCCACCAGCACCAGTTGCAGGGCCAGCATGAAGTTGGTCCAGCCCACGCGCAGGGGGTAGCTGTCAAAGCTCAAAAAATAGCCGATGGGCGTGAGCACGCACACCACTGCCAGCAGGCGACCCCAGCGCCGCGGCCCCAGCCACGCCCCCAGGGCGCGGAACATCCACCACTCGCCCAGGCCCATGCAGGAGACGGAAGTCACCGACAGCGCCCGGTCCAGCCAATGGCCGGAGAACTGCTCGGAGCTGATCATCAGCAGCCAGCCCAGGGCCTGCATGATGAGTGCGCTGCGTGCAAACCAGGCGCCCCGGCTGAGTTGGCGCCCCATGATGAAGGGCAAGGTCCCCGCCGTCAGAGCGAGGTTGACCACGTTCACGATCAGCAGGGTGGTGACATCCAGATTCATACCAGGTGCGCAAGGCTCACTGGAAGGCCACTTCAGCAAAACTGCGCAGCTTGCGGCTGTGCAGGCGCTGAACACCGCCATCGCGCAGGATGTCGATGGCCCGCATGCCGATGCGCAGATGCTGGTCCACGCGCTCGCGGTAGAAGTGGTTGGCCATGCCGGGCAGCTTGATCTCGCCGTGCAGGGGCTTGTCGGAGACGCACAGCAGCGTGCCGTAGGGCACGCGGAAGCGGAAGCCGTTGGCGGCGATGGTTGCGCTCTCCATGTCCAGCGCCACCGCGCGGCTCTGGGAAAAGCGCCGCTGGGGCAGGTTGTCGGGCAGCAGTTCCCAGTTGCGGTTGTCGGTGCTGGCCACGGTACCGGTGCGCATGATGCGCTTGAGTTCGTCGCGGCCCATGCACGTGACGTCGGCCACCGCCTGCTCCAGCGCCAGCTGGATCTCCGACAGCGCGGGAATGGGCACCCACAGCGGAAGCTCCTCGTCGAGCACATGGTCTTCGCGCACATAGGCGTGGGCCAGCACGTAGTCGCCCAGCTGCTGGGTGTTGCGCAGGCCGGCGCAGTGGCCCAGCATCATCCAGGCGTGCGGGCGCAGCACGGCGATGTGGTCGGTGATGGTCTTGGCATTGGCCGGGCCCACGCCGATGTTGACCATGGTGATGCCACTCGCATCCTTGCGCACCAGGTGGTAGGCGGGCATTTGCGGCAGGCGCGGCGGCGCGGCGCCCAGCTCATCGCCCGCCTCGGCACTCAGGCCCACGCGGCGTGTGACCACGTTGCCGGGCTCGATGAAGGCGATGTACTCGCTGTCCGGCTTGGCCATCTCGGCGTGGCCCAGGCGCACGAACTCGTCGATATAGAACTGGTAGTTGGTGAACAGCACGAAGTTCTGGAACCACTCGGGCTGCGTGCCCGTGTAGTGGCGCAGGCGGTGCAGCGAGTAGTCCACGCGCGGCGCGGTGAACAGCGACAGCGGCTGCGCGTCGCCGGGGCGGGGCTGCCAGGTGCCGTTGGCGATGCCGTCGTCCATGGCCGTGAGGTCGGGCAGGTCAAACAAATCGCGCATCAGCAGGCGGCGCTGGGCACTGAGCTGGCCTTCCACATGGTCGTGCTCGGCAAACGAGAAGTGGATGGGAATGGGCTGGCTGCTGGTGCCCACTTCCAGCTCCACACCATGGTTCTTGCGCAGCAGGCGGAACTGCTCCAGGTAGTAGTTGGCAAACAGGTCGGGCCGGGTGAGCGTGGTTTCGTAGCGGCCGGGGCCCTCCACAAAACCATAGGCCAGCTTGGTGTCGGCGCGGGCGTTGGTGCTGGTTTGCACACGCACAAAGGGGTAGAACGCGCGCACGGGCTGCTCGGGGGTGTCCCCAGCCACATAGCGCTGCATGGTCTGGCGCAGGTGCCCGATCTGCTGCTGGTAGATGCGCTGCACCTGGGCCAGGGCTTCGGCCGGGTCGGTGTGGCGGGTCGGGGCGATGAAGTCGGCGATCAAAGGCATGGAGCTATTGTCCACGTCCCGGCGCGTCGGATGTGACAGCAGACTGCGGGCGCGACAGCCACTCCAGCGTCTGCTGTGCGTCCAGCGGGCGCGACACGAGGAAGCCTTGCACCATGTCGCAGCCAAGCTGGCGCAGCAGCTCCTGCTGCGCGGGGGTTTCCACGCCCTCGGCCACGGTGCGCAGCTGCAGGCTGTGACCCATTTGCACGATGGCGGTGACGATGGCCACGTCGTCGGCGTTGTCCGGGATGTCGGTGACGAAGGAGCGGTCGATCTTGAGCTTGTTCAGCGGGTAGCGCTTGAGGTAGTTGAGCGAGGAGTAGCCAGTGCCGAAGTCGTCGATCGAGACGCCGACCCCCAGTGTCCGCAGGGCTTGAAGGGTCAAGAGCACCTGTTCGGCGTCCTGCATGAGCACGGTTTCGGTCAGCTCCACTTCCAGAAAGCGCGGCTCCAGTCCCGTCTGGCGCAGCACGGCGGCGACTTCGGTTGCCATGTCACGCTGGCGGAATTCCAGCGCCGAGAGATTGACAGACACCGGCACCAGCGCCAGCCCCTGGTCCTGCCAGGCCTTGAGCTGGCGGCAGGCCTCCAGCATGACCCAGCGCCCGATGGGGGTGATGAGCCCACGCGATTCGGCAAAACCGATGAAGTCGTCCGGCCCGACCAGGCCGCGCTCGGGGTGCTGCCAGCGCACCAGTGCCTCCAGCGCCTGCAGCGAGCCGTCGTGCAGGCTGACCTGAGGCTGGTAGTGCAGCACAAAGGCGCCTGTGGCGATGGCCTCGCGCAGTTGCCGCTCCTGCTGCAATACCTGCATGGCGCTGCCGTCCATGCCGGGCTGGAAGAACTGGCGGTTGCCACGCCCGCTTTCCTTGGCGTGGTACATGGCGGCATCGGCGCAGCGCAACAGCACATCGCCGCGGGTGCCGTCTTCCGGGAACAGGCTGATGCCGATGGAGGGCGATACCGTGACCGGCACATGCTCCAGCGGGAACACCGACTGCATGGCCTGCAGCAGCTTGTCGGCCACCAGGGCGGCCTCGTCGGCGTGGTGGATGTCGGTGAGTACGATCACGAACTCGTCCCCACCCAGGCGCGCAACGATGTCGGCACTGCGCACGCAGCGCGTGAAGCGGTGCGCCACCTCGCACAGCAACTGGTCACCGGCATGGTGGCCCAGCGAGTCGTTCACGGTCTTGAAATGGTCCAGGTCGATGAACAGCACGGCCAGGTGGCGGTTGGCCTGCTGGGCTTGCGCGATCTGGCGTTCGAGCTGCTCCATCAGGTGGCGGCGGTTGGGCAGCTCGGTGAGTGCGTCGTGCAGCGCGAGGAAGGCTTCGCGCTCCTCCACCTTCTTGCGTACGCTGATGTCGCGGGCCACCACGATGCGGTAGTCGCCGTGCAGTTGCGGCATGGTCTTGCCCACGACCTCCACCGGAATGTTGTGCCCGTCCTTGTGCGTGATGGCCACTTCGTAGGGATGCTCGGAGCCGCTGCGGGTGTATTCCAACGCAATGGATCGGTATTCCGGGTGAATGAAGCTGAAGATGGACAGGCCCAGGACTTCGTGCAGCGGGTAGCCGGTCAGGCGCGTCAGCGCCTCGTTGCCGTCGATGATGATGCCGTCTCGATGGAAGACGATGGCCTCGTCCGTCGCTTCGGAGAACTTGCGCATGCGCTCTTCGCTTTGGCGCACCATGCTTTCGGCGCGCCAGCGTTCGGTGATGTCGTTGATCAGCACAAAGGCGCCCACAGGGCCTGCCTGGCCCTCGAAGTGCGGAATCAGGTTGACCTCAATCATGCGGATCTCGCCGCTGGGCAGCGTTTGCTCGCGCGTGTACTTGACGCGCTCGCCCCGCATGCAGCGATCCACATGGGGGCGGATGGCTTCCCAGGCCCGGCGGCCAATGGCCTGCTCTACGGTGAGCCCCAGGATGGATTGCGTGGAATGCCCGTTGTACGCCGCATAGCCCTGGTTGGCAAAACGGCACTGCAGGCGCGGCAGTTCGTAGTACGCCATGAGCGCTGGCACCGAATCCGCAATGAGACGCAGCAGTGCGTCGTCCTGGTACGCCCTGGGCAGTGCAGCGGTGGCGGTAGAGGGCTCGGACATGGGTTCCAGGCAGAGGGCTTGGGTGGGTGCGTGACAGCGCAGGTTTCTGTTATAGCCCATTGCCAGGTCTTTGCCCATGCTGCACCGCAACGCAGTCGGAAGGCTTTTTTCTGGCACGATGACAAGTTGCACACGACACACGGGTTTATGCAGGCAAGCAGTGATTTTTCTGCCGCCATGGCGGTGCTGGCCAGTGCACTGGGCTGTGGGCTGCTCATGGGCATCGAGCGCGAACGGCGCAAGGGGGACGGGCCGTTCCGTTCGCTGGCGGGGGTGCGCTCGTTCGCGCTGGCCGCGCTCAGCGGCGCGGCGGCGGCGTTGATCGGCTCCACGGCTCTGGTGGCCGTGGTGGGCGTGTTCATCGCGGCGCTGGCGGTCACGGCCTATGCGCGCGACCGCTCGGGCGACCCTGGCGTGACGACCGAGATCGCCCTGCTGCTGGCCTACCTGATCGGCGTGCTGTGCGCGAGCGACCAGTTGCTGGCCGCCGCGCTGGCCGTTGCCGCCACCGGCCTGCTGGCGGCGCGCGACAGCCTGCACCAGTTCTCGCGCGATTGGTTGCAGCCGGTCGAGGTGCGCAGCGGCCTGATCCTGGCGGCGTTGCTGCTGCTGGTGGCGCCGCTGGTGCCCGATCAGGCGCTGTGGCAGGGGCTGCTGAACCCGCATGTCGTCATGCGCCTGCTGCTGGTGCTGCTGGTGATCCAGTCGCTGGCGCATGTGGGTCGCCGCCTGCTGCAGGCACGCCAGGCGATGGCGCTGTCGGCGCTGGCTTCGGGGTTTGTCTCCAGCACGGCAACCATCGCCAGCCTGGGCATGGATGCGCGCGAGGGCACCGTGGCCGTGCGCGCGCAGGCGGGCGCGGCCGTGCTGTCGTGTGTGGCCACCATGGCGCAGATCGTCGTGGTGGCCGCCGCCGTGCAGCCTGCCTGGCTGGCGCGGCTGTGGGCGCCAGCGCTGGCCGGGGCCGTGGTGGCAGGGGCCTGGGGCTGGTGGCGGGTGCGTGGTGCGACGGGCGGCCCGGAGGATGGAACGACCCGTCCTCAACTCCCGCCCGACACGGCCATGTTCAAGCTGCGCGACGCGGCGCTCATCGCCGCCTTGCTGACGGCCGTGCAACTGGGCGTGCAGCTGCTCACGCGCTGGCAGGGCGACGCCGGCATGCTGGCGGGCGCGCTGCTCGCCGCGCTGGCCGATGTGCACGCCGCGACGGCGGCCCTGTTGGTGCAGGGCGGCCCCGCCAGCCCCATGGCGCCGGCCGTGGCGCAGGCCCTGATGGCGGCGCTGCTGGTGCATGCCGGCAGCAAGAGCGCGGTGGCGCTGGCCAGCGGCGGCTGGCGCTACGCGCTGGCCGTGGCACCGGGCATCGTGGCGCATACGCTGGCCTTCGTGGGGGTGATGGCGCTGTGGGGGTGACGGCGCGGAGGCGCCGGGCCGGATAATCCTGCCCATGACTTCCCAAGACCACCAAGCCGGCGCGGCCTTCAGCACGCTGGCCCTGGGCGCCGCCCAGCTCGCCAACCTGCAGCAGCTCGGTTACACCCAGATGACCCCCATCCAGGCGGCCAGCCTGCCGCTGGCGCTGCGGGGCCAGGACCTGATTGCCCAGGCCAGCACCGGCAGCGGCAAGACGGCCGCCTTCGGCCTGGCCCTGCTGGCGCGCCTGAACCCACGCCGTTTCGCCGTGCAGGCGCTGGTGCTGTGCCCCACGCGCGAGCTGGCCGACCAGGTGGCCACCGAGGTCCGCCGCCTGGCGCGCGCCGAGGAGAACATCAAGGTCGTGACACTGTGCGGCGGCGTGCCGCTGCGCGGCCAGATCGCCAGCCTGGAGCACGGCGCGCACATCGTGGTGGGCACGCCCGGTCGCGTGATGGACCACCTGGAGCGTGGCAGCCTCACGCTCGAAGCCCTGAACACCCTGGTGCTCGACGAGGCAGACCGCATGCTCGACATGGGCTTCTTCGACGACATCGCCACCGTGGCGCGCCAGTGCCCCAAGGAACGCCAGACTCTGCTGTTCTCGGCCACCTACCCGGAGGGCATCGCCAAGCTCAGCGCGCAGTTCATGAAGAACCCGCAGCAGGTCACGGTGCAGGCGCAGCACGCCGAGGCCAAGATCGAGCAGCGCTGGTACGAGGTGAAGGATTCCGAGCGCCTGCACGCGGTGTCGCTGCTGCTGGGCCATTTCCGGCCCGAGTCGTCCATCGCGTTCTGCAACACCAAGCAGCAGTGCCGCGACCTCGTGGCCGTGCTGCAGGCGCAGGGCTACAGCGCGTTGGCGCTGTTCGGCGAACTGGAGCAGCGCGAACGCGACCAGGTGCTGGTGCGCTTTGCCAACCGCAGCTGCTCGGTGCTGGTGGCCACCGATGTGGCCGCACGTGGGCTGGACATCGCCAGCCTGGCCGCCGTCATCAACGTGGACGTGACACCCGACCCCGAGGTGCACATCCACCGCATCGGCCGCACCGGCCGGGGCGACGCCGAGGGCCTGGCGCTGAGCCTGGCGAGCCTGGACGAGATGGGCAGCGTGGGCAAGATCGAGCAGCTGCAGGGCCGCGAGTCGCGCTGGTACCCGCTGGCCGAACTCACGCCCACCGGCAGTGGCCCGCTGCTGCCGCCCATGGCCACGCTGCAGATCATCGGCGGCCGCAAGGAGAAGATCCGCGCCGGCGACGTGCTGGGTGCGCTCACCGGCGAAATGGGCTTCACGCGCGCGCAGGTCGGCAAGATCAATGTGAACGACTTCTCCACCTACGTGGCAGTGGACCGCGCCATCGCCGCCCAAGCCGTGCAGCGCCTCAACAGCGGCCGCGTCAAGGGCAAGAGCGTGAAGGCGCGGCTGGTGACCGACGGCGAATTCTCTGAATGAAATTGGCCTGTAGCGCTTATCTATCAATCGCTGGCAGCTACTGATTTAATAGCATTCCGCGCCTTCACGGGCGTGCGCCGGCCGCCTCCAGCATCTTCACCATGGCGTCATAGCCGCGCTGGCGCGCCAGTTGCAGTGGCGTGTTGCCATGGCGGTCGGCGAGCCGGGTGCTGGCGCCCGCGTCCAGCAGCGCCTGCAGCGTGGCCTGGTGGCGCGCCCCGCCGTCGCCGAGCACGATGGACTCGATCAGCGCCGTCCAGTGCAGGTTGTTCACATGGTCCAGCGGCGCGCCGGCCGCGATGAGCTGGCGCACCACGCCCGCGTGCCCCAGGTGGGCGGCGGCGATCAGCGCCGTGCCGTCGTAGCGGCTGGTCACCTGCTTCGCGCTGGCGCCCAGCTGCAACAGCAGGCGCAGCGTGTCCTCGTCATCGGCCACGGCGGCGATGGTGACGGCGTCGTAGCGGTCGTTCTCCAGCAGGTCGAGCGCAGCGCCGGCCTGGGCCAGCAGGCGCACCGCCTCGCGCTGGCGCGCGAAGGTGGCCACGTGCAGCGGCGTGCGCCCGTGGGCATCGCGTGCGTTCAGGGTGCCCGGGCCGGGCTGCGCGGCCAGCAGGCGCTGCAGTGCCGGCACATCGCCGCGCGCGGCGGCGGCGTGCAGGCCCTGGTAGGCGGCAATCTCGCTGGCCGTGGGGGGCACCTGGGCTTGTGCCAGCGGCGTCAGCAGCAGTGCGGCGGTCAGTGCCAGCGGCAAGGTAGGGCATCGAAACACGGCATGTTCCTCTCAATTCATCATCTCTGTGCTGCACAGGATCTGCGGCCTTGGCTGCTGGTGCTGCCCAGGCCAGTGGCCACCGCGCAAGGGCCGCCCCGCCGCGCTGGTGGCGTCCCCCTTCCGCATCGCGCAGCGATGCCAGAGAAGGGGGAAGGCGCGTAGCGCCACAGGGGGGTGTTTCACTTCAGTTGGTCTTGGACCTTGGCGAGGGCCGCCATGGCGCACTGCTCGTCCAGGTGGCCGCCGGGCGCGCCGCCCACGCCCACGGCGCCGATGACCTCGTTGCCCACCTTCACCGGCACGCCGCCGCCCAGCAGCAGGTAGCCAGGGATCTGGCCCAGGTTGGCCGCGGCGGGGTTCTTCTGCGAACCTTCCATGATGGCCAGCGTGGTGTTCTTGGCCGAGGCCGAGGTGTAGGCCTTGAGGCGGCTGGCCTCCAGCGTGTGCGGGCCGGCGTTGTCGGCGCGCTGCACGGCGCGCACGGTGCCGGCGCGGTCGACCACGGTGGCCGTCACGTTGTAGCCGCCGGCGGTGCAGGCGGCGACGGTGTGCGCGGCGATCTGGTTGGCCAGGTCGAGCGACATGTTGCGCTCGGTGCGCACGCCTTCGGCGCTGGCGGCCGTGGCGATGAAGGCGAGGGCGAAGGCGGTGGTCTTGAGGATGTGGTGCATGGTGTTCTCCGGTGTTTGTGCTTCGGCGCCACCCGTTGCGGCGCCGTGGGAGAACTGTAGAAAAAGCCGCCGTGCGGCGCCATGCGGACGGCTACGCGCAAGGCTCCGTAGAAATACTGAGGAGGCAACCCCCTGTGGCGCTGCGCGCCTCCATGCGGCCGCCAGAGACGGCAACCCTTCGGGGACGTCCAAGCCTGCGCAGGCAGGCTTGGAGCCGCGCCCCTCAGCCCCTTCTCTGGCATCGCTGCGCGATGGGGAAGGGGGACGCTCCCAGCGCCCGCACGTGGGAATGCTGGCGGCCCTTGCGCGGCGGCCACTGGCGAAGTCAACAGCGTTTCACGGGTCTGGGTGGGTATCTACGAGCGCGGCGTAGCGCCGGATGAGCTGGGCCAGAGAGTCCACGCCCAGCTTGGCGAACAGGTTGGCGCGGTGCGTTTCCACCGTGCGGGGCGAGAGTTCGAGCGCGCGGCCGATCTCCTTGTTCGTCAGCCCCTCGACGATCAGGCCCAGCACCTCGCGCTCGCGCGCCGAGAGCTGGGCGTGGCGCTCGCGCGCCTGCTGGTCGGCCTGGTGGCGCTCGCGCGAGCGCACATGCTGGCGCACGGCGTTTTGCAGGGCCTCGATGAGCACCTCGTCGTGCACCGGTTTTTCGAGGAACTCGGCCGCGCCGGCCTTGAAGGCGCGGCGGCACATGTCCACCGTGCCGTGGCCGGTGAGCAGGACCACGGGCTGGTCCGCCCCCCGGGCCTGGAGCTGCTCCAGCACGGCCAGGCCGCTGGTGCCGGGCATGCGCACGTCGAGCACGACGGCGCCGATGCTGGCGCGGTCAAAGCCCGCCAGGAAGGCTTGCGGATCGGCCCAGGCCTGCACGCGCAGGCCCACGGTGGCGATGAGCAGGGAGAGACCCTCGCGCACGGCGGCGTCGTCGTCCACGAGGTGGATGAGGGGCGAGAGGGACGGGGCGCTGTCGTTCATGGCTTGGAGGTGGCGGCGGGCAGGCGGAGCACGAAGGCCGCGCCCCGGCCGTGGCCGGGGGCGAGCTGGAGGCTGGCGCCCATGGCCTGGGCCAGGCTTTCGCACAGCGGCAGGCCCAGGCCGAGGCCGCCTGCGCGCGTGGTGAAGAAGGGCTCGAACAGGCGCTCGCGCGCCTCGGGCGGGATGCCCGGGCCGTGGTCGCGCACGGTGAGCTGCACCTGGCCGGGGGTGGGTGCGGTGAGGTGCAGTTCCAGCCGGCGCTCGGCGGCAGGCACCTGTTCCAGCGCCTGCAGCGCGTTCACCACGAGGTTGTGCACGATCTGTTGCAGCGCCACGGGCTCGGCGAGCACGGCGGGCAGGTTGGGCTCGGCGTGCACCTCGGGCACCACGGCGCGGGCGCGGCATTCGGGTTCCAGCAGGTGCAGCGCGTCGTGCACGGCGGCGGGCAGCTGCAGCGGCTGCGCCTGGCTGGCGAGGTCGGGGCGCTCGACCAGGCGGCGCAGCCGGCCCACCACGTCGGAGGCGCGGCGCGCCTGCTCCACGGCGCGCGCCATGGCGGTGCGCGCGGTCTCCAGGTCGGGCGGGTCGTCGCACAGCAGGCGCTGCGCGGCCTGCGTGCCCGAGAGCAGCGCGGTGAGGGGCTGGTTGAGCTCGTGCGCCATGCCGGCGGCGAGCTCGCCCAGGGTGTTCAGGCGCGCCACCTGGCCCAGGCGCAGCAGCTCCTCGGCACGCCGGCGCGCCACGCGGTGGCGCCACAGCATGCGCATGGCCACGGCGGCGGCGGCGGTGGCCGCGCACCAGCCCAGCATGGCGAACCAGGGCAGCTCGTCCCAACCGACCACGCGCCGTGCCACGACATCGAGCGGCTGGCTCGGTGAGGCCAGGGTCTTGCGAAATCCGTAGGCCCAGCCCCGCTCCGGCGTGCGGCCGCTCTGGATGGTGAAGGCCTGGCCGGCGTGCTCCAGCGTCACGCGCACGGGGCTGGCGGCGCGGTCCATGGGCCATTCGTCGCGCGGCACGGTGGCGTGCAGGTCGATGTGCAGCGCGTAGCTGGCCGGCGTGCTGGCCAGCACCAGGTGGTAGCGCCCTGCAGCGAGGTCGGGCCGGGCCAGCGTGGCGTGGCCGGCGGCGCGCGAGGCGGCCTCGGCGGTGTCGAGCCCGGGCGCGGCGGCGGGCCAGGCGCCATCGGCCGGGCGGCGCAGCACGTCGAGGATCTGCGGGTACACCGAGGGCAGGCGCGGCAGCGCGGCGTCGGCGCCGCCCTGGCCGGGCTCGGCGGGCTGCAGCAGCGCCAGGGTGGAGAGGATGGCGTCGTGCTGCACCGCGCGCTGGCTCAGCAGGCGGTGCACGATGCGCGCGTCGGTCTCGAAGGACGCCTGCAGCTGCTGCAGGCGCGCGTGCGCCAGCCACCCGGCACCACCACCGGCGGCCAGGATGCAGGCCAGCGCGGCGGCGGTGCGGCGGTGCCATGCCTTGTTCATGGCGGCGATTCTGGCACGGGGTGGGGTGGTGCGGGTCTGGTGTAATCCGGGCCATGTCTTCCAATGCCCCATTCCCTCGCCCCTGGCTGACGCCCGCCAACCTGCTGCGCGCCTCGGTGGGCGTGGCCCTGCTCACCATCACGCTCAAGACCCTGGCCTGGTACGTGACGGGTTCGGTGGGCCTGCTGTCGGACGCCATGGAGTCCTTCGTCAACCTCGCCAGCGCGGTGTTCGCCCTGGCCATGGTGACGGTGGCGCAGTTGCCGGCCGACGACAACCACCCTTATGGCCACCACAAGGCCGAGTACTTTTCCTCGGGCTTCGAGGGCCTGCTCATCGTGGGCGTGGCCGGCGGCATCCTCTGGGCGGCCGGGCACCGGCTGTTCGACCCGCAGCCGCTGGAACAGGTGGGCTGGGGCCTGGGGCTGTCGGTGCTCAGCTCGGCGCTCAACGGCCTGCTGGCCTGGGCCATGTTCCGCGCCGCGCGCGAGCACCGTTCGATCGCGCTGGAGGCCGATGCGCGCCACCTCGTCACCGATGTCTGGACCTCGGCCGGCGTGCTGGTGGGTCTGGTGGGCGCGGCCCTCACAGGCTGGTTGTGGCTGGATGCCGCGGCAGCCATCCTGGTGGCGCTCAACATCCTCAAGGAAGGCCTGGAACTGGTCTGGCGCTCGACGCAGGGCCTGATGGACGAGGCCGCCGAACCCGAGGTGCAGGCCACCATCGAGGCCACGCTGCAAGGCTTCGTGCAGGGCCAGCCGCCGGGGGCGCTGCGCTTCGACCATGTGTCCACGCGCCGCGCCGGGCAGCGCCGCTTTGTCGATATGCACATGCACATGCCGGCCGACTGGACCCTGCACCATGCCGCCGAGCTGCGCGGCCAGGTCGAGCGCGCCCTGATGGCCGCCGTGCCCGGCCTGCGCGCCACCATCGAGCTGCTGCCCACCGACGTAGAGGCCCATTTTGACGACCCGAAGGATGTGTGATGGAACACCCCCCTGTGTCGCTGCGCTCCTTCCCCCCGCTCTCGCATTGCTGCGCAATGCGGGCAGGGAGACGCCACCAGCGCGGCGGGGCGGCCCTTGCGCGGTGGCCGCTGGCTTGGGCCGCGCCGGTTGCATGTGCCTTGGAGCACTGAAATGATTGCGATTCTGCAAAGGGTGAGCCAGGCGCGCGTGGATGTGGCGGGCGAGACCGTGGGCGCCATCGGCGCGGGCCTGCTGGTGCTGGTGTGCGCCGAGCGCGGCGACACCGAGCAGGAGGCCGACAGGCTGCTGTCCAAGATCCTCAAGCTGCGCATCTTCAGCGACGAGGCTGGCAAGATGAACCGCAGCGTGCAGGACATCGGTGGCGGCCTGCTGCTGGTGAGCCAGTTCACCCTGGCCGCCGACACCTCCAGCGGCAACCGCCCCGGCTTCAGCCAGGCCGCCGCGCCCGATGAGGGGCGGCGGCTGTTCGACTACGTGGTCGCCCAGGCGCGCGCCGCGCACCCCGTGGTGCAGACGGGCCGGTTTGCCGCCGACATGCAGGTGCACCTGGTCAACGACGGGCCGGTGACGATTCCGATGCGCATGGAACCATGCCCGGGTTCGATTCAAAAATGATAGCTGCTGGCGCTTGATAGATATGCGCTGAGGTTGTTTTTTTATTTTTGGTTGGCCAGCAATGGTGACTTCGGCAGTACCCGAAACGCCAGCGAAGCCAGCGCCAGCCAGCCCGCAATGGCCAGCATGACGGCGGTGTGCGGGTCGGTGCCGCGCTGCTCGGCCCAGGTGGCGACGATGCCGGTGAACCACTGCATCAGCGCCACGCCCAGGAACATGGCCATGGTGAAGGCCGACAGGGCGCGGCCCGTCAGCGCGGGTGGGTAGGAGGCGCGCACGTCGGCGTACTGCAGCACGCCATAGCCCGACAGCAGGCCCATCAGCAGGATCAGCGCCACGCTGGCGCCGGCCTGCTGACGCAGCAGTGCCAGCGCCACGAACAGCGCGGCCATCAGCAGCGAGGCGTTGGCGATCCATGGCCGGCGCTTTGCGGTGCCGGGGTCCAGCCGGCCCGACAGGCCGGGTGCGAACAGCGCGATGAGCGACAGGGCGAGTGCGACGTTGCCGCTGTCCACCAGCGTGAAGTGGAAGCGGTCCATCAGCAGCGGCGCCAGCCACAGGCCGCGCAGGGACAGGAAGGCAGCGTAGCCCGACATGCCCAGCAGCAGGATGCCCCAGGTGTGGGGCAGGAGCAGCAGCTCGGCAAAGCCGCGCAGGGCCTGGCCCCAGGTTTCTTGCGCGGCTGCGGGCGGGGTGGGCAGTGGGGGCTCGTGCACGCGCAGGTAGATCAGCAGCCACGACAGCGCGCTCAAGCCGGCCAGCGCTGCGTATCCGGTGCGCCAGCCGCCGTGCTGCACCAGCCAGGCGAGCGGGGTGCCGGTGAATAGCAGGCCCAGCCCGCCCACGCCCATGGCCACGCCCGAGAGAAAAGCGAAGCGATCCGCCGGAAAGTGCCGCGCGATGAACAGCGTGCACGCCAGGAAGGCGGGCGAGCAGCCCATGCCGATCAGCAACTGGCCCGCCATCAGCCCGGCATAGCCAGGTGCCAGAGCGGAGAGTGTCGCACCGGCAATCGCCAGCGGAAAGGCGGTGAGCACGGTGCGGCGCAGACCGTACAGGTCCAGGCCCACGCCCATCAACAGTTGGGCCACTCCGAAGGAAAGACCGAACAGCCCGGCGAAGGCGCCCAGCGACTGGGCGGACAGCCCGAACTCCGCCGTCAGCCCCTGGGCCAGGATGGCGGTGGTGGTGCGGAACGCCTGGCTGAGCGCGAAGCCGCTGAGCAGCGCCAGCAGCATGACCCAGAGCGCGCGCTCGTTTGTGTGTCTTGGGCCGGGGGGAGGCGTTGTGTGGTTGTTCACTGCCGCCAGAAGAACAGCCCCGCCATCACCAGGCCTGTGGCCACAATGCCCCAGCGCAGCACCGGCGCGGGCAGCCTGCGCGCCACGCGCGCGCCGCCGTAGCCGCCGGCCGTGGCGGCCAGCATCATCAGCAGTGCCTGGGGCCAATGCACCACGCCGCCTGCGGCGTAGATGGCCACGGCGATGGCTGTCAGCAAGGCCGACACCCAGTTCTTCAGCCCGTTCATGGCGTTGAGGTTGGTCTGGCCCAGCAGGCCGAACAGAGCCAGCAGCAGGATGCCCAGCCCGCCGTTGAAGTAGCCGCCGTAGCCCGCCACGGCCAGCACGCCGACGGTGGCGCGGGCGGTGGAGGGCTTGCCGCCCGCGAGCCGCGCGCGCAGCCAGGGCCCGAAGGCGAACAGCGCCGTGGCCGCCAGCAGCAGCCAGGGCACCACCTTGCGGAAGGTGGCGTCGGGGGTGACCAGCAGCAGCGCCGCGCCGGCTGCACCGCCTACCAGCGAGAGCACCACCAGCAGCCGCATCGACAGGCCCGGTGGCGGCGCGGTGTCTTCACGAAAGCCCCAGGCCCCGGCGATATACCCTGGCAGCAGCGCCACCGTGCCCGTGGCATTGGCTGCCACGGGCGGCACGCCGGTGAACACGAGCGCGGGCAGGGTCAGAAAGCTGCCGCCTCCGGCGACGGCGTTGAGGGCGCCAGCGATGAAGGCGGCGGCGAGCAGCAGGATGGTGTCCAAGGGGTCTCCTTCAGGCCCGGGTCCGTAAGGGCCTGTTCAAAGATGATTGCGGGCTATTGCGGCTATCTTAGGTGGAGATTTTTGAAGCTGATGGGTAGATTGGCACCTCAAAAGTACCAACTGCTTTGCCGGAGGGTGTGCGGTCGCGGGGCAGGCTATGGGGCGTAGGGGTCGGCGTAGCCCAGTTCCTGCAGGATGGAAGTTTCGTAGGCCTCCATCTCCTGTGCATCCTGCTCGCTGGTTTCGTGGTCCCAGCCCTGGGCATGCAGCGTGCCGTGCACCAGCAGGTGGGCGTAGTGCTCTTCCAGGCTTTTGTTCTGCTCGCGTGCCTCGCGCTCGACCACGGGGGCGCAGAGCACCAGGTCGGCGGTGACCACCGGCTCCTGCGTGTAGTCGAAGGTCAGCACGTTGGTGGCGTAGTCCTTGTGCCGGTAGTCGCGGTTGAGCTGGCGGCCTTCGTCCTCGCCGACGATGCGTACGGTGATTTCGGCGTCCTGGGCGAGGGCGTGGCGGATCCAGCGCGCGACCTTGTGGCGCGGCAGCACGGCGCGGTGGGCCGCTGTGTCGTCGCTGCGGGCAAACTGCAGGGAGAGGGTGAGGTGGTTTAGAGCCATTTTGGCCTCCAGCGCCCGTCCTGATTGCGCGAGCAGCTATTGATTTATGAGTATTTGTGGGTGTCAGTCGGCGCTGCGGCGGCCTCGCTGGGCGTCGTAGGCATCGACGATGCGCGCCACCAGCGGGTGGCGCACCACGTCGGCACTGGTGAAGCGTGTCACCGCGATGCCCTTGACGCGCTTGAGCACCCGTTCGGCGTCGACCAGGCCGCTCAGCGCCCCCTTGGGCAGGTCGATCTGGCTCACGTCGCCGGTGACGACGGCGCGCGAGCCGAAGCCGATGCGCGTGAGGAACATCTTCATCTGTTCGGGCGTGGTGTTCTGCGCCTCGTCGAGGATGACGAAGGCGTTGTTCAGCGTGCGCCCGCGCATGAAGGCCAGCGGCGCGATTTCCAGCGCATTGCGCTCGAAGGCCTTCTGTACCTTGTCGTAGCCCATGAGGTCGTAGAGGGCGTCGTACAGCGGGCGCAGGTAGGGGTCCACCTTCTGCGCGAGGTCGCCGGGCAGGAAGCCCAGGCGCTCGCCTGCTTCCACGGCCGGTCGCGTGAGCACGATGCGCTGCACGTTGCTGCGTTCCAGGGCATCGACCGCGCAGGCCACGGCGAGGTAGGTCTTGCCGGTGCCCGCCGGGCCGATGCCGAAGGTGATGTCGTGCGTGGCGATGTTGTCGAGGTACAGGGCCTGCGTGGGTGTGCGCGCGCGCAGGTCGGCGCGGCGGGTGTTCAGCGGCGCCGGGCCGCCCTCGGTTTCGGCGGCCAGGGCGCTGTCGCCCACCAGCATGAGCTGCAGGTGCTCTTCGGTGATGGGGCGGTCGGCCAGTTCGTAGACGGCCTGCAGCACCTCCAGCGCCTGCGTGGCGCGGGCCTTCGGGCCGTCCACCTTGAACTGCTCGTGCCGGTGCGCAATGCTCACCTGCAGCGCCGCCTCGATGGTGCGCAGGTGGCTGTCGGCCGGGCCGCACAGGTGCGTGAGGCGGATGTTGTTGTGGGGGGTGAAGGTGTGGCGCAGTATCACGCGGATAATCCCAGTCGTTGGCCGCCTCGTCGCGGCAAAGGATTTCAATGATAGGCAAATTGACCGGCCAGCTGCTGGAAAAGAACCCGCCCGAAGTGCTGGTGGACTGTCATGGCGTGGGCTACGAGGTGCAGGTGCCCATGAGCACGTTCTACAACCTGCCTGCGGTGGGCCAGACGGTGAGCCTGCTCACCCAGTTCATCGTGCGCGAGGATGCGCAATTGCTGTATGGCTTTGCCACGGCGCGCGAGCGCGCGGCGTTTCGTGAACTCATCAAGATATCCGGCGTGGGGCCGCGCACAGCGCTGTCCATCCTCAGCGGCATGGACGTGGACGATCTGACCCAGGCCGTGGCCTTGCAGGAGGCCGGGCGGCTGGTCAAGGTGCCGGGTATCGGCAAGAAGACCGCCGAGCGCTTGTTACTGGAACTCAAGGGCAAATTGGGCGATACATTGGGTACGGCAAGCGCTGCCCAGGCCAGCGGTGCGCAGGGCGATATTCTTCAGGCGCTGCTCGCTTTGGGGTACAACGACAAGGAAGCGGCGGCTGCACTCAAGGCTTTGCCTGGGGATGTGGCGGTCAGTGAGGGGATCAAGCTGGCGCTCAAGGCGCTGGCGAAATAGTGGCGACCTGTTCAGCCACCCACCGAAAGGAAAAATATGGTTTCATTTATGGAGCAACGTAACAAGAGACAGTTGGGCGGGATCTTGCTTTCAGTATTGATCGCAGGATGTGGCGGAGGTTCTGGGGAGCAAGTTTCCATGGTCACGCGTGTGGAGTCACGCGTGCAATCCGCAGATGCTGTTCAGGAACCTAGCAGTGTCAAGTCAGCGCCGGTTTCTGACCGCGTGAAGCCCAGCATCATTGGCTTGGGCAATGTGGCAAAGCCTAAGGTGCAGCTTGTGGAGATGAGAGGCGCTCGTTTGATTGGGCATTCCCGTACTGTTGAGCAAACTCGAACTGTGCAGGGTATAAAAAACCACTTGCAATGGGAGAAAACCCCATCTAATGGATGGAAATCTGCCCTGGGTTTCAAACTAAATGACGCCTTTGGACTGCGCATGGGGGTGCGTATTTCCATGCTTCCAGGGGAGGCTATTGTGCGTGTATATTCTCCAGAGCGCCCGGAGATGGTCTTTCAATTGTCTGGTGCGCAAATTCTGCAGATGATAAAGATCAATTTAGATTCTGGCGACCTTTCTGACGAAGGGCGCACATGGTGGACTCCGGATATTGGGCACGCGCATGTTGTCCTCGAAATAGAATTGCCGCCAGGGATTGACGTAAATAATGTTAGTTTCACTATTCCAGCAGTATCTGAAATTTTCGAAAATATTTCGTTGCCTACCGAACGGGAGTTAAGATTCGCAAAGATTGGTGAATCTGCGAGTTGCCATCTCGATTCAAATTGTTATGACGAGCATGCCAGTAAACGCAATGCTGTTGCGCGCATGTTATTCACCCGAAACGGGCAGACTTATGTCTGCTCAGGGACTTTGTTGAACGACAAAGAAGGGAGTGGCACGCCCTATTTTTTGAGCGCAAATCATTGTATTTCCAGTCAGACGGTTGCTAGCACACTCCAAACAGACTGGTTTTATAGATCTCCTAGTTGTAATAATTTGACGCTTTCTAATAGCACTTCTAGAAGATTTAATGGGGCTACTCTTCTTTATGCGTCCACGGAAACAGATATATCGTTTATGCGCTTGACAGACACACCGCCAGCGGGTGCCACCTTTGCGGGGTGGGATGCAAGTGCGCAGGGTTTTGGCGCTTCGGTGGTAGGGATACATCATCCTCGAGGGGATTTGCAAAAAATCAGTTTTGGCAGTTTGAGGGGCTTCACTTCGTGCTTTCCGGGAGAAGGTAGTGAATTCAGTTGTTTTGGAACTACTGGAAAATTCTACACAGTTAACTGGTCTCAAGGCACAACTGAGGGTGGTAGTAGTGGTTCTGCGATATGGAAGGATGGCTATGTGATTGGCACCTTGTATGGCGGAGCGGCAGCATGCACGACAACCAATTCCTTGGATATTTACGGACGGTTTGACGTTGCATACGCTGCAAAAATAAAAGAATGGCTTGCATCTGCAACAGAAGGATACAAGCGGGTTCCGGTTTATAGGTTCTATAATACAAAAACTGGTGCACATTTTTATACTATGAGCGTTCCGGAGCGAGACAATATCATTGCGTCTCTTAAGGAATTCAATTATGAAGGGGCCTTGTTTTATGCTTATGCAGGGGCGGGGTCGGGACTCAGTCCAGTCTATCGATTTTACAATTCTGTTTCAGGAGCGCACTTTTATACCATCAGTCCTTCGGAGCGCGATAATGTTATCGCACTTTTGAAAAACTATAATTTTGAAGGCTCGCAATGGTATGCGCAGCAGGGAGGTGGAAATGACAGTGTGGCAATGTATAGGTTTTTTAATTCCAAAACTGGCGCGCATTTTTATACGATCAATACTTTGGAAAGAGATTTCGTGATTGCATATAATAAAGAATTTTCCTATGAAGGTCCGGTTTATTACGCTTGGACCACTAAATAGAGCGTCGTGCAGTCAAGCATGACCATCCACACCGACGATTTCACTCCCGCCCCCCCCAAGCGGGTCGTGTCTGCAGCGCCTTCTTCGCCTCAGGAGGAAGCCCTGGAGCGCGCCCTGCGGCCCAAGCTGCTGCAGGAGTACGTGGGCCAGGCCAAGGCACGTGAGCAGCTCGAAATCTTCATCGGTGCGGCGAAAAAGCGCGCGGAGGCGCTGGACCATGTGCTGCTGTTCGGCCCGCCCGGGCTGGGCAAGACCACGCTGTCGCACATCATCGCCGCCGAACTGGGCGTGAACCTGCGCCAGACCAGCGGCCCGGTGCTGGAAAAGCCCAAGGACCTCGCCGCGCTGCTGACCAACCTGGAGCGCAACGATGTGCTGTTCATCGACGAGATCCACCGCCTCTCGCCCGTGGTCGAGGAGATCTTGTACCCCGCGCTGGAGGACTACCAGATCGACATCATGATCGGCGAGGGGCCGGCGGCGCGCAGCATCAAGCTCGACCTGCAGCCCTTCACGCTGGTGGGCGCCACCACGCGCGCGGGCATGCTCACCAACCCGCTGCGCGACCGCTTCGGCATCGTGGCGCGGCTGGAGTTCTACACGCCCGAGGAGCTGGCGCGCATCGTGATGCGCAGCGCGGGGCTGCTGGGCGCGCCCATCGACGACGCGGGCGGCTTCGAGATCGCGCGCCGCTCGCGCGGCACGCCGCGCATCGCCAACCGCCTGCTGCGCCGCGTGCGCGACTATGCCGAAGTCAAGGGCGACGGCCGCATCACGCAGGACATGGCCCACCGCGCGCTGGCCATGCTCGACGTGGACCCGCAGGGCTTCGACGTGATGGATCGCAAGCTCCTGGAGGCCGTGATCCACCGCTTTGACGGCGGCCCGGTGGGGTTGGACAACATCGCTGCGAGCATTGGCGAAGAGGCCGGCACCATCGAGGATGTGATCGAGCCCTACCTCATCCAGCAGGGCTATCTGCAACGCACGCCGCGCGGGCGCATCGCCACCCAGGCTGCGTGGCGTCACCTGGGGCTGCAGCCGCCTGCGGGGCGGGGTGGGGCCGATCTGTTCGGGGCCGGCGCATGACAGCGCTGCACGGGCGCCGCGCCCTCGTGGCGGGCGCGCTGGTGCTGCTGCTGGTGGGCGCGGCCTGGCTGGCCGCCCGGCCCGCGCCGGTCGATGCCGTGCAGCCGCGCCAGGGGCTGCTGGTGCGCAGCCTGCAGTTCTCCGCGCGCGTGGAAAGCCTCACGCGGGTGGAGCTGGGCAGCACGGTGACGGCACGCGTGGCGCGCGTGGCGGTGGATGAGGGCGCGCACGTGCGCGCCGGCCAGGTGCTGGTGCAGCTTGAATCCGACGAGGCCCAGGCCGCCTTGGCGCAGGCCCAGGCGGTCGAGCAGCAGGCGCGTGCGCGTCTGGCGGGCCTGCGCGGCACGGGCCGCCAGGCGGCGCAGGCGGCGCTGGCCCAGGCCGACGCCAGCGTGCGCGCCGCACGGGCCCAGTTCGAGCGCGTGGAGCCGTTGGTGGCCCAGGGCTTCTACAGCCCGGCCCAGCGCGACGAAGCGCGCCGTGCGCTCGATGTGGCGCTGGCCCAGCAGGCCGCTGCCCAGGCCCAGTGGCAGGCCCAGGGCGATGCCGGTGCCGATACCGCGCAGGCCCAGGCCCAGTGGGACGCCGCGCGCGCCGCCACCCAGGCAGCCCAGGCCCGGCTGGCGCAGACCGCGCTGCGCGCGGGCGGCGATGGGCGCGTGATCCTGCGCAGCGTGGAGCCGGGCCAGATCGTGCAGCCCGGCAAGGCTCTGCTGACGCTGGCGCTGGACGGCCCCACGCAGCTCGTGGCCCAGGTGGACGAGCGCTTTCTGCAGCAGTTGCAGCCGGGCCAGCGTGCCGCCGTGCTGGCCGACGCCTTTGCCGGTCAGCCGTTCGCGGCGCGGGTGCAGTCCCTGGCTCCGGGGGTAGACGCGCAGCGCGGTGCCATCGAGGTCAAACTGGCACTGGAAAAGGCGCCACCCGATTTTTTGCGCGAAGACATGACGCTCTCCGTGGAGGTGGAAACCGGCCGCAGCGAGCGCGCCCTGGCGCTGCCGCTGTCGGTGCTGCGCACGCCCATCGACGGCGATGTGGCGCAACTGCTGGTGGCCCGCGACGGCCGGGCCGAACTGCGCCGTGTGCGCGTGGGCCTGCGCACGCTCGACGCCTTCGCGGTGCAGGAGGGGCTCTCGGCCGAGGACTGGGTGCTGCGCGCCGCTGCCGTGCAACCAGGCCAGCGCGTGCGCCCGCGGCCCGTGCCCTGGGAGCCGGCTGCCGGGGTGCGCATGGGTGAGGGCGGCGCGGCCGGTGCGGCCCTGGCCCAAGGCATGGGGCGCTGATGCGGCGCTACTGGCCGGGCTTCGAGTGGCAGGTGGCCTGGCGCTTCCTGCGCGAGGGGCGCATGCAGACCCTGCTCATCATCGTGGGCGTGGCGGCTGGGGTCGCCGTGGTGGCCTACATCTCTGCGCTCATCGAAGGGCTGCAGGCCAACACCCTGGCCAAGACGCTGGGCGCGCAGGCGCACATCAGCCTGCGCGCGCCTGAGGATATGGTAACGCCAGCCGCCCGCCTGGAGGCCGGCACGGCCGTGCTCAGCGATACCCAGCCGCGCGCCCAGCGCCTGCGCTCCGTGGCCAACTGGCAGGCGCTGCTGCCGGTGCTGCAGTCCACGCCGGGCGTGGCAGCGGTGTCGCCCATGGTGTCAGGCGCGGGCCTGGCGCTGCGCGGCGAGGCGGCTCTGGCCATTGCGCTGATGGGGGTGGAGCTGGAGCGCTACGACCGCATCGTCAACCTGCGTTCCAAGGTGGTGGCGGGGCGCGCCAGCCTGCAGCCGGGCGAGGCCATCATCGGCCGCGAGCTGGCCGCCGACCTGGGCCTGCGCGTGGGCGACCGCCTCACCCTGCGCACCGGCCTGGTGAGTGACGCTGCGCGTGTGACCGCGCTGGTGGACCTGGGCGTGAAGGACCTCAACCGCCGCACCGTGATCGTGCCCCTGCGCGCCGCGCAAAACCTGCAGGGACTGCCCGGCGGCGCTACGCACCTGGACCTGACGGTGGCCGACGTCTGGGCCGCGCAGGCCCTGGCCGACAGCCTGCGCCGCCAGCACCCGCTGCGCGTGGAAAGCTGGCAGGAGAGCAACGCCCAACTCGTTTCGGCGCTCAACGCGCAGAGCGTCAGCACCACCATCATCCGCGCGGTGGTGCTCGTGGTGGTGGTGCTGGGCATTGCCAGCGTGCTGGTGGTTTCTGTCGTGCAAAAGGGGCGCGAGATCGGCATCCTGCGCGCCATGGGCGCCACGCGCGGTCAGATGCAGCGTGTCTTCCTGCTGCAGGGCGCGGTGGTGGGGGCGCTGGGCTCGCTGCTGGGCATCGCCCTGGCGGTGGCGCTGGTCTGGGCCTTCACCACGTTTGTGCGCGGCTCGGATGGGCTGCCGCTGTTTGCCATCACCGTGCCGGTGCCCACCGCGCTGCGCGTGGCGCTGATCGCCACGCTCTGCGGGGTGCTCGCCGCCGTGGCGCCGGCGCGCCGAGCGGCGGCCATGGATCCGGCGCAGGCCATCCGCATGTGACGGGGTGCGGCGATGCTGATCGAACTGCAGGGCCTGCGCAAACGCTACAACCTGGGCCAGCCCAACGAGGCCGAGGTGTTGCACGGGATCGATCTGCGCGTGCAGCGCGGCGAGTTTCTCGCGCTGATGGGTCCTTCGGGCTCGGGCAAGAGCACGCTGCTCAATATCCTGGGCCTGCTCGAACGCATGACCGAGGGAGACTATCGGCTGCTGGGCGATTCGGTGCGTGGCCTGCCGGATGCCGAGCTTACGCTGCGCCGGCGCAGCACGCTGGGTTTCGTGTTCCAGTTCCACCACCTGCTGCCCGCCTTCACGGCGCTGGAAAACGTCACGCTGCCCGCGCTGATGCACGCGGGCCGGGTCAGCGCCCCAGCCGAGGCCAAGGCACGCGAACTGCTCGATGCCGTCGGCCTGGCGGCCGCCCTGCACAAGCGGCCCTCGGAGCTGTCGGGCGGCATGCAGCAGCGCGTGGCGATTGCGCGCGCGCTGGTCATGGACCCGCCGCTGGTGCTGGCTGACGAGCCCACGGGCAACCTGGACACTGCGTCCTCCGATGACGTGTTTGCGCTACTGCGCCACATCCACGCCGAGCGCGGCACGGCCTTCATCGTTGTCACCCACGACCCGCGCCTGGCGGCGCGCTGCGACCGGCTGGTGGAGCTGGTCGATGGCCGCATCGCGCGCGATGAGGCGGTGGTGCAGGCTAGACCCGCGGCACCGCCACGGTGAACACGATCTCCAGCAGATAGTCCGGGCTGGCCAGCTCGGCGCTCACGCAGGCCCGCGCCGGGGCGCAGCCTTCGGGCAGCCAGGCCTGCCACAGCGCGTTGAAGGCGGCGCGGTCGGCCATGTGCTTGAGGTAGATCGTCGCCATCAGGATATGGCGCTTGTCGGTGCCGCACAGCGCCATGGTGCGCTCGGCCTGCGCGAACAGGGCCTGCGTCTGGCTGGCAATGTCGGCGCCGCTCTCGGGCACCTCCACAAAGTACGCCGTGTGCTGGTGCACCACGGCGTCCGACCATTGGGACTGGGGATTGATGCGGGTGATGGTGTTGGATTCCATATCAGTTGCTCCAAGACAGGCCGCATTGTCCATGCCCTCGAAACAGGCGCGGTCCAGACCAGGGCTCCCGCGCAAGGGCCGCCCCGCCGCGCCGGGAGCGTCCCCCTGCCCGCATTGCGCAGCAATGCGAGAGCGGGGGGAAGGCGCGCAGCGCCACAGGGGGGTGTTCCTCAGTGAGACGTGCCCTCTGAGCGCGTGATCTTGTTCCACACGTTGTACTTGCCCACAGGCTTGCTCATGGGCAGGCGTTTGACTTCCTTGAGCGTCTGCGCGTCGTACACGATGAGGGCGCCGTCCATCTCCCACACGCTGGCCAGGGCGTAACGGCCGTCCTTGGTGAACTCGATGTGCGCCAGCGTCCTGCCGGGCTCGCGCAGGCTGGCCACGGGCTCCAGCGTGGCCTTGTCGATCAGCGTGAGCGTGTCCTTGGCCTTCGGGCTCATCATCGAGTCGGTCCAGGCGTAGCGCGTGTTCTCGTGGCTGCGCATGAAGAAGCCCGGACCCGGCGTGGGGATGGTCTTGACCGTGCGCCAGGTCTTCATGTCGATCACGTCGATGGCGCCGTCCTTGAGGTTCGGGCTGGCCAGCACCGTGGTGCCGTTCCAGGCGAAGGTGATGCCCGAGCCCAGGTGCGGCATGCCGGCGATGGGCAGGTCGGCGATCTTGCGGCGCGCGTCCAGGTTCACCACCTGGGCGGATGCGCCCTCGCTGCTCCCGGCCTTGGGGCGCGTGGCACCGAGCACATGGCGGTAGCTCTGGTCGAAGAAGAAATCGTCCAGCGGCTCGTCCAGCGGCGTGCGGCGCACGCCTTGGAAGCCCGGCTTGGGCAGGCCCTCGCCCATCCTGTAGTCGTGCACCAGGCCGTCGTAAATGGGCTCGGCCTGGGGGTCGTAGGAGATTTCCCAGACCTCGGGGATGTCCTTGAGTGCCACCACGAAGCTCTTGCGCGGCGCGGCGTCGTACACCGCCGAGGCGCGCGAGGCGCTCTTGCCGTCGAGCGTGGTGGCGTCATAGCGCTTGACCAGTTGCAGGTCGGCGTCGAACAGCACCACGGTGCGCGGCAGGTAGTTGGCGGCCATGACCCAGCGGCCGTCGCCGCTCACGGCCACGTTGCGCATGTTCAGGCCGGCGCGCACCTCGGCGACCACGGCCAGGTTCCACAGGTCGTACTTGGTGATCCAGCCGTCGCGCGAGCCGAAAAACACGTAACGCCCGTCGGGCGAAAACTTGGGGCCGCCGTGCAGTGCGTAGCGGCTGGCGAAGCGGTGGATGACCTCGAAACGGTCGCCGTCGAGCACCGAGACATGGTGGTCACCGCCCTCGACGACCAGGAACACGTTCATTGGGTCGGCTTGCCACACCGGCTTGTCGGCCAGCGGCTTCGTGGGTGCAGGGGCGGCGCGCGAGGCGCGGATGTCGGCGTCGCTCCAGGCGGGCGCGGGCTCCACGGGCTGGTAGATCCAGCCGGCCAGCGCGGCGATCTCGGCGGCCGACAGCGCGGCGGCAAAGCCCGGCATCTGCGTGGCCGCGCGGCCTGTGCCGATGACCTTCAGCGCCTCGGCGCGGCGCAGGCGTTCAAGGCTTTCGGGCAGCAAGGCTGGGCCCATGCCCCCCGTGCGCTGCGTGCCGTGGCACGCAGCGCAATGCTGCTGGTACAGCGCTGACGCATCAATGGCGACGGCCGCGGCAGGAGCTGGTGGCGTGTTTTGCGCGTGGGCCAGATCCACGCCCATCCAGAGCAGCCCCGCACTCAGGGCCAACTGGCCGGCGCCAGCCAGCCAGTGCCGTAGGCGCTCACACACCCTCGGACTCAGGGTGGATTTCGATGGTGCGGCGGCGGTTGCTGAACGGCGTGACCGCCACGCGCTGCGCGTCGCTGCCCGAGGCCAGGCCGATTTCATCGTCGCGCAGGTAGCAGCCGGGGTCTTCGGCCCAGGCGTCGCCGGTGAGCTGCTGGGCGCGCACGCGCGTGTTGCCGCCGCAGATTTCGAAATAATTGCAGCTGGCGCAGCGCCCGCCCACCGGGCGCGGCTTGGCCTTGAGACCGGCCATCAGCGGCTCGGAGGTGTCGGACCAGATGCTTGAAAACGGGCGCTGGCGCACGTTGCCCAGGTCGTGGTGCCACCACATGGTGTCGGGGTGCACGGTGCCCAGGTTGTCGATGTTGGCCACGTTCACGCCGCTCGAATTGCCGCCCCAGGCGATGAGGCGCTCGCGCAGCGGTGCCTCCCACTGCGGCATGCGTTCGCGCACCCATTGCAGCAGGTAAGGGCCGTCGGCGTCGTTGTTGCCGGTGACGTAGTCTTCCTCGCGGCCTTCCAGCGCGGACTGCCAGGCGCGCTCGAACAGCAGGTCGAGCGCATCGCGCGTGGCCTGGAACTGCGCGTCCTTGCCGCGGTGGATGTTGCCGCGCCCGGCGTAGTTGAGGTGCGAGAAGTAGAACTTGTCCACGGCCTCCTGGCGCATCAGGTCGAGCAGCGCCGGGAAGTCGTGCGCGTTCATGGCCGTCATGGTGAAGCGCAGGCCCACCTTCACGCCGCGCTGGTGCAGGTAGCGCACGGCAGCGAGGCTGCGGTCGAAGGCGCCATCGAGGCGGCGGAAGAAGTCGTGTGTCTCGCGCAGGCCGTCCAGGCTGATGCCCACGTAGTCGAAGCCCATGGTGGCGATGCGGTCGGCCATGGGCTCGTCGATCAGCGTGCCGTTGGTCGACAGGCCCGTGTAGAACTTCATGTCCCGGGCGCGCTCGGCGATCTCGAAGATGTCGGGCCGCATCAGCGGCTCGCCGCCCGAGAGGATCAGCACCGGCACCCGGTAGGCCTTGAGGTCGTCCATCACGCCGAACACTTCCTGCGTGGACAGCTCGCCCTCGTAGTCGTGGTCGGCCGACAGCGCGTAGCAGTGCTTGCAGGTGAGGTTGCAGCGGCGGATCAGGTTCCAGATCACCACCGGGCCGGGCGGCTGACCGCTGCCCCGGCGTGCGGGAACGGGGTAGGTGCCAGTCGCCTGGGCTTGCGCGAGCTCGCGCATGTATTGGCTGATGCGGAACATGGTTAGCTTTCTTGGCTTTGCCGAAGACGCAGGCCGGTCTTCTTGAGGATGGCGGTGGAATAAAGAATGTCGTGGCCCCGGCAGGCGGAGCCCAGCAGTTCTTGCAACTGCACGGCCTGCTGTTCGACCTCAGCGCGCGTGCGGCCGTGCAGCATGGCGAACAGGTTGTACGGCCAGCTGGGCAGGCGGCGCGGGCGGCGGTAGCAGTGGCTCACGCCGGGCAGTTGGCCGATGCGTTCGCCAAGCTGGTCCACCAGCGCGTCGTCCACGTCCCACACGCTCATGCCGTTGGCGGTGAAGCCCAGGCGGTAGTGGTTGGGCACGGCGCCGATGCGGCGGATGAGGCCGCTCTCCAGCATCTGCGCCAGGCGCTCGCGCACCTGCTGGCCGCTCACGCCCAGGCGCTCGCCCACGGCATCGTAGGGGCGGGGTACCAGCGGCAGGCCGCCCTGGGTGGCAGCGATCAGCTGGCGGTCAAAATCGTCAAGCGCCATGCTGCACTCCGCTGGTCAGGGGGAGCTTGAGTTCAACGAAGAACTCGCGTTCCTTGGGGAAAGCCAGCACGGGGAGGCCCGTTTCGGCCTCGATGCGTTCAATCGCGGCCGCGCACTGCGCCGGCGTCTCGGTGCCGAGCACGAACCACATGTTCAGCGCATGGTCGCGCCGGTAGTTGTGCGCGATCTCGGGGTGGGCGTTGACCTGGGCCGTGACAGCCTCGTAGCGCTCCTCGGGCACGGCCATGGCGGCGAGCACGAACAAACCGCCCGCGCGTTCGATCTGGAACAGCGGCCCAAAGCGCGTGAGCATGCCGCTTTCCAGCAGGGCCGAGAGCCGACCGATGACATATTCCTCGGTCCAGCCGAACTCGGCCGCCACATCGGCGAAGGGCCGCTCCGTCAGCGGCAGGTCGCCGTGCAGGCGCTCCAGCAGGCGGGTGTCATCCGGCGACAGCATCGAGCACCTCCGGTGTGGCGGCGGCGTCCGGGGCCGTGGCGGTGGGCAGGGCGCGGAAGCGCCACGGGCCAGTCTGCTTGAAGCGGCGGCACGAGAACAGCACCTCGTGCGGAAAGCCGCCGAGGCCGGCCTCGGCGATGGCGCGCGCGATCACGTCCCGCACGGCGGCGCGGCCGCGGCCATGCACCATGCAGTACAGGTTGTAGGGCCAACCTTCGGCGCGCTCGCGCCGGTAGGCCAGCGTCACGCCGCTGATGCGGGAAAGGGCCTCGCCAAAGGCGTCCACCTGCGCGTCGGGAATGTTGAACACGGTCATGGCGTTGGCGTCGAAGCCCAGCTCGTGGTGGCGCACGATGGCGCCGATGCGCCGCACCGTGCCCTGGTCCAGCCACTGTTGCAGCGTGTGCAGCACGGATTCGGGCGTGCGGCCCAGCGCCTGTGCCCAGGCGTCGTAGGGGCGCGGCACCAGCGGCAGGCCGTCTTCGAGCAGGGCGGCGAGCGGCCGGTCGGCATCGAGCACCGGCGTGGCCTCGCGCGCGGCCGCCATGGGCGCGGGGGCGGTGCTGCCGCGCAGGTCGAAGCCCAGGTCGATGCGGTAGGCGCGCTGCATGCGCAGCTGCAGGGCGGGGAGGCCCGTAGCCTCTTCGAGCGAACGCATGGCGGCACGCACGGCGGCATCGTCCTGCCCGGTCATCACGAACCAGAGGTTGAAGTGGTGCTCGCGCTGGTAGTTGTGGTTCACGCCGGGGTGGCTGGAGACCACGGCGGCAACGGCGTCCAGGCGCTCGGGCGGAACGGCCATGGCAGCCAGCAGCGCAGCGCCGCCGGCATTGCCCGCGAACACGCCGCCGATGCGGCTCAGAGCGCCATCACTCTGCAGCCGGGCATAGCCGGCTAGGACTTCATCGGTGGTCAGTCCCTGGATGCTTGCGATGTGCGCAAAGGGCTCACGTTCGAGCGGAAAGCCACGCTGCCAAGGGTTGAGCAAGGTCAGGCGCAGGTCGGGGTGGGGGTCCATCTAGAACCCCACCCGCGCTGCGCGGGAGGTGAAGAAAATGCCGCTCGGGGAATCCACCGTCATGGTGGCCTGTGTGGCAAAGCTCTGGGTGTCGATCACGCTGACGCGGTGGTCGTCGCGCGAGCTGATCCAGACCGATTCGCCGCGCGGCGTGAACTCCATGTGCAGCACGGCCTTGCCGGGCTCCAGCGTGCGCACGATCTTCTGCGTGGTGGTGTCGATGACCTGCACGCGGTGGTAGTCGGGCACCGAGAAGTTGACCCACACCTGGCGACCGTCGGGCCGGGCCATCACGAACACGGGCTGGCCCGCCACCGGGATGCGGCCGACCTCCTGCCAGGTGTCGGTGTCCACCACCAGCACCTCGTGGCGGCCGATGGCGGGCAGGTAGGCGCGGCGCCCGGCGACGGCCCAGCCGCGCAGGTGCGGCATCTTGTAGACCGGCAGCGGCTCCTGTCCCCGGCCGTAGCCCGCGAGGATGCGGCGTACCTGGGGCTTTTCCTCCCACAGGTCCACCATGGCCAGGCCGTCCTCGCCAAACAGGCCGGCGATGTAGTGGCGGCCGTTGGGCGTGACCAGCGCGTCGTAGGGCTGGCGACCGATGTTCGGCAGCTTGGTGGTGACGGGCCGCGCGGGGTTGGACAGGTCGGTGATCCAGATGGCGTCGGCGTCAAACAGGCTGTAGGCGAAGCGGCGGCCCGGCAGATCCACCAAGCCCACCACGCGTGAGAGGCGGCCGGGTTCGAACTCGGCGGGCACGTCGGCCACCAGTTCCAGCGTGGCAGTGTCGAAGGCCTTGATGCCGCCGGGCGTGTAGTTCTGCGCCACCACCAGGCTGCCGTCGGCGCTGATGGCGCCGCCGATGGAATTGCCCGCCTGCATCACGCGGCCGACGATGCGCTGGGTCAGCAGGTCCACCTTGGTCAGCGCACCATCGCGCCCGAAGACAAAGGCATGGCGCGCATCGCGCGAGAACACCACCGAGGCATGCGAGAGGTCGCCCAGGCCCTTGACCTCGGCCAGCAGCTTGCGCTGGCTGGTGTTGACGATGGCCAGCGTGCCCGTGGAGCGCGCCACGACGACGCCCAGGTCGCCCGTGCCGACCAGGGAGGGCGCCGGGCCGGAGCTGGCACAGCCCCCGAGCAGCAGGGAGGAGGCGCCCAGCAGGGCGAGGCAGTCACGGCGTTTCATCGGGAATCCTTCTCTGGCTCGGGAAAACCAGCCATCAGTTGTTGGGCAATCCACAAGGCCTCGGCCTCGCTGAGCATGGCCTTCCAGGGGGCCATAGGGGTGCCGGGGCGGCCGCCGTAGATGGTGGAGGCCATGGAATCCAGGGGTTTGTCGGCCAGTGCCTCGCGGGTGAGCGCGGGGCCCAGGCCGCCCGTCAGGTACAGACCGTGGCAGGAGCCGCAGTCCTGGCGCACCATGCGGATCAGCTCGCGCTGGCGCGCAGCGTCCGGGGCCTGCGCATGGACTTGATGGGCGACAAGGCACAGAAGCAGCGACACGCCGCAGGACTGCAGGGTGCGAGCCAAGGATCGGGGGCGCCGAGTAGAGATCGGGAGGTTTACCATGGTGGGGATCTGTCGGCAGCAGAAGGCCGCCGACATGTGCCGATGTTCACCGCAATGGCCCCGCATGTCCTTGATGTTAGTCAAGGGCGTTATGGCGAGGGCTTTTGACAATGGGAGCACTCGACACCGCATCCCGTTATTTCCGGAGCATTGATGGATACCGCCCGCCCTCCCGCGCACGCCGCCGTTCAGCCAGACGCCCCTGCGACCCCCGCCCTTTCGCCTTCCGAATGGGGGCGGGTGACGCTGGTGGGCGCTGGCCCCGGTGACGCCGAACTGCTGACCCTCAAGGCCGCCCGCGTGCTGGCCAGCGCGCGCGTGGTGCTCTACGACAATCTGGTGTCGGAGGATGTGCTGCGCCAGATTCCCCAGGATGCCGAGCGCATCTACGTCGGCAAACAGAGCAGCAACCACACCTTGCCCCAGGAAGGCATCATCGAACTCATGGTGCGCCTGGCCAAGGCCGGTAAGTCGATCGTGCGCCTCAAGGGTGGCGATCCCTACATCTTTGGCCGTGGCGGCGAGGAGGCCGAGGCCCTGGTGGCCGAAGGCATTGCCTGCGAGACCGTGCCCGGCATCAGCGCCGCGCAAGGCGCCTCGGCCAGCACCGGCATCCCGCTCACGCACCGCGACCACACCGGCATGCTGGTGTTCGCCACCGGCCACCTGCAGGGCGAGGGCGAGGAGCGCAGCGTCGCGCTCGACTGGGCCGCGCTGGCCCGGCCGCGCCAGACGGTGGTGATCTACATGGGTGTAGGCACCCTGCCGGTGATCTGCACCAAGCTCGTCGAGCACGGCCTGCCGGGTCACACCCCGGCTGCCTTGGTCGAGCGCGCCACCCGGCCCGACCAGCGCACCATCGTCGGCACGCTCGAAACCCTGCCCGCGCTCAGCGTGAAGCATGGCGTGCACCCCCCGGCGCTCATCATGATCGGCGACACCGTGTCGCTGCAGGAGCGCATCGGCGGGCCGGCGCTGAGATAACTCCCCCTGTGTCGCTACGCGCCTTCCCCCTCGCCTGCGGGAGGGGGCGCCGCCAGCGCAGCGGGGCGGCCCTTGCGCGGTGGTCGCTGGCCTGGGCCGTGCCCGTTCATGCGCCCTGACGGAATGCAGAGCGGCAGGAATCATTCACCAGAAGCGCTCCAGCCTCGGGACGCCACCTGCGCATGGAGGAACCGAGCGAACTCCGCCGCTGCGGGTGCCAGCGAGGCGCTGGCGCGCTGGTAGACCTGGAACTTGCGCCGCAGCTCGGGGCCCAGCAGCGGGCGCATCCGTAACTGGTAGAGCTTCACCAGCGAGTCCGCGTAGGGCAGGCAGGTCGTGATGCCCTGGCCGGCGTGCACCAGGCTCAGCGCCGTGGACATGAAGGCCACCTCGTGGCTGGGGCGCAGTGTCAGGTCGCGCAGCGCACCGTGCAGGTCGTGCGTGAGCAGCTCGGTGAATTGCCCCTGCAGGGCAATGAAGGGGTGCTGCACCACATCGTTCCAGCCAATGCGCGGCAACGGTTCCAGTGCATGGCCCGGCGGGAAGACCACCATGAAGGGCAGCTCGAACAGCGCTTGTGCGGCGATGTCCGCGCCCGTCGGGCGCTCGGGCCCCACGCCATAATCCACCTCGCCGCTGGCCACGCGCGCCAGCACGCTGTCCACCTCGCAGTCGGCCAGCCGCACCTGCACGTCTGGATGGGCCTGGTTGAACGCGGCGATCACGTCGGGCAGCAACGTGCAGGCCATCAGCTGCGGCGCGGCGATGCGCACCACGCCCTTCTTCAGCGCCTTGAGGTCGTCGATGCCGTGCAGCACGCCTTCGAGGTCCTGCAGGATCTTGTCCACCAGCGGATAGAAGCCGCGCCCCGCTTCCGTCAGCCCGATGCGCCGCGTGCTGCGCTCGACCAGGCGCACGCCCAGCGCCTGCTCCAGTTCCTTGATCTGCCCGCTCAGCGCCGATTGCGTCACATGCAGCGAGGCGGCGGCCTGGGTGAAGCTGCCGGTGCGCACCAGCGCCACCAGGGCGCGCAACTGCCGCAGGGTCACATTCATATGAAAAACTGATAAATGAATTAATAAATACCGTTTGAATGATAGATCGAAAGGCCGTGTAATGGCGTCCAAGGTGCCATGAACGGCACAGGAGACACCGCCATGCAGATCCAGAATATTCACCACGTGGCCTACCGCTGCAAGGACGCCAAGCAGACGGTGGAGTGGTACGGCAAGTACCTGAACATGGGCTTCGTGCTCGCCATCGCCGAGGACAGCGTGCCCTCCACCGGCGAGCCCGACCCGTACATGCACATCTTCCTGGACGCGGGCCACGGCAACATCCTGGCCTTCTTCGAGCTGCCGGGCCAGCCGCCCATGGACCGCGACCGCAACACCCCCGTCTGGACGCAGCACCTGGCGTTGCAGGTGGACACCATGGAGGAACTGCTCGCCGCCAAGGCGCGCCTGCAGGCCGACGGCATCGAGGTCATCGGCCCGACCGACCACACGCTGTTCCAGTCCATCTACTTCTTCGACCCCAGCGGCCACCGCCTGGAGCTGGCCGTGAACACCGGCACGCCCGAGATGCTGCAAAAGCTCGACGAGGTGAAGTGGGACATGCTCAACGAATGGGCGCGCACCAAGAAAGCCCCCAAACACGCTGCGTGGATGCACGACGGCAGCCACCGCGCCAACGCCTGACCGATCGGAACCGCCACCATGAAACTCGCCACCCTCCAGCAAGGCGGCCGCGACGGCACGCTCGTCGTCGTCAGCCGCGACCTCACCCGCTGCCAGCCCGTCCCCGCCATAGCGCGCACGCTGCAGGCCGCGCTGGACGACTGGGAGCGCTGCGCGCCCCAGCTCCAGCAGGTGTCCGATGCGCTCAATGGGGGCCAGGCGCCCGGCGCCCAGCCTTTCGATCCGGCGCAATGCCATGCGCCGCTGCCGCGCGCCTACCAGTGGGCCGACGGCTCGGCCTACCTCAACCATGTGGAACTGGTGCGCAAGGCGCGCGGCAGCGAGATGCCCGCATCGTTCTGGACCGACCCGCTGATGTACCAGGGCGGCTCGGACAGCTTCGTGCCGCCGCAGGCTCCCATCGACGCGCTCACCGAGGACTGGGGCATCGACTTCGAGGCCGAGGTGGCCGTGGTCACGGGCGACCTGCCGCTGGGCGCGGGCGTGGCGCGGTGCGCGCAGGCGATCCGCCTCGTCATGCTGGTGAACGATGTGAGCCTGCGCAATCTCATCCCGGCTGAGCTGGCCAAGGGCTTCGGCTTCTTCCAGTCCAAGCCCGCCAGCAGCTTCGCGCCCGTGGCCGTCACGCCGGACGAACTGGGTGACGCCTGGCAGGACTGCAAGCTGCACCGCCCCCTGAACGTGCAGCTCAACGGTCAGCCTTTCGGCTGCCCCGACGCGGGCCAGGACATGGCCTTCAGCTTCGCCCAGCTCGTGGCGCATGTGACGAAGACGCGCGCCATGGCGGCGGGCTCCATCGTCGGTTCGGGCACGGTGTCGAACAAGCATGGCAGCCTGCATGGCTCGCGCATCGCGCACGGCGGCGTGGGCTACGCCTGCCTGGCTGAGCTGCGCATGGTCGAGACCATCGAGGGCGGCGCGCCCGTCACACCTTTCCTGCGCTTTGGCGACCGCGTGCGCATCGAGATGTTCGACGCCACCGGCCAGAGCATCTTTGGCGCCATCGACCAGACCGTGCGCCGCGTGCCAGCGCCCGAGTGACCATGCTGCGGCTCTACACCTACTTCCGCAGCTCGGCCGCCTACCGCGTGCGCATCGCGCTCGCGCTCAAGGGGCTGGCGTATGACAGCGTGCCCGTGCACCTGCTGCGCGGCGGCGGCGAGCAGCTCCAGGCCGCCTACCGCGCCGTGAACCCGGCCGCGCTCGTGCCCGCGCTGCAGGACGGGGGCGCCACGCTCACGCAGTCGCTCGCCCTCCTCGAATACCTGGAAGAGACGCACCCCGCGCCCGCGCTGCTGCCGCAGGGCGCCGTGGGCCGCGCCCGCGTGCGCGCGCTGGCGCTGAGCGTGGCCTGCGACATCCACCCGCTGAACAACCTGCGCGTGCTGAACTACCTCACCGGCACCTTGCAGGCCACCGACGCGCAGCGCACCGCCTGGATACACCATTGGATGGCGCTGGGCCTGGAAGCCATCGAGGTGCAGCTGGCGCGCGACGCGCAGACCGGCCTGTGCTGCCATGGCGACACGCCCACGCTGGCCGACTGCTGCCTGGTGCCCCAGGTGTTCAACGCGCGCCGCTTCGGCCTGGACCTGGCGCCGTACCCCACGGTGCGGCGCATTGCGGAGCATTGCGAGGGCCTCGCGCCCTTCCAGGCCGCGCACCCAGCGCGCCAGCCCGACGCCGAATAGAGGTCTTCGTGACCCATCGCGTTGCGCTGTACGCGCAGCGCATCAAGTTGGCACGGCCCAGGCCAGCGGCCACCGTGCAAGGGCCGCCAGAAATCCCGCATGCAGGCACTGGTGGCGTCTCACCTCCCGCAGCGCGCAGCGGTGCGAGAGAGGGGGGAAGGAGCGAAGCGACACAGGGGGTGCTTCACTTCCTGCGCAGGCCAGCCACCATGCCGTGCACGATGAAGGCCTGCGCCGCGTAGTAGGTGGCCAGCACGCCCACCTGCGCCAGCGGCAGCGGCTGCACGAAGCGGTTGGTGGCCAGCAGCGAATCGCTGAGCATGAAGAAGCAGGCACCCAGCGCCACCTGGCGCGCCGCGCGGTCGCCCAGCACGCTGGCGCGGCCCAGGGCCTGCGCCGCCATGAGCGCGATCGCGGTGACATACACCGCCACCGGAATGCGCAGTTCGGCGGGCAGTCCGCCTTGCCACAGATACGCATACATGGCGCCGCCCACGCCCAGCGTGGCGGCCAAGGCGCCAGGCCGGGGCAGCCAGGCCACGCCCTGGCGGAACAGCACGATGTAGGCGATGTGTGCCAGCAGAAAGCTCACCAGCCCGGGGATGAAGAAGCCCTCGACCATGAGGAAGGCGTCGCCCGCCAGCGAGCCCACCAGCGCCGCGCCGAGCAGCCACCAGGATTTTGAATCAAATTGGCCCCTAGCGCTTATGGGATAAGCGCTGGTAGCTACTAAAACAATAGCAATCACCATGGTGAGCGGCTTGAACAGCCAGTGCCAGTGCAGCAGACCGGCCTCGCTGGTGATGGTGGCCAGTGCTGCGCACAGCACCATCAGCGTCAGCAGGGTGCGGTGTTGGGGGTGGAGTGTTGGGTGGGACATGGTCATGGGCAACGGGGTTCAGCTCAGCGCGCCGCGCGCATCGACCGCGATGATGCGTTCCACCACACCGCGCACCAGCCCGCCGCGCACGCCGATCAGCGTGTCGTGCAGGTTCACCGTAGGGTCGCAGTGGCTGGGCACCAGCCACAGCATGCTGCCAATGGTGGGCAGCGGGGTTTCGTCGGTTTCGGCGGTGAGGATGCCGTGCTCGTCGCCCGCGCTGTGGTAGGCCAGGCCCTGGCCTTCGGGCAGGTGGGCCACCCAGGGTACGCCCGCGTCGATGGCATGGCTGGTGTGGCCTGCGTCGCACACGGCGCGCTCGCCCTGGCGCGAGATCACCTGTGTCTTGACGTACAGCGCATGCTCGAAAGCCGGTTGGGCGGTCTCGCGTTCGTTGCGCGCGTAGTCGGCATCCATGAACAGGAAGGTGCCCGCCTGCAGTTCGCCATAGACGCCGCTGGCGGCCTCGTGCACCAGCGTGCCGGTGCCGCCGCCGGTCACCAATGGCACGCTCAGGCCGGCGGCCTGGATGCGCTCGCAGGTGGCGCGCACCGACTGCACGCAGGCCGTGGCCACGCTGCGGCGCTGGGCCGCGCTGCGCATGTGCTGCGCCCGGCCCTGGAAGGCCTGCAGCCCGGCAAAGCGCAACTGTGTGAGCCGCGCCACGGCCTGGGCCAGTACCAGCGCGGGCTCGCCGGGCGGTACGCCGCAGCGCCAGTGGCCCACGTCGATTTCCACCAGCACGTCGATGCGCGTCTGCGGTGCGGCCTGGGCCATGGCCTCGGCCAGGCGGGTGATGCCCTCGGGGCTGTCCACGGCCAGCGCCAGGCGCCCGCCCTGGGCCTGCAGGCGCGCGGCCAGGCGTGCCACACGCAGCAGCTTGGGGTAGGCGACCACCTGGTTGGTCAGGGTGATGTCGCGCACGCCGCCTGCGGCCAGCACCTCGGCCTCGGCAATCTTCTGCACGCAGGCGCCCACGGCACCGGCGCGCTGCATTTGCAGGGCCAGCTCGGCGCTGCGGTGGGCGTTGGCGTGGGGGCGCCACTGCACCTGGTGCTTGCGGGCAAAGTCGGCCATGCGGGTGATGTTGCGCTCCATCGCGTCCAGATCGACAACCAGCGCGGGGCTGTCGATCAGGTCCACGCGCTGGCCGACCAGTGGGTGTTGCAGTGCGGTGTCAGGTGACGGTTTCATCGCGGGAGCCCGTGTCAAGGTGCTGTGTGTCGGCCCAGCCCACCAGGGTCAGCCCTTGAGGCGTCCAGAGCAGGCGGTTGATGGAGGCGTTTGTCACCAGCCAGGTGCGCGGCGCCTGCAGGTCCAGGCCCGTGGCCATGCGGTAGAGCATGTCGAGCACGCCGCCGTGCGCCACCAGCACGATGAGCTGCTCCGTGTGCTGGGCTGCCAGCCGGTGTGTGGTGGCGGCAATGCGTTCGCGCAGTTGCACCAGGGTTTCGCCGCCCGTGGGCGCAAAGTGCGGGTCGCGCTGGCGCCAGCGCCGGGCCTGTTCAGGCAGCTCGGCCTCGATCTCGGCAAAGGTGCGGCCTTCGAGTTCGCCAAAGCTGCGCTCGCGCAGGCCGGGCTCAGCCACCAACGGGGCGCCGCTGGCCTGGGCGATGGCCTGGGCCGTGGCGTGGGCGCGCTGCAGGTCGCTGGTGTACACGGCGGCGAGCGGCTCGTCTGCCAGGGCACGGGCCACCTGGCGCGCTTGCCAGTGGCCGGTGTCGTTGAGGGCGATGTCCAGGTGGCCCTGGATGCGCGTGTCCACGTTCCAGGCGGTTTCGCCGTGGCGCACGGCGATGATGCGGGTGGCCTGCATCGGCACGCTCAACGCGGGGCGCCGGTGGGGGCCAGGGGCAGGCGCACCTGGCGCGGGCCCTGGGGCGGTTGCGGGAAGCCGCTGAGCGCGGCGTCGAACAGCACGCCAAACACGGCGGGGTCGTCGGTCCACACGTCCTCGAACAGGGCCGAGGTCTCGTACACCACCTGCTGCGTGCGCGCGTCGCGCAGTTCCACGCTCACTTCGCGCCGGTGCAGGGTGGGGGGCATCTCGCGCAGCATGGCGCCCGCGCGCATGCCGGGCCGCCAGCCACGGCCAGGGCCCCAGCCCCACCAGGCGGGCGGGTAGTGCGGCCAGTCGGGCAGGGCCTGGCCCGAGCGCACGCCCACTTCGGCAATCAGGCGGGGCTGTGCGTCGTCGCGCTGCAGCCCGGCGCGTTGCAGCGCGGCATGGGCCAGCGCCTCGATGGGGGCAAAGGCCTGGGCCGCCGCCTGTTGTGAGGGGAGCTTGTCGAGCCGGTAGGTGGGCGGCGCAGGCGGGGTGGTGAGGGTGGACCAGCTTTGCACCTGGCTGTCCACCACGCGGGTGGTGGAGCAGCCTGCGACCAGCGCGGTGCCCAGCAGTGCGAGACCGAGAGAGCGGCGGGAAAGCATGCTGTCCTCCTTGGGGGTGTGGCCGGTCGGCGGGCGGGCCTTGTTCAGCCTATGCGAACCACCTGCATGCCGGGCAGCGGGGGCGGCACAGGGAACTCTTCTTCGTCAAAGGCCTTGTCGCCGTCCTCGCTGGCAACGCCGGTGGCACGCGCGTTCACAAAATCGTACAGCGCGCCGTCCAGCAAATGGCTGGGCACCACGTTTTGCAGGGCGTTGGCCATGTTTTCCACGCGGCCGGGGTATTTTTTCTGCCACTCGCGCAGCATTTCGCTCACCTGCTTGCGCTGCAGGTTCTCCTGGCTGCCGCACAGGTTGCAGGGGATGATGGGGAACTGGCGCACCTTGGCCCACTGGGTGGTGTCCTTCTCGGCCACAAAGGCCAGGGGGCGGATCACCACGTGGCGGCCGTCGTCGCTCACCAGCTTCGGGGGCATGCTCTTGAGTTTGCCGCCAAAAAACATGTTGAGCAGCAGCGTGGCCAGCATGTCGTCGCGGTGGTGGCCCAGGGCGATCTTGGTGGCGCCCAGTTCGTCGGCCACGCGGTACAGAATGCCGCGGCGCAGGCGCGAGCACAGGCTGCAGGTGGTCTTGCCCTCGGGGATGAGGCGCTTGACGATGCTGTAGGTGTCCTCGTTCTCGATGTGGAAGGGCACGCCCACGCTGGTCAGGTAGTCGGGCAGCACATGCTCGGGGAAGCCGGGCTGCTTCTGGTCCAGGTTCACGGCCACAAGGTCGAAGTGGATGGGCGCACGCTTTTGCAGCTTGAGCAGGATGTCCAGCAGCGCATAGCTGTCCTTGCCGCCCGACATGCAGACCATGACCTTGTCGCCTTCCTCGATCATGTTGTACTGCACGATGGCCTTGCCCACCTCGCGGCACAGGCGCTTTTCGAGCTTGTGCGCCTCGCGCTCGATCTTGAAGCTGTGGGGCGTGGGGCCAGCCTGCGGTGCGTCGGCGGCGGGGGTGTCGGTGTCGGTGTCGGGGGTCCAGGTGTTCATTGTGTTGCTGTGTAGAACCTGTTTACGATCTTTTCATGGGGTACGCAAGGCAGCAAACCGTCACGATCTAGGCGCCTGCCGCAGCCCATGCTGGCGGCCTGGGCAAGGCGGGCAACAACGAGCGTGGCGGTTTGCTGCCTTGCCCGAAGGGTTGCCCCGCAAAAGCAGCGTCTGCGGCGTTGCAAATCCTCTCCGGGCCACCAGCCCGGCTGCGGTTTGCGCCTTGCATCCACTGCTTTTGCGGGGCAACGTACCCCATGAAAAGATCGTGAACAGGTTCTCACCACTGCCCGGCTTCCATGCGGATGGCGACTTCGCAGTCTTCAAAGATTTCGAGTTTGGCGATTTTGACGCGCACGCCCTGTACGCCAGGCAGTTGCAGCAGCCGGTGTGCGAGCTTGCCGATCAGCGTCTCCAGCAGGTTCACATGCTCGGCCGTGCACTCGTCGATGATGATCTGGCGCACCTTGCGGTAGTCCAGCACATGGGCGATGTCGTCGTCGTGCGGCTCCAGGGGCTGTGCGCCCAGGCTCAGCTCGGCATCGACCTGGATGGGTTGGGGAGAGCTCTTCTCGTGCGCCAGGATGCCCAGGTTGGCGTCAAAGCGCAGCCCGGTCAGGGTCAGGGTCTGCAGGCCGGTGGTGGGTTTCATGGCGGGGTGGGGGTGTCTTGCATGAGGGAAAAGTCGCGCTCAAAGCGCATCAGGTGCTGGCCGCCATCGACCAGCAGCGTGGTGCCGGTGAGCGCGCGGTTTTCCAGCGCAAAGCGCACGGCCTGGGCCACGTCCTGCGCGGTGGACGAGCGCCCCAGCGGGCTGAGCGCGTGCAGGCGCTGAAACTGCTCCTCGCTGAGGTAGTGGCTGGTGAGCGTGAGCCCCGGCGCCACGCCCACCACGCGCACGCGCGGCGCCAGCGCCATCGCCAGCATGGTGCCCGCGGCTTCCAGGGCGGCCTTGGAGAGCGTGTAGCTCAAAAAATCGGGGTTCTGATTCCAGAGCTTCTGGTCCAGCAGATTGACCACCGCGCCCTGGGCATCGGCCTCGCCCTGGGCAGCGCGTTCGTTCAGGTGCGCGTGCAGGGCCTGCGCCAGCACAATCGGCGCCGCCGTGTTGCTGGCCAGGTGCTGCTGCAGGCGGGCGTAGCCAAAGGTGGCGGGGTCGTCGTGTTCGAACAGCGAGGCGCTGTTGACCACCGCATCCACCGCACCAAAGTGCGCCACCACGCGCGGCAACAGGGCGCGCACGGCGGCTTCGTCTGAAAAATCAGCATCAAAATGGCCACTAACGCCCGAAATACGGGCGCAAGCAGCTACTGTTTCGATAGCATCCTGCTCTGCGCTGCGGTAGTGCACCGCCACCTGCCAGCCGCCTTCGGCCAGCGTCAGGGCAATGGCACGGCCCAGGCGCTTGGCAGCGCCGGTGACCAGAACGGTGCGCGGGCGGGTGGGGGTGGGCATTCGGGGACAATGCAGAGCGTGATGACAGAACCACCAAGTTTAACGACCGCCCTGCATTCCCACATCGCCCAGGCCATCGGCGCCGCGGGCGGCTGGATCGGATTCGACCGCTTCATGGCGCTGGCCCTGTACACGCCGGGCCTGGGCTACTACGCGGGCGGCCTGCCCAAGTTTGGCCACCTGCCCCAGTCGGGCAGCGACTTTGTGACCGCACCCGAGCTGACCCCGCTGTTCGGCCAGGCACTGGCCGTGCAGGTGCGCGAGGCGCTGGAGCGCACGCAGACCCGCGAGCTGTGGGAGTTTGGCGCGGGCTCGGGGGCGCTGGCATTGCAACTGCTGGACGCACTGGGCGACGCGGTGCAGCGCTACACCATCGTGGACCTGTCGGGCAGCCTGCGCGCGCGCCAGCAGGAGCGCCTGGCCGCGCACGCGCACAAGCTGCGCTGGCTGGACGCCCTGCCCGACGCCATGGAAGGCGTGGTCGTGGGCAATGAACTGCTGGACGCCATGCCCGTGCAACTGCTGCTGCGCCAGGGCGGGCAGTGGCATGAGCGCGGTGTGACGCTGGAGCAGGGTGCGTTCGTCTGGCAAGACCGGCCTACCCCCCTGGCGCCGCCGATTCCCATCGAAGGCACGCACGACTACCTCACCGAAATCCACCCCCAGGCCGAAGCCTTTGTGCGCACCCTGGGCGAGAAGCTGCGGCGCGGCGCACTGCTGCTCATCGACTACGGCTTTGGCGAGCGCGAGTACTACCACCCGCAGCGCCACATGGGCACCCTGATGTGCCACCGCGCCCACCAGGCCGACGACAACCCGCTGATGGACGTGGGTGCCAAGGACATCACGGCGCACGTCAACTTCACCGGCATCGTGCTGGCCGCGCAGGAGCAGCCCTTGCCCGTGGGGCAGGAATGGCAGTTGCTGGGCTACACCTCGCAGGCGCACTTCCTCATCAACTGCGGCCTGCCGCAGGCCATGGAGCAGGCGCCGCTGCAAGAGCGCGCCCTGGCGGCCAAGCTGCTGATGGAGCACGAGATGGGTGAGCTGTTCCAGGTGCTGCTGCTGGCCAAGGGCGCGCCCTGGGAGGCCGTGGGCTTTGCGCACGGCGACCGCAGCCACAGGCTTTAATGCAGGGTAGCTGTCTATGCACCTCGGGGCCATTGCCTGTTTCTTGTTGGCGTCTGCCTTCTACGCGTGCGCGTGGTCGCGCGTCGCGTACGGTTTGGCGATCTTCGGTGTCTTTTTTGAGATCGTTGCGTGGGTTGTCTTGATGGCAGCAGACAAGAAACAAGAATCCAATGGCTGAACCACTCTCTGCGTCGCGTGATTGCAAGGGCCGTATCGTTCGCGTAGGCGACCGGATACGCCTTATCGGACTATCTGGAAGATGGCTCGACGAATTGCCACCAGACGAAAAGCAAGACGTTCTGTCCATGATCGGTGAAGTATTTGCAATCGAAGAAATTGATGAATATGGCCATCCGTGGGTTCGAAAGTCCTGGCCGAATAATGAGGAAGGAAAGTGCCACTCCCACTCTATTGCCCTTGAATCAATCGAGATGGAGCTGTTGGATAGTGATGCAGCACAGCAAGGCAATGATTAAGTTTGATCAGCAGGTTTTGTTTGTGATCATCAGAGCGACTCCCTCCGATTCAACTTTTGCATTGCAATGATCCGCTGGCTCATCGTCGTCTTCCTCGCGCTGGTGCTCATCAACGGGCTCACGCCCTGGTTGCAGCGCCTGGGGCTGGGCAAGCTGCCGGGGGATTTCCATTTCCGGTTGTTCGGGCGCGAGTGGTACATCCCGCTGGCCAGCACCGTGCTGCTCAGCTTTGTGCTGAGCCTGATCGTCAAGTGGCTCTGACTTGATTTTTTCGGGGTGCGGCCCGATGTCTGGGGCATGACCGAAGCCCTGCACATCGTCTGCCCCCACTGCCACACCACCAACCGCGTCCAGGCGGCGCAGCTCACCAGCCAGCCTGACTGCGGCGGCTGCCACCAGCCCCTGTTCATGGGCGCGCCGCTGGCGCTGGATACCGCCAGCTTTGCCAAGCATGTGCAGCGCAGCCACATTCCGGTGCTGGTGGACTTCTGGGCGCCCTGGTGCGGGCCGTGCCGCCAGATGGCGCCGGCCTTTGCCCAGGCGGCGCGCACGCTGGAGCCCCAGGTGCGGCTGGCCAAGCTCGATACCGAGGCGCACCCGCAGGTGGCGGCGCCCTACAACATCCGCAGCATTCCGACCATGGTGCTGTTCCAGGGCGGGCGCGAGGTGGCACGCATTTCGGGCGCCTTGGGCGCGGCGGACATCGAGCGCTGGGTGCGCAGCGTGCTCTGAACCAAAGACCTCAGCGCAGTCCCAGCCAGCGGTCCAGCGACAGGCGGCCCGCGCCGCGCCCGGCCAGGTAAAGCATCAGCGCCGCCCACGACAGGTGCGTGGGCCAGGCGTCGGGGTACACAAAGACCTGGATCACCAGCGTCATGCCCAGCAGCGCCAGCGCCGACAGGCGCGTGAAAAGTCCCAGCACCAGCAGCACCGGGAACAGGTGCTCGGCCAGGGTGGCCATGGGCGCCGCCCATTCCGGGGGGATCAGCGGCAGCTTGTATTCCTCGCGGAACAGCAGGTAGGTGGTGTCGGTGATCGTGAAAACGCCCTCCACCTTGGTGCGGCCCGACATCCAGAAAATGCCCGCCAGCGCCAGGCGCGCGGCCAGCGCGATCAGGCCGTGCGGCGTGCACTGCTCCAGCCGCTGGGCCAGGCCGTTCCACAGCCCCCGCACGCCGGGGAGGGATGCGGGCGCAGAGCCGACAGGGGAATGGGTGGTGTGCATGGGGTACTCCTCGTTCAACAGGGTTCGGGCGCGCGCAGGGCGCCGGTGCGCAGCAGCAGCGCGACGAGTGCGGGCAGGTCGGCGGCGGGGTCGGCTTGCAAGGCCTGGGCGGCGGCGTCTTCAAAAGTGGCGCCTGCGGCGCAGGCGTCCAGCAGCGCGCAGCCCGCGCGCGGCAGGGGCGCCCATTGCACGGCGTCGTGCGGGCGCGTCAGCAGCGCGCCTTCGCCCTGCCAGGGCAGGCGGGCGTCCCAGGGCAGCCCCTCGCGCTGGCATTGCCACAGGCGGTAGGCCGGGTGCTCCGCGCACCACTGCCAGCGCGCGGCCGGGTGGGGCAGCAGGCGCAGCCGCGCCAGGGCCTCGGGCGCTTGCTGGGCCAGCCAGGCGGCTTGCAGCGCGGGCGCGTTGGCGGCCAGGTGGGATTCGGTCCAGCAACGGTCCAGCCGTGCCACGGCGCCCAGGTAGGGCAGGTCGGCAGCCGGGCCAAAGCCTTCCAGAAAATCGGCAAAGCCCGCGCCATAGCCCATGAGTCGCCCATCCGTCGGCGGGTGCTGGTGCACGAAGGCATGTGCCGTGGCACGCAGCCAGTCGGTGCCCACCAGGGCGTGCACGGCGGGGTAGTTGGCCTGCAGCGCGTCGATGCAGCCCTTGGCCACGGTGTTGCGGTACACGGCAAAGCCGGGCTGGGCCAGCAGCGCATCCAGCCAGGCGGGCGGCGGCGTGCTGGCGCCGGGCGGGGGCAGCAGGGCGCCGGCCAGGCCGTCCTGGAAATCGCTCAGGTGCATGGCAGGGCCTCCAGGTTCGCGAGCATGCGGTGCGCGCGCTCGCGCTCGGCCAGCAGCTCGAGAAGGGGCGGGATGGCGTCGTCGCGCTCGATCAGCGTGGGTTGGGGGCCGGTGCGTGCGATCAGGTGCTCGTACAGCGCCCACACGGGCTCGGCCACGGGGGCGTCGTGGCTGTCGATGAGCAGCGCCTCGCCCAGGCGCGGGTCGGCATGGTGGCCCGCGAGGTGGATCTCGGTGATGGCCTGCACCGGAAACGCGTCCAGGTAGTCGTGGGCGCTGGTGCCCAGGTTGTGCGCGCTGAGGACCACGTTGTTCACGTCCAGCAGCAGGCTGCAGCCGGTGCGCCGCGCCAGCTCGGCCAGGAAATCGGTTTCGGACCAATCGTGCCCCTCGATGTGCAGGTAGTGCGTGGGGTTCTCGATGGCGATGGTGCGGCCCAGGGCGTCCTGCGTGGCGGCGATGTTGGCCGCGATGCGCGCCAGCGCCTCGTGCGTGCGCGGGAAGGGCAGCAGGTCGGGGTGATAGCGCCCGCGCCAGGCCGACCAGGCCAGGTGCTCGGACACCAGCGCGGGCTCGATGCGCCGCACCAGTTGCGCCAGGCGCCGCAGATGCTCCGCATCGGGCGGCGCGTCGGCCGCGAGCGAGAGCGACACGCCATGCAGCGACACCGGGTGGCGCGCGCGGATGGCTTCGAGCCAGGCCAGGCGCGGGCCGCCGTCGGCCAGGTAGTTCTCGGGGTGCACCTCCCACCACAGGCCGCTGGCGGTGCAGTGCAGGGCCTCGTCGTAATGCTGGGGCTTGAGGCCCAGGCCTGCGGTGAGAAGGTGGGGCATGGTGCGGTCCTATCGGGGATCAGGCCTTGATGGCGCTGAGGGAGCCCATGCCCTTGGGCGTCTGGATGCTGGTGCAGGTGCCCGCAGGCACATACTTCCAGGCGTTGCCCTGGTAGTCCACCTTGGATGTGCCCGCGCAGGTGGTGCCGGGGCCGGCGGCGCAGTCGTTCTTGCCGGCCATGGAGACGCCGTAGCACTTTTCCATGGCGGGCTTGGCCATGTCGCCGGACTTGTTGTCCGACTGCGCCAGGGCAGCACCAGAAGCGAGGGCGGCAAAAGCCAGGGCGCCGAGGGTGAGGGAACGGGTGGTCATGCTGATAGCTCCTTGGGTGATGAACGAGACCTCTGCCTGCAATGCCAACGCACCCGGCCGGTCTGCGCTGAAATTCGCGGGCACGGCGGTGCGGGTTACGCTGTGGTTGAAAATTTATTTTTCGGCCCCCGTGTAACCGGCCGCGCAGCGGCCCCGAATACCAGCGAGGGAGACGCCATGGAGATAGAACAGCGGCTGCGCCCGCTGCTGCTGCAGGGCCTGGAGGGCGATAGCAACGCCTACCAGCGCTTCCTGAAGGAGCTGAGCGCGCATTTGCGGGCCTTTTTGCGCCGCCGCCTGGCCCAGCGGCCCGATGAAGTGGAGGACCTCGTGCAGGAGACCCTGCTCGCCGTGCACAACCAGCGCCACACCTACCGGCCCGACCTGCCGGTGACGGCCTGGGCGCATGCCATCGCGCGCTACAAGCTCATCGACTGGCTGCGCTCGCACGCGGTGAAAGGCGCGCTCGACGTGCCGCTGGACGACGTGCAGGAGCTGTTTTCCAGCAGCGATGCCGAGGCCGCGCAGGCCCGGCGCGACCTGGGCCAGTTGCTGCAGACGCTGCCCGACCGCCAGCGCCTGCCCATCGTGCACATGAAGCTCGAAGGCCTGTCGGTGGTGGAGACGGCGCGCCTGACGGGGCTGTCGGAATCGGCGGTCAAGGTGGGCGTGCACCGGGGGCTCAAGGCCCTGGCCGCCCGGATCAGGGGAGCGACATGAAAACCGATGATTTGATTGCCATGCTGGCCAACGATCCCGGCCCGGTGCCGCGCCATGGCATCGAGCGGCGCTTTGCGGTGGCGGTGCTGGCCGGCTTGGGCGGGGGCCTGGTGCTGATGCTGTTGCTGTTTGGTGTGCGCCCTGGGGTGGCGCAGGACATGGCGCTGCCCATGTTCTGGGGCAAGCTGGTGTTTGCCGGCCTGCTGGCAGCTGGCGGCTTGGCCGTGCTGCGCCGTCTGGCGAGGCCCGGCATGGGCCTGGGGCACAGCCTGGCGTTGCTGGCCCTGCCGCCGCTGGTGCTGTGGGGTTTGGCCGCCGTGGCGCTGGGCCAGGCCGGGCCCGGCGAGCGCCTGCCTCTGGTGCTGGGCAGCACCTGGCGCAGCTGTGCCTTCAACATCGCGGCGCTGTCGCTGCCTGCCCTGGTGGCCAGCCTGTGGGCGCTGCGCGGCGCGGCGCCCACGCGCCTGGCCTGGGCGGGCGCCGGGGCCGGGCTGCTGGCGGGCGCCCTGGGCACCTTGGCCTATGCGCTGCACTGTCCGGAAATGGCTGCGCCCTTCCTGGCCGTGTGGTACCTGGCGGGCATGGCCTTGCCCACGCTGGCGGGTGCCTGGCTGGGGCCGCGCGTGCTGCGCTGGTAGCCGGTTGTCAGCTGGCGGGCTGGGCCAGCCAGGCGGCCACGGCCTCCACGCGCGCGGCGTGGATCAGTTCACCCACTTTTTGGCCTGTAACGCCCTTGGATGCTGCGTGAGCAGCTATCACACTGGTAGCAACCGATTGCACCGCCGTGAGCGCGGCGTTGATGCGCGGGCGCTGGGGATAGGGTTTTTCCTCGAAATGCAGGCGCCCGCGCGCGTCGCACTCGCAGGCGAGCAGGATCTCGTCGAGCCGTGCCGGCTTGCGGATGGCGTCGCAGCGCTCCAGCAGCCGCACCAGCGCGGCCGCGCCCAGGTCGCCGCTCCTGTGGATGTTGCCGTGCTCGCGCGCCACCACGTCGGCCAGCTCGCGGCAGTCCGTGGGCACGCGCAGCCGCTCGCACAGGCCCTTGAGCAACTGGGCGCTGCGCTGCTCGTGGCCGATGTGGCGTGGCAGCACATCCTGGGGCGTGGTGCCCTTGCCCAGGTCGTGCGTGAGGCAGGCAAAGCGCACGCCCAGCGGCGCCTGCAGGCGCGCGGCCATGTCCAGCACCATCATCAGGTGCACGCCGGTGTCGATTTCGGGGTGGTAGTCGGCGCGCTGGGGCACGCCCCAGAGGCGGTCCACCTCGGGCAGCACCACCTTCAGCGCGCCGCACTGGCGCAGCACCTCGAACATGCGCGAGGGCTTTTCCTCCATGAGGCCACGCGCCAGCTCCTGCCACACGCGCTCGGCCACCAGGTGGTCGGCCTCGCCGTGCGCCACCATGGAGCGCATCAGCGCCATCGTTTCAGGCGCCACCGAAAAGTCGGTGAAGCGCGCCGCGAAACGCGCCACTCGCAGGATGCGCACCGGGTCGTCGTGGAAGGCGTGGGTCACGTGGCGCAGCACCTTGTCGCGCAGGTCGCGCGCACCGCCATGGGGGTCAAAAACGGTTTCGGCGCCCGTGGAATCAGCGCCAATAGCTATCGCATTGATAGTAAGGTCGCGCCGCGAGAGGTCTTCCTCCAGCGTCACGTCGGGCGAGGTCTGCACCACGAAGCCCCGGTAGCCGCGCCCGCTTTTGCGCTCGGTGCGGGCCAGCGAGTATTCCTCGCGCGTCTGCGGGTGCAAAAAGACCGGAAAGTCGCGCCCCACGGGCAGGTAGCCCTGGGCCACCATCTGCTCGGGCGTGGCGCCCACCACCACCCAGTCGTGGTCGTTCACGGGGCGGCCCAGCAGCCGGTCGCGCACGGCGCCCCCCACCATGTAGATTTGCATGGGGGCAGTGTATCGGTGGTGGGGGGCGTTTGTGTACCTACCGGGGAATAGGGCCGTGTGAAGCCTCCTCCCCCAGGGGGGTGTAGGTCACGCGGGTGTCCAGTTTGCTGTCTTTGTCGGTGTCCAAGTCGGCATGCAGCATCACGCCTAGATTGAAATACTCCACCCGCACGGGCAGGCCCGAGGTGGGGTTGATGTATTGCGTGGACCGTTGAACGCCATGGACAAAGTGGGTTACCAGATCCGGGAGACCGTCTCCGTTGGTGTCTGTCCTTGTAGTCACGGCGTTGCCGTCACGAAAGCTCGTCGTGGTCTCGTATGTTCCGTCAAAGTTGTCGTCGCTTTTTGCGGACTCTGCCAACCCTCGTTTGTCGTACTGCACGATGTAGTCAATCTTGCCATCCAGGTTACGGTCCACTTCCGTGCGTAGCAGATTGCCGCGCGCGGTGTAGCTCCATCGCTCATCCAACACTCCGTCCCAGTTGTGGTCAATGCCATCGCTGGAGACCGGTGTCCGCACGAAGGCGTACAACAAACCCGCCCCCAGGAGCATGCCGCCCACGAAGTACCACAACCCACCGGCGCGCCGGGAGTGCTGCGGTATGGGGGCAGTTTCGCTGGGCTGGTCCGCCTCCCAGCGCGCGATGATTTCGCGGGCTTTCGCTTGTTCTGGCTCTGGAACCTCCAGTCGGACGAGCCCGGCAGCAGGCAGTTCGCCCATGGCGCCCTGCAGATGCTCGCCCTGGATGACGGGCGAAAGCCCCTCCTGGGCCAGCAGGTCGCGCAACATATGCGCTTCGATGGCGTTGGCCGCTTGGTAGATCGTCTTCATGGGTGCGTGGCGGGTGTGTTGGTTGCAGGCATGCGTTGCTACAGTACGCCCATCATGTCCTTGTCTGATTCATTGACCATTGTGCAGCCCCAACCCGATGGGAGCATTCCGGTGCCGCAGGCAGCGCCCTCGGCAGAGCAAGTGGCCGCCACCGAGCAGGCCGCGCAGGCCTTGCAGGCGCGGGCACAGGAACTGCAGAACCAACTGGAGGGATTGCAGCAAATCCTGAACAAGCCTCTGTCGGAAATCCTGGCCGACCGTGAAAAAGCTCTGGAGGCTGCTGGCGCATGGGATGCCTTCGGTGCCATGTGGGTGCTGTCGCAGCGCGCCATGCGCCGCGTGGCCATGGACCTGGCCGCGCAGCAGGAGTTGAGCGAAGCCGAGGTGGTGGCGCGCGCCATGCGCTATGCCAACGCGGTGCTCAACACCGAGGACGAGACCCTGGGCGGCTCGATCGCCCCGGCGCAACTGGCGCACATTGCGCGGCACAAGGCGTTTTTGCGCAAGCAGTTCCGGCAGGGGTGAGGAGGGCGGTAGGTCGCCTCGCCGGATGTGATACGGTATCATAGGTAATACCATGAAAGCTTGTCCCCAGATTGTGCTGGACACCAATGTGTTGGTGGCGGGGCTGCGTTCACGCAATGGTGCGTCGTTTGAATTGCTCCGGCGCTTGCCTACAGGGCAATATCGCTTGCATCTGACGGTGCCATTGGCCATGGAGTACGAGGATGTCTTGCACCGTTCCGGGCTGTTGCCCTTGCCTGTGGACGCGATCGACGCTGTTTTGGACATGGTGTGTGCCGTCGCGGTTCAACAGCCGGTTCATTTTCTGTGGCGGCCTCAATTGCGTGACCCCCGCGATGAACTGGTGCTGGAGGCCGCAGTCAATGCCTCGGCAGACTATCTGGTGACGCACAACCTGCGCGACTTTGCTGCCGCAGGTGGGTTCGCAGTCCAGGTGGTCACACCCGGCCAGTTCTTGAAGCTATTGGATGGAGGAGCACTATGAGCATACTCAGCCTGCGTTTACCGCAATCGATCCACCAGAACGCCAAGCTCTATGCCCAGCGAGAGGGCATTTCCGTCAATCAGTTGGCGGCGACGGCATTGGCTGAAAAACTGGCAGCGCTCGCCGCCGAGGACTACATCGCCCAGCGTGGCCAGCGCGCCAGCGCTGAAAAATATGCGGCTGCACTGGATCTGGTGCCTGATGTTCCGGCAGGTCCGGGGGATGTGTTGCCGTGATGGCTTCGCCATTTAAGTATCCATCCAGCCGCCGTGGGCGATCCCTCGGTAGCAGCATCACCTCCGAGCAACTGGCGCACATCGGGCGGCACAAACCGTTTTTGCGCCAGCAATTCCGGCAGGGGTGAGGCCGGGCCTCAGCGCTTGAAACCGGCCTCCCGCTGACTGCGCACCGCCAGCACGAACACGGTATCGATGGCAGCCACGTAGTGGTACAGCGCCACATAGCCGCGCGAGGATTGACCTATCACCAGCTCCCGCTTGCCGCCCCGCACAGGGCGCCCGATCAGCGGGCTGAGGGTGAGGATCTGCAGGGCCTCCAGAATGGTGTCAATGCGCTCGGGTGCGGATTCGGGGTCGTGTTGGGCGATGTGGTCGAAGAAGCGGTCGAAATCGTCCAGGACTTCCGGGGCCAGCTCGATGCGGGTCATGCGAAGGCAGGCGCTGGCGTTTACTTGCCTGGGGTACGGGCGGAGGGTTTGCGTGGCCGTTTGCCCTGGGCGCGGGAGGCCAGGTAGGCCTTGGCATCGTCCCAGGCCACGGTCTGTCCCGTGGCGCGGATGCGTGCCCAGCGCTCGTCGGCCACGGCGTGAAAGGCGTTGTCCAGTTCCACCTGCTCCACCGTCTGGGCCAGGGCGTCCAGGATGAAGGCATGGGCCGTTTTGCCCGCTTGCGCGGCAGCGGCGTTGATGCGGGCTTTGAGCTCGTCTTCGAGGCGGATGGTGGTGGTGGGCATGGCGGCTCCGGTGGCGAATCAATGTAGCACACAAGTGCTACAAGTGCCATGCCGGGACCGAATCAGCGTGTCAGCGCCGCAGCCGGTACGGCTCCTCGAATTCGCGGAAATCCGCCTCGGCCAGGGCATCGTCGATCCAGGCCTTGACCCCGGGCAGTGCGCGCACGCGCTGCACAAAGGCCTGGATGTGCTCCGGCACCGGCAGGCCGTAGCTGTGCAGGCGCATGCAGACCGGGGCGTAGAAGGCGTCGGCGATGGTGAATGCGCCGAACAGCATGGGGCCCCCGTGCTGTTCCAGCAGGCCGCTCCACATCTCCACCAGGCGCTGCACGTCGGCGCGCACGGCAGGCTTGTCGCGCCAGATCAGTGCGCCCACCTCGGGCAGGTGGGCCTCGATGTTCATGGGGCAGGCGCCGCGCAGGGCCGTGAAGCCGCTGTGCATCTCGGCGCACACGCTGCGGGCGCGGGCGCGGGCGGTCTTGTCCTGGGGCCAGAGGTTCTTTTCCGGGTAGGTTTCGGCCAGGTATTCGGCGATGGCCAGGGTGTCCCAGATGGCCAGATCGCCATCGACCAGCACCGGGACCTTGCCGGTGGGCGAGATGCCGGCGATCGTGGCCTTGAAGTGCGAGTCAGCGTCGAAGCTGTCGAAGCGCGCGAGCACTTCCTCGAACGGAATGCCCGCCTGGCGCAGCAGCACCCAGGGGCGCATGGACCAGGAGGAGTAGTTCTTGTTGCCGATGTAGAGCTGGAGCATGGTTCACCTGCTGAAGAAAAGGGGCCGCAAAAGAGCGGCCCATTGTGCGGCAAAGTGTAGAGGGCGCGAAAGGCAGCAATTGCATGCCGGTGCCCCGGCCAGGGTTTTCAGACCAGGCGTGGCGTGGCCCGCTCGATGATGGCGGCCACATCGACGCCGCGCGGCAGCGCGCCGTAGTTAAAGCTGCCCTCGGGCGCGAGGCGCGAGGCACAGAACGCGTCGGCCACGAAGGCGGGCGCGCCGCGCACCAGCAGCGAGGCCTGCAGCGCCAGCGCCATGCGCTCGACCACGTGGCGGGCACGGTACTGCAGATCGGTGGGGTCGGCGAATTCCTTGCCCAGATCGCGCACATGCTGGTCGAGCAAGGTGTTCTGGCCCAGCGCGAGCCGCAGTTCGGCGAAGAAGGCGTCCACCACCTCGGGTGTCTTGGACATGGCGCGCAGCACGTCCAGGCACTGGATGTTGCCGCTGCCTTCCCAGATGGCGTTGACCGGCGCCTCGCGGTACAGGCGCGGGAACATGCTGTCCTCCATCACGCCGCTGCCGCCGATGCATTCCATGGCCTCGTAGGCGTGGCCGGGCGTGCGCTTGCAGATCCAGTATTTGCCCACGGCGGTCACCAGGCGCACCAGCAGGTCCTCGTGGCGGTTGTCGCGGTGGTCCAGCGCCCGCGCCACGCGCATCGACAGGGTCATGGCTGCCTCGCTCTCCAGCGCCAGGTCGGCCAGCACGTTCTGCATCAGCGGCTGCTGGTTGAGGCGGGCGCCGAAGGCGCTGCGGTGCGCGCAGTGGTGCAGTGCCTGCGACAGCGCCATGCGCATGCCCGCGCTGGAGCCCACCATGCAGTCGAAGCGCGTCATGGCCACCATCTCGATGATGTTGCGCACGCCGCGCCCTTCCTCGCCCACCATCCAGGCCAGCGCGCCGCGCAGCTCGGTCTCGCTCGACGCGTTGGAGGCGTTGCCCATCTTCTTCTTCAGGCGCAGCACCTGCAGCGGGTTTTTGGTGCCGTCGGGTCGCCAGCGCGGCAGCAGAAAGCACGACAGGCCCTTGTCGGTGTGTGCCAGCACCAGGAAGGCATCGCACATGGGCGCCGAGACGAAATACTTGTGGCCCACCAGTTCATACGCCTGACCGGGGCCGCCCTGGCCCACGGGGTAGGCGCGCGTGCTGTTGGCCTGCACGTCCGAACCGCCCTGCTTCTCGGTCATGGCCATGCCGATGGTCACGCCGGTTTTTTGCTCCACTGGCACGTTGCGCGGGTCGTACACGCGCGCGGTGATCTTGTGCTCCCACAGCGCGGCCAGGTCGGGCTGCAGGCGCAGCGCGGGAATGGCGGCGAAGGTCATGGTGATGGGGCAGCCGTGGCCCGCCTCCACCTGGGTCTGCAGGTAGTTGCCGGCGGCGCGCGCCACATGGGCGCCATGGCGTGGGTCGGTCCAGGGCGAGGAATGCAAGCCGTGTTCAATGGCCGTGCCCATGAAGCGGTGGTAAGCCGGGTGGAACTTGACCAGATCGATGCGGTTGCCGAAGCGGTCGTGTGTCTCCAGCTCCGGTAGATGCTTGTTGGCGAGATGACCCTGCTCCAGGTACTCGGCCGAGCCGGTCAACTCGCCAAAGCGGAGCAAATCCGCATCGGCCCAGGCCGCGCCCTCGCGCTGCACGGCCTCGCGCAGCGCGGTGTCTTGGGCGTACATGTTGTAGTCGGCGAGCTCGCAGGACACGTTCTCGACCTGGTGGGTGTCGGCCAGGTAGCGGGTGTGCAGGGCGGTGGTGTCGTTCGGCGCGTTCATGGCGGGGTCTCCGGTGTGAAAGGGGCGTCAGGCCACGCGCAGGCGGGCCTTGCGGGTGGTGGTGTCGGGGGTGGAAAGGGTGTCGTAGAAGCGGTCCCAGATGGCGCGGCCCGCCGCATCGAAGGCGTGCACGCTGTCGATGAAGGCGGCGCGCAACGCGCCGTCCACCATGGGTTCGGGCAGCAGCGGGTCGTACACGAGTTGGCGGATGGCCGCGCCACCCAGGAAGAACGACTCGCGCGCCGCCTGGTCGATGGGCAGGCGCGCCGCGCCATCCAGCCAGCGTTGCAACTGCTCCTGCGTGGCGCGGTAGCCCTGGTTGAGGGCGACGCCATCCCACAGCGCGTCCACGGCGGCCTCGGTGGCGGCATCGAGCGAGGTGCAGCCGCAGACCACGGCCTGCGCCTCCAGGCCCAGTGCGTGCAGGCGCGCGCGGATGGCGGCGATGTCGGCCTCGATGTTGTCCGGCCGCAGCCAGAAGTCGCGTTGCAGCTCGGCAAAGCCCAGCAGGTGCAGGGCGCGCTCGCGCTGCCGCGTGGCGGCGCGGTCGCTGCGCGCCAGCGCGCCGCAGTGCACCGCCACGTACTGCCCGTTCCAGGGGCGCAGGCGCTCGGCGGTGCTGCGCCAGTGGGACACATCCTGCGCCAGGCTCTGCGCGGTCGGCCCCAGGCGCCAGGCACCGCGCTCGGTGGCCTGCGCCATGTCCTGCGCGGCCAGCCGCGCCAGCGTCACGCGCACATGGTTCTCGCTGATGCCAAACACCGCCCCCGCCGCCACGGCATGGCTGACGGGCAGCGCGTCGTCGCCGCTGGCGAGCAGCAATTCCAGCAGCAGGTGTTTGGGTTGGACTTTGGCGTCGAGGGAAGAATGCATGTGTTAAATATTACACAAATATCACATCAAAGCAAATATGTGTAATAACGCGGCGCGTGCGAAGCCACTGCGGGCTCGTCGGTTTTTGCTTATCGATGCAGCGGCGTCAGCAGCGGGGGCCAGCAGACACCGCGCAAGGGCCGCCCCGCCGCGCTGGGGGCGTCCCCTTCTCCCCCGACCCCTCCCCCGCGAGGGGGGAGGGGAGGTGTTACCCCTCTCCCCTGGTGGGAGAGGGGCAGGGGGGGAGGGGGCGCTGCAGGCGACTCAGGGGGATGTGCCTTACACCGGCCACACCACCCCGTTGTCGTTCAGGATCGCATCCAGCGGCAGGTCGTGCGCCTCGGGCTCGAAGTCGTCGAGGTAGCCCTGGGTGTAGCCCAGGCCCACGGTAGTTGGGCGGGGCTGCAGGGTGGCCAGGGTGCGGTCGTAGAAGCCGCCACCGTAGCCCAGGCGGTAGCCGCCCGGTCCGTAGCCCACGCAGGGCACGAAGAGCAGCGTGGGCACGATCAGCTCGGTGTCCTTGGGCTTGGGGATGCCGTAGGCGTCTTCCTCCATAGGGCAGCCGGGGTACCAGGCGTGGAAGGTGAGGGTCTTGTGCTGCTTGTTCACCACGGGCAGGCCGATGCGGCGCAACTGCGGTTCGTCGAGCAGTTCGCCGTCTTCCTTCCAGCGGTGCAGGGCGGGCAGGGGGTCGAATTCGCCCTTGATGGGCCAGTAGGCGCCGATGATGGTGTCGGGCCGGTTCACGAGCCAGATGCGCATGACCTGTTGCAATAGGTCGGCGCGCTGTAGGCGATCGGGCAGGTTCAGGCGTTGTTCCACCAGAGTGCGCCGCAGGGCTGCTTTGTCCATCACATAATTCCCCGAATGTATTTATCGAAGATTCTGACACCGCTGGTGGCCTGTGCGCTGCTGGCTACGCCCACGGCCCCTGTTTTGGCCCAGCCCAAGGGGGACCAGGTGCTGCTGGACATGCAGCAGGCTTTTCGCAAGGGCGACCGCAAAAGGCTCGAACAGCTCCTTCCCCAGGCCAAGGGCCATGCGCTGGAGCCCTGGGCGGCCTACTGGGAGCTCAAGGCCCGGCTGAACGACGCCTCGGCACAGGAAGTGCAGGGCTTTCTGCAGCGCTGGGCGGGCACTTACCACGAAGACCGCCTGCGCAACGACTGGTTGCAATTGCTGGGCCAGCGCCGCGATTGGGCGCAGTTTGCCGAGCACCACGCCCAGTACCGCATGCAGGACGACAAGGAGGTGCGCTGCTACGCGCTGCTGATCGAAGACATCAAGGGCACTGCCAGCCCCAACGTGGGGGATGAGGTACGCCGCCTATGGCACAGCCAGCGCGACGCCGATGACGGCTGCGCCCACGCTGCGGCTGAGCTGCTGGCGGCGCGCAAGCTCAGTGCGTTGGATGTGTGGCGCAAGGCACGCCTGGCGGTGGAAGCCAACCGCCCCGGTGTGGCGCGCAAGGCGGTGGAAATCGTGGCGCCCGATGCGCTGCCCACATTGCGCGAGGCCCTGGACGCGCCCAGCAAGTTCCTGCGCGCACACTCCACGGCCCGCGGGCGGATGCGGCAGGAGCTGGTCTTGCTGGCCCTCATCAAGCTGGCGGGCAGCGATATCGAATCCGCCGCGTCGCAGCTGGATGCCAAGTGGGGCGTGCACCTGTCGCCCGAAGAACGCAACTGGGCCTGGGGCGTGATGGGCAAGGTGGCGGCGCAAAAGCTCTCGCCCAGTGCCATGGGCTATTACGCCAACGTATCGCGCGATACGGACCTGAACGACGACCTCCTGGCCTGGAAGGTGCGTGCCGCCCTGCGCGCCGGGCAGTGGAGGGAGGTGCGCCATGCCATCGACGCCATGGGCGAGGAACAGCGCCAGGACGCCACCTGGGTGTACTGGAAGGCCCGCGCGCTGCTGGCCGGCCGCCCCAACGACCATGAGCGCGCCCAGGCCCAGCGCCTGCTCGAAGGCATTGCCGGTACACGCGGCTTTTACGAACAACTGGCGCTGGAAGAACTGGGCCAGCGCGTGACGCTGCCCCCCGCACCCGCACCGCTGACCGAGGAAGAGAAAGCCGCCGCGCGCGCCAACCCCGGCCTCAACCGGGGGCTGTACGCCATCCTCATCGGCCTGCGTGGCGAGGGCGTGCGCGAGTGGAACTACACCACCAACCTGCACCGCCCCGGCGGCATGAACGACCGCGAACTGCTGGCCTCCGCCGACTTTGCCTGCCAGCGCGAGGTGTGGGACCGCTGCATCAACACCAGCGAACGCACGCGCGGCACCATCGACATGGTGCAGCGCTTCCCCATGCCCTTCCGCGACGCGGTGGTGGAGCGTGCCAAGTCCATCGGACTCGACCCGGCCTACGTCTATGGCCTGATCCGGCAGGAAAGCCGCTTCATCATGGACGCCCGCTCGCACGTGGGTGCCTCGGGTCTCATGCAGGTGATGCCCGCCACCGCACGCTGGACGGCCAAGCGCATCGGGCTGACGGACTTCCGTGCCGAGCAGATCACCGACCGCGACACCAACATCGCCATCGGCACGGCCTACCTCAAGCTGGCGCTGGACGACTTCGGCGGCTCTATGCCCATGGCCGCTGCCGCCTACAACGCGGGGCCCGGCCGCCCACGGGTGTGGCGCAACGGCACCGTGCTGGACGCTGCCATCTGGGCCGAGAACATCCCGTTCAGCGAAACGCGTGACTACGTGAAGAAGGTGCTGGCCAACACCACCAACTACGCGGCGCTGATCACGGGGCAGCCGCAGTCGCTCAAGGCGCGGCTGGGGACGGTGGGGCCGCGGGGGGTTGCGGAGCCGGAGGTGAACAAGGAACTGCCTTGATGGTTCTTGGGGGCTGTTTTTGAGGGTGGCTGGCCGGGTCTCGCCCCGGGGGGCGAGGTACTTTTCTTTGCTTCGCCAAAGAAAAGTACCCAAAAGAAAGGCGACCCACTGTCTGCGACCCCTGCGCTGTGCGAAGGGGCAAACCTGCGTAGGGGCGCTTGCGGGGTGCGCCGTGGAACTCACTGCGCTGCTGCGCAGCTCCGTTCGGACAACCCCGGCGAGTCAGTGGACGAAGCATGCGCGCTGCGACGCGCATGCCCACCCCGCAAGCGCCCCGCCGCAGGCGCAGCCAGAAGGGGTTTGAAGGCCGCAATCCACACGGGCCATCGCTGCGCTCGGCCCGGCTTGCGCGGCGCGCAGCGCCTGCGACCCTGGGGGCCGAGCGCCGCGATGGCCCGAAACCTACCAAGCCCTTCTGCACGTGCCGAGAAGCGCAGAGCGCGGGGCGGGCGTGTGCCGCAGGACACACGCCTTTGTGGTCTGACTTGCTGCGGTTGTTCGAACGGAGCGCCGCAGGCGCGCAGTGAGTTCCGCAGCATGCCCCGCGAACGAGCATCGCAGGTTGCCCCCGCGCGCAGCGTGGGGGTCACGGGCGGCAGGGTCGCCCTTTCTTTGCTTACTTTCTTTCGGCGAAGCGAAAGAAAGTGAGTCGCCCGCCGGGGCGAGACCCGGCCAGCTGCCGAATGCAATTACATGATGATTGCTATAAAAAATATAGCTGTTTGCGCTTATCAGATAAGCGCCAGAGGCCAAAAACACCTCAAATATTCACCAGCACATCCCCCTCGCGCCGCGCCGCCCCCGAGCGCACCAGTTCGTCCATCAGCCCCTCCAGCCACTCGGCCTGGCCGCGGTCGCCGAAATGCCGCTGGTGCATGGTGCCGAAGTAGGGCGTGGCGTCGGTCCAGGCGCGCAGGTCGGGCAGGCTGATGCGCTGCCATTCCAGCAGCTTGTACTTGAGCAACACCTTGGCGGCATAGAGCGCGTGCTTGCCGGGGTTGCTGGCGAAGCCGTCGAGGCGCCTGCGTGCCACGCCCAGGGCGCGCGGGGCATCGTGGAACACCGGGCCGTGGCCGGGGATCACGGTGCGCGGAGCCAGGTGCTCGATCAGGTCGAGCGTGCGTGCCACTTCCTCGAAGGCGTCGGCACCATCGAGCTCGGGGAAGACCACGCCGAAGCCGTTCTCCCACAGTGCATCGGCCGAGATGAGGGTGCGGTCCTGCGGCTCGAACAGCACGATGGAGTGCGGGTCGTGCCCCGGCGCGGCATGCACCTGCCAGGGGCGGTCGCCCAGCAGCTCCTCGGTGCCGGGTTGCAGCAGGGCGTCGCAGCGGAACTGCGGGCATTCCTGGCCCGTGGGCGTGTAGCTCAGGGCGTAGGGGTCCCAGTGGCGCACATGCGCTGCCTGGCCGGGCGGGATGGCGGTGTGCACCTGCGGCCAGGCCTGCTGCAGCGCGGCGTTGCCGCCGCAGTGGTCGCTGTGCAGGTGGGTGTTGAGGATGCGCTCCAGCGGCCGTCCGCCCAGCGCGGACTGCACCAGCGCCAGCGTCTGCGCGCTGTGCGTGCAGTAGCCCGTGTCCACCAGCGCGGCGCCCGAATGCTGTCCGGTGAACAGGATGTTGTTCGACGACAGCCAGCCGCGTTCAAAAACAGTGACTTCGGGCGGAAGGGCCGATGGATGTTGCGTCATAAGCTATCCAATGAGAATTTGCTGCCCGTGGTGGTTGCCATGCGCGCGGCCCAGCCCAGCGACCGCCGCGCAAGGGCCGCCCCGCCGCGCTGGCGGTGTCCCCCTTCCGCAGCGCGCAGCGCTGCAAGAGAAGGGGGAAGCGGCGCAGCCGCTCAGGGGGTTGTCCTTAACTCGCGGCGCAGGATCTTGCCCACGTTGGTCTTGGGCAGGTCTTCGCGGAACTCGATGTACTTGGGCCGTTTGTAGCCGGTGAGGTTCTCGTGGCAGAAGCGTTCCACGTCGCTTTCTTCGAGCGAGGGGTCGCTGCGCACCACGAACACCTTGACGGCCTCGCCCGACTTCTCGTCGGGGATGCCGACGGCGGCGCATTCGAGCACGCCGGGGCAGGTGGAGATGACGTTCTCGATCTCGTTGGGGAAGACGTTGAAGCCGCTGACCAGGATCATGTCCTTCTTGCGGTCGATGATGCGCGTGTAGCCCTCGGCGTCCATGATACCGATGTCGCCCGTGCGCATGAAGCCGTCGGGCGTGAAGGCCTTGGCGTTCTCCTCGGGCTGGTTGTAGTAGCCCGGCATGACGTTGGGGCCACGGATGCAGATCTCGCCTGAGGCGCCCTGGGGCAGGCTGTTGCCGTCATCGTCCTTGATGGCGATCTCGATGCCCGGCAGCGGCAGGCCGATGGTGCCGGTGAAGGTGGTGTTGTTGACCGGGTTGTTGGTGCCGATGGCGCAGGTCTCGCTCATGCCCCAGCCCTCGATCATGGTGCTGCCCGTGACCTTCTGCCACTGTTTGGCCGTGCCCTCGGACGCCGCCATGCCGCCGGCCTGTGACACGCACAGGTGCGAGAAGTCGAGCGTGCGGAACTGTGGGTTCTGCAGCAGGGCGTTGAACAGCGTGTTCACGGCGGGCAGCATGTGGAAGGGGCGTTTCTTGAGCACCTCGACGAACTTCGGAATGTCGCGCGGGTTGGGGATCAGCGTCAGGCGCGAACCCTGGCGGATGGCCAGCAGGCACAGCGTGAGCGCGAAGATGTGGTACAGCGGCAGCGCGGCAATGCTGTTGGCCTTGCTCAGGTCGCCAATTTTGGCGAGCGCCGGCGTGAACCAGGCCTCGGCTTGCAGCGTGGCGGCAATGATGTTGCGGTGGGTCAGCACCGCGCCTTTCGACAGGCCCGTGGTGCCGCCCGTGTACTGCAGGAAGGCAATGGAGTCGTGGTTGGCCTGGCTGGGTTGCAGCGTGCGGCGCGCGCCCATCGCCAGCGCCTTTTTGAAGCTGGTGACCTGGCGGCCGCCGGTGAGCGGAAGCTCATAGGCGGGCACCATCTTGGCCAGGTGGCGCACGGCGAAGGTGATCCACTGGCCGTACCAGAAGCCCAACATGTCGCCCATGGAGGCCATGACCACATGCTTGACGTTGGTGTGGTCGATGACCTCGGCCAGCGTGTGGGCGAAGTTCTCCAGGATGACGATGGCCGTGGCGCCAGAGTCCTTGAGTTGGTGCTCCAGTTCGCGTGCGGTGTAGAGCGGGTTGACGTTCACACAGGTGTAGCCCGCGCGCAGCACGGCGGCCATGGTCACGGCGAACTGCGGCACGTTGGGCAGCATGATGGCCACGCGCGCGCCTGGCTCCAGCCCCTGGCCCTGCAGCCAGGCGCCGAGGGCGGCGGAATGGCGGTCCAGCTCGCCGTAGCTCATCCAGCGTTCCATGCACACCGAGAAGGGGCTGGCGGCATGCTTGCGCATCGCCTCTTCCAGCAGGTGCGCGGCCGAGCGGTACTGATCGGGGTCCACGTCGTGCGGTACGCCCGCGGGGTAGTTCTTGAGCCAGATCTTGTCCATGCGTTGTTCTGCAGTCAGGATGGGGAAAAAAGGAGGCCTCATTCTCTGTGTTGCAGTGCGCAAGGGCTACCGGGCAAGTCCTAGGGTGGCCTCCAATTGCGTCCCGCAGGCGACAGGGTCGCCGTCGAACAGCGCCTGCATCAACGTGGCTTCGCGCTCGTGCACGGTGCTCAGAAAGTGCTCCACCGCACCGCGCCTGCGCGCCATCTCGCCAAAGGTGTCAAACCCCGTTTCCAGAAAATGCTGCAAGGCCCCCAGGCCGGCGGCCTGGGCGGGTTTGCGCATCATGCGCAGCATCATGCGCAGGCCGGGCATGCGCGTGAAGCGGGTGAGGTCTTGGCCCAGCTTCATCACGCTGGCCAGTTGTTGTTCGCGCTCGGCGCGCTCGCCCACGCCGCGCCAGGCGGCCACGTAGCGGGCGGCGTCGGCGGGGGTGGGGGGCAGGTGCACCCAGGCCAGCCCCATGGCGTGGTCCAGCCGCTCGGTTTGCATGTGCAGTAGCGCCAGGTCGGTGGCGGTCTGCACCACCGCCTGCGGAAACACCGTCTGCAAGGTGCCCGCGATGCGACCGAATTGCGTGTCGCGCTCGCTGTAGTCGCCGGGGCTGTACAGCTCCTCCAGGAAAAATCGCGTGGCACCCTGGTACAGGGGGTCGGCCATCAGGTCGGCATAGGTGCCAGCGAAGCGGCGCGACTGCCATTGCTTGACGGCCAGTACGGCCTGGGCCAGCGATGGGTCGGCCTGCTGCTGCACGCGCAGCGCGGTCACGTCGGCAAGGCTGTGGCGGATGGTGTCGGCAGCGTCCATGGCTGGAGGGGATGGTCTATGCTTTCACCATTACACCGAAAAACGGCGTTTCCCCCCTTGCGCCACCTCGAAAGCCCGCATGAATAGTCTTCCCTCTCTTCACTTCGCTGCAGGTGCACCATGATCGCGCGCATGCAATTGCTGGCGCTGGTGTTTCTGGTGCTATCCCTGGCGGCCTGGTGGGCCTGGGCGCTGCCCCAGGGGCTGGATCTGGCCTGGGCAGGAATGGGTGTTTTTGCGGGGATGTATGTGCTGGGCCTGGGCCTGCCCTTTGTGCTGATGCATGCCGTCAACCAGGCTGATGTGGCGCCCCGGGCCACGCTGGCGCAGGTGTTGCGGGCGGCCGTGGCCGAGGCGCGCTGGGCGCTGGTGGTGTTTGGCTGGCGCCAGCCACTGCGCAGCACCAGCGTGCCCGACTGGCTGCCCGATGCCCCCACCGGCCATCGTGGCGTGGTGCTGGTGCACGGCTTTTTGTGCAACCGTGGGCTGTGGCTGTCCTGGATGCCGCTGCTGCGGTCGCGCGGACATGCCTACGTGGCGGTGAATCTGGAGCCAGTGTTCGGCTCCATCGATGCCTATGCCTCCACGGTGGACGATGCGGTGCGCCGTGTGACGCAGGCCACCGGCCTGCCGCCCGTGATCGTGGCGCACAGCATGGGTGGCCTGGCCACGCGGGCCTGGTTGCGGGCGTTTTCTGCCGATGCGCGGGTGCACCGGGTCATCACCTTGGGCACGCCGCACGGCGGCACCTGGCTGGGCCGCTGGAGCCAGGCTACCAACGGGCGCCAGATGCAACAGGCCAGCCCGTGGCTGCAGCAACTACAGCTTGACGAACCCCTCACCCGCGCCCACCTGTTCACCTGCTGGTATTCCAACTGCGACAACATCGTTTTCCCGGCACGCACGGCGGCGTTGCCCGGCGCCCGCCAGCGCTTCGTGGCGGGCCTGGCGCATGTGGAAATGGCCTGTGATGAACAGGTGATGGCTGAATGCCTGGAAGAAATGGCGCAGGCGAATTGAGGGCGTTCAGCGCTCCAGCATGCAGCGAAAACCGGGGTAGCTTTCGGCGTCCGTGGCGTTGTCGCCATCGTCCGGATCGCGCGCATTGGCTGCCAGTTCGGGTTGCTTGCGCAGGCGCTCGTACATCGGGCCGAAGTCCGGGTCGGTCATGGCAAACAACTGCTCGAAGCTGTCGATGACGAAGTAGGTCTGCTGGAAGCTGTCGATCTTGTAGCGCGTGCGCATGGTGCGCTCCAGCCGCAGCGGCAGGCGCTGTGGCTCGGGGCTTTGCACGGCGTAGCGCAGTTCGCCGGCCGAACTGAGGATGCCTGCGCCATACGCGCGCAGCCCCTCGGGCTGGCGGATCAGACCGAACTCGATGGTGTACCAGTACAGCCGCGAGAGCATCTCGCACGCGCCCAGGCGCTCGGCCTTGAGCCCCCCTTCGCCATAGCGCTGCACGTAGTCGGCAAACACCGGGTCGAACAGCAGCGGCACATGGCCGAACAGGTCGTGGAAGATGTCGGGCTCGACGATGTAGTTGAACTCCTCGGGGGTGCGAATCCAGTCGGTGACCGGGAACTTGCGGTGGGCCAGCAGGGTGAAGAAGGGCACCTCGGGGATCAGGCCGGGCACGGCCACCAGCTCCCAGCCGGTGGCGCGGTGCAGGTGCTCGCTGATGTCGTCCAGCCGCGGAATGCGCTCGCGCGCGCCCAGCCGGGGCAGGGCGGCGATGAAGGCATCGCAGGCCAGTCCGGGCAGCTGTGCGCTCTGGCGTTCGTACAGGCGGCGGTAGGTGTCGTGGTCCTGCGCGGTATAGGCGTTCCAGTCCTGGGTGCAGGTGTAGTCGGGGCGGGCGCGGGCGTAGTCACCCCGCGGGGGGCGCTCGCTCGCTCCATAGACGACGGGTTCGGCGGCCATGGTGTGTCTCCTGGTTTTTTGTCATGGTGCGTACAGGCCGCTTCGGTGGCGGCCTGTGTCGGGGGCAGTCCGCTCAGGCCTGGCCCGGAGCCTTGAGTACGCCGCGCCGGATCTGGTCCAGCTCGATGGACTCGAACAAGGCCTTGAAGTTGCCGTTGCCAAAGCCTTCGTCACCCTTGCGCTGGATGAACTCGAAGAAGATGGGGCCGAGCTGGTTCTCGCTGAAGATCTGAAGCAGCAGTGCGTCCTTCTTGCCGTCGATCAGGATCTTGCGGTCACGCAATGCGGCGAGCGGCTCGCCGTGGCCGGGGATGCGCTTTTCCACGAGCTCGTAGTAGGTGTCGGGCGTGTCGAGCAGGCGCACGCCGCTGGCGCGCAGCTTGTCCACGGTGGCGTAGAGGTCATCTGAGCCCATGGCGATGTGCTGGATACCCTCGCCTTTGTACATGTCCAGGTATTCCTGGATCTGGCCCGGCTTGTCCTTGCCTTCCTCGTTGATCGGGATGCGGATCTTGCCGCAGGGGCTGGTCATGGCTTTGCTTTTGACGCCCGTGACCTGGCCTTCAATGTCGAAGTAACGGATCTCGCGGAAGTTGAACAGGCGTTCGTAAAAGTCGGCCCACTCGGCCATGCGGCCGCGGTGCACGTTGTGCGTGAGGTGGTCGATGTAGGTCAAGCCATGGCCCACGGGGTTGAGCGCTTCTTGCGCGCTCACGCCCGGCAGGGGCTCGAAGTCCACGTCATAAAAGCCGATGTTGCCGATGTCGCCGGGCTGTGCGCCGCCCTTGCCGCGCCAGCGGTCCACAAAATAGATCAGGCTGTCGCCAATGCCCTTGATGGCCGGGATGTTCAGTTCGCCAGGGCCCGCCTTGCCGGCATAGCCCCAGGCGCCCAGCGAGATGGCGCGCTCGTAGGCGGCCTTGGCGTCGTGCACGCGAAAGGCAATGGCGCAGACGCTGGGCCCGTGCAGGCGCGCAAAGCGCTGGGCAAAGCTGTCGGGCTCGGCGTTGACGATGAAGTTGATGCTCCCCTGGCGGTACAGCAGCACGTTCTTGTGGCGGTGCCGTGCCACGGGTTGGAAGCCCATGGCCTGAAAGCTGCGTCCCAGTGCGGCTGGATCGGGTGCGGCGTACTCGATGAATTCGAAGCCGTCGGTGCCCATGGGGTTGTCCCAGGCGTCTTGGGGGGCGGTGGCCGTTTCCGGCAGTGCAGCGTTCATGGTGTCTCCGTAGTTGCTTGACCTGAGAGGCTGAGAGTCTTTTGCCAATGCCCGCCTTGCACGCCAAAACACCCCTGCTCGTCGTTGCAAATGCTCGCCATAGCCCGCGTTATGGCTGCGCTTTGCGCCTCGATCAGCGGCGCTTTGACGCGCCTTTCGGGCACGGGCAAAAAACTTTCAGCCTCTGAGTCATGCACTGTAGGCGCCAGGGAGATCAGTGTTCGCGCGAAATGGGCCTCATAAAACAAGGTGTTTGCAGGAATTTTGCGTCACATCAAATCCATGTGCGCAAAACGGGTGCTGTATCAGCGGTTTTGCGCAGGGCTGCGCAGGCCCAGGGCGCCTTCCAGGCGCAGCTGTTCTTCGGGGGTGAACAGGGTCTGACGCAGTTGATCCAGGCGGGCGGCATCCTGCCCGGCGCTGCGCGCTTGTTGGTATTGGTCCAGCCGGGCGTTCCAGTCGCGCTCTTCGCGGTCCAGGCGTGCCAGGCGCTCTGCGGCCTCGGCGCCGTAGGTGGCGCTGCGCTGGGCAAAGCGGGTGGCATCGTCCGCCCCCTGGGCGTTGAAGGCGGCGGTTTGCTGGGCGGCGCCGACATGGGCCACAGATTCGCTGCGCTGCGCGCGCAGCGGGGCGGGCAACTGGGCTTCGGTCTCGGCCAGGGCCTTGCGCTTCTCCTCGGCACTCAGCGCGGTGTTGCGCTCGATCTCCAAGCGGGCCAGAAGGGCCTGGTCCAGCAGTTGTTGCTGGCCGAACAAGGCCTCGTACTCGTCGCCGTCGAAGTGCTGCAGGCGCAGCTTCTGGCGCTGCTCCAGCGCCTGTCGCATGGCATGGGGGTCCAGCGGATCGGCGGGGGGACGCAGTTGTCCCAGCGCCACCCGGTAGTCCACATAACGCCGCGCCAGGGCCAGGGCGCGGGTGGTCAGCTCTGGCGCAAAGTGCTGGCCGACCAGCGCCTCCAGCCGCAGCTTCAACGCATCGGGGCTGCCGGCTTCGCCGGCGTCGTGCAACATGGCCTCGATGGCGTCCCGCAGGCCTGGGGTCAGCAGCGGGTCGTTGCCCGCTGCGCCTGGGGTTGTGCGTCCTTGGCCGAGGGGGTGGGGCGGTGGGGCTGCGCGGGCCAGGGCCTGTGCAGGCCCCTGGCCCTGGGCGGCGGGCGGTGCGGTGTCGGTGGGCGAGGTGTCCCCGCCCAGAAACCACCACAGTGCGCCCGCACCGGCCAGGGCGGCGACTGCTCCACCGGCCCACACCGCCTTGTGCATCACAGGCCCAGGTTCTTCAGGCGGTTGGCCTGCTGGCGGTACACCGTGACGGGATCGGTAGCGAACCAGTCGCGCAGACCCAGCACCTGGTTGACTTCGTCCAAATGGTTTTGCGAGTAGTCGCCCAGGTGTTTACCCAGGCGCGACGAGCAGGCAGACACCAGGCCGTCGTTGGCTTCGCCAAACACCAGGCCCAGCACGGCCAGGGGGGCGTCGCTCACGTCCAGCAGGTTGGTCAGCGTCTTGGTGCCGGTCCAGGAGTAGTAGCGCACGCCATTCACCAGTTCGGCGCCGTTGCCGCAGCCGCTGGTGGGTACACCGGCGGGGAAGCGCTGGTTGAACTTGGCGGAACCAGCCGTGGTGAGCGAATCCAGCGCGGCCGTGGGCATTTGCGGCAGGCTGCTGCCGCCCGAGGTCAGGTTGATCAGGGTGACCAGGGCTTTGGCGGCACCGTTCGCCACGCTCTCGCTGACGCTGCCTGCAGGTGCCACACCACGCATGATGTCGGCCACGCGCGAGCCGCGGTTCACGCCACCCACCGAGGTGACCGAGGCCACGAGCTGCGGCGCCACACCGGCCACGTAGCGCGTGGTGGGGCCGCCGTGAGAGTGGCCGATCAGGTTGACCTTGGACGCACCCGTGATGGCCAGGATGTTCTTCACCTGGGCCAGCAGTTGCTCGCCGCGCACCTCGGTGCTGTTGGCGGCCGACACCTGGGCCACATAGACCTTGGCGCCATCGCGGCGCAGCGCTTCGGGGATGCCGTAGAAGTAATCGACGCCCAGCGCCGAATCAAAGCCAAACAGCCCGTGCACCAGCACGATGGGGTAGCGCGTCTGGGTGTAGGTGCCTGCATGGGCGCCGTGCAACAGAGCGAGGGACGCACACGCGAACGCCAGGCCGCGCAGCGCGCGGCGAATGAAACCGGTCATGAATGTCTCCTGTGGATTTTGTATTGCACAAAAACGAACGACCGTGCGTTTTTGTGGGATTTATTGTTGGGTAATCCATGGGTTATCACTATCGGGACATACCCGATACAAGGGCAAAGTGATCTCCGTGGATGGGTGGCGCGTAATAATTGCGTCATGAATACTTCTGACGCATTGGACAAGCTGGATAGGGCTATATTGCGCTGTTTGCAGCACAACGGCCGGGAAACCTACGAGGTGATTGGCGAGCAGGTGGGCCTGTCGCCCAGTGCCGTGCTGCGCCGTGTCAAGCGCCTGGAAGAGAGCGGCGTGATCGATCGCTATGTGGCACTGGTGCGCCCCGAGGCGGTGGGCCTGGGGCTCACGGCCTACCTCAATGTGCGGCTGGAAAAGCACACCGAAACCCACAAGCGCAACCCCATGGATGTGTTTCGCGCCAGCGTGCAGACCTGGCCCGAGGTGGTGGAGTGCGCTTCACTGACCGGCGAAATGGACTACCTGCTGCGCGTGGTGGTGGCCGACATGGCGCACTACAGCCGCTTCATCATGGACACCTTGCTCAAGCACCCCAGCGTGCAGGATTGCAAGACCAGCTTCGTGCTCGACCGTGTGAAGACCACCACGGCGGTACCGGTGTAAAGGCCAACACCGCGCGTGGCCTGGTGAAGGGTCACGGGCAGCGCATCGGAGACTCCCAACCTGTCTCCGTGCCGACACCTTGTGCTGGTGTGGGCAAGCGGGCTCTTTTGCAAGTCATTGATTTCATGCACTAAATTCGGGCTTGTGTTGAACTGTTGCAATGCAGCAAAAATGTCTTGGAATTGCCAGGGAAAACCCCTATATTGGTTCCATGACCGCAAACAACGAATGGCTTCAGGCCGCCTTGGACACTGCCGATCCCGTATCGACACGGGGAAAGGGCGGGCGCCCGCCTGGCGCCGCCAAGCATCTGATGGTGCCGATCCGTTCGCTGGGGCCCAGCCACCGCGAGCGCATCGCCAGGCATTTGTTCGCTTTGGATGCGGAAGATCGCTATCTGCGCTTTGGCTACCCGGCCAGTGACGAGCAGATCCGGCGCTATGTGGATCAGCTCGACTTTGACCGTGATGACATCTTCGGTATCTACAACCGTCGGCTCGAACTCATCGCGATGGCGCACCTGGCCTATACGCCCCTGCCCGAGCATGCGAACTGCGCCGAGTTCGGTGTTTCGGTGGCGCGCTGTGCACGCGGGCGCGGCTACGGGGCGCGGCTGTTCGACCGGGCCGTCATGCACGCGCGCAACGCGGGTGTGCGCATGGTCTTCATCCATGCGCTGACCGAAAACACGGCCATGCTGCGCATCGCCAGCAATGCCGGGGCCGTGGTGCAGCGCGATGGCTCCGAATCAGAGGCGTTTCTGCAACTGCCGCCCCCCAATCTGGACTCCCGCATGACCGAAATGGTCGAGCAGCAGTACGGCGAGGTGGACTACCAACTCAAGCGCCAGGCCAAGCAGTTCTGGGCCTTCCTGGCCAGCGTGCGCGGCATGGGGGATGAAGTGCGCGAAGGTGTGCGCAAGGCGCTGGGGTCCACCGATCGCTGAACGCGGACCTCGGCACACGATCCGTGCCGTCATGGCAAACCGTTATCTTAGTGTAGTGCTTCACTCTGATTGGTACTTTCAGAGCCCCGAAAAAGCTGCCCGGCTAGGCGCAGCGCGCGGGCAATGGTGGTGCCCTTGTCAAGCGCTGCAACGACGCTGGGCGGCTTTTTCGGGGCTCCCTTCGGGCCAGTGGCCAAGGGGCCATCTGCGTTGTTGCAGTGGCTTGACGTAACCCGCTATGCCTGCGCCCCTGCGCCTAGCAGCTGACCCCTTGGCCACTGGCTGAAAGTGCCAATCAGAGTGAAGCACTACACTAGGGGCCTGTCCCACTACCGCACGTCCTGCACCCTAGGCTGTGTCCGAACCACACCCTGCGCGCTCGCCTGAACGCGAAGACAAGCGCACGCTTCTGCAAAAACTGGTGGAGTTCATCCACCCTGGCCCCGACTCGGCCGAAGAGCTGATTGAAACCCTGGCCGAGGCCGAAAGCAACGACGTGATTGGCGCCGATTCGCGCGTCATGCTCGAACGCGTGATCCGCATGGCCGACATGACGGCGGGCGACGTGATGGTGGCGGCGCCGCGCATGGACCTGATCAACATCGATGCGCCGTATGACGAGATGCTGCACCTCATCATCAGCACCGCGCATTCGCGTTTTCCGGTGTACCAGGGTGAGCGCGAGAACATCATCGGCATCCTCATGGCCAAGGATTTGCTCAAGCTGCAGCGCGCGCCCGAGCTAAACATCCGTGCACTCCTGCGCCCGGCGGTGTTTGTGCCCGAGAGCAAGGGCCTCAACGATCTGTTGCGCGAATTCCGCGGCAATCGCAACCACCTGGCTGTGGTCATCGACGAATTCGGCCGCGTGGCCGGGTTGGTCACCATCGAGGATGTGCTGGAACAGATCGTGGGAGAGATCGAGGACGAATTCGATATTCCCGAGGAAGAAGGCGACATCTTCGCGCTGGCCGACCGCACTTACCGCGTCAGCGGCGATACGCCGGTGGAGCGCGTCAGCGAGGCTTTCGGCGTGCAGGTTGTGGGCAGTGACGCCGACGAAGCATTCGACACCATCGGCGGTCTGATCGCCCACGAAATGGGCCATGTGCCGCGCCGGGGCGAGCAACTCGCGCTGTGCGGCCTGCAGTTCGTGGTGCTGCACACCAAGGGCGGGGCGGTGCGTTGGTTCAAGGTGGCGCCATTGCCGCCCGATTCGGCAGCGGCTGCCGGATGACTTCCCCACGGTACGCGCCAGCGCAGCCCAGGCGCTGGCTGGCGCTGTGGTGGGCGGCCGCGGCTGGGGGGCTTCAGGCCGCGTCGCTCGCGTGGCCGGGCAACGGCCAGCCCTTGTGGTGGTTGCAGATGGCCTCGTTGGCCGTGCTCGCCTGGCTCCTGAGCGTTTCGCAGGGCTGGCGACGCGGTGCACTGCTGGGCGGTATGTTTGCCACGGCCTGGCTCACGGGTACCTTCTGGTGGCTCTATGTCTCCATGCACACCTACGGGGGCCTGGCGGCGCCCCTGGCCGCGGCTGCGGTGCTGGCGCTGGCAATGTTTCTGGGCAGCTACTATGCGCTGATTTCAGGGCTCTTTGTGCACTTTGCGACCAAGGGACGGGCGCAAAGTGCTATTGTTTTCGGAGCGTTTTGGTTGTTGGCCGAGCTGGCGCGTGGCGTCTGGTGGACGGGCTTTCCCTGGGGCGCAGGCGGCTATGCCCATGTGCAGGGGCCGCTGGCGGCGCTGGCGCGCTGGGTCGGTGTGTACGGCGTGGGCGCGGTGGCGGCTGCGTTGGCCATGTTGCTGGTGCAGGTACGCATGTCCGATCTGCGCAGCCTGCGGGCCTGGGCGCTGGTGTTGTTGCTCGGTGCCATTGGCGTAGCAGCCGCCCTGGATCGACACTGCGCCGTGGAGGCGTGCCACACCCCCATCCAGGGGCGCAAGACGCCAGTTCCCCTGGTTCTGCTGCAGGGCAACATCCCGCAGGACGAGAAGTTTGAACCCGGCTCCGGTGTGCCCATGGCCTTGCAGTGGTACCGCGACCTGCTCCTGCAGCCGCACCGGGCGCTGGTCGTGGCACCCGAAACCGCCTTGCCGCTGTTGCCCCAGCAACTGCCTGAGGGCTACCTCCAGGGCCTGCAAGACCACTTTGCCCAGCCTGAGCGCGCGGCTCTCATTGGCCTGCCCCTGGGCAGCATGGAAGAGGGCTACACCAACTCGGTGATGGGGCTGCGCGCAGGGCAGAGCGAGGCGTACCGCTACGACAAACACCACCTTGTGCCTTTTGGCGAGTTCATCCCGCCTCTGTTCCGCTGGTTCACCGATCTGATGCGCATCCCGCTGGGCGACTTCAACCGGGGCGCGCTGGTCCAGCCTACGTTCGACTGGCGCGGGGAGCGCTTTGCGCCCCACATCTGTTACGAGGACCTGTTTGGCGAGGAACTGGCTGCGCTGTTCGTCCAGCCCGGCAGGCCAGCGCCCACCGTGCTGGTGAACCTGAGCAACATCGGCTGGTTTGGCAACACGCTGGCCATCGATCAGCACCTGGCCATTGCGCGCATGCGTGCGCTGGAGTTCGAGCGCCCCATGGTGCGTGCCACCAACACCGGCGCCACGGCCATCATCGACCACCGGGGCGTGGTCATGCACCAGTTGGCACGCCACGAGCGTGGTGTGCTGGTGGGGCAGGTGGAAGGGCGCGATGGTGCGCCCACACCCTATGCCCACTGGGCCGGGCGCTGGCGGCTCTGGCCGCTGTGGGCTCTGGGTGGGTTGGTGCTGATGATGGCTGCCCTGCGCAAGCGAGTGCCAAAGGGCCCAAGGCATACGGGATAATGGGGGTCCGCCATGACATCCCGGGGGCGGGCACGATGAAAACCAGGGCGGCCCAGCCGCCGATGCGGAGCAAGACTGACAATGGCCGAATCCTTTTCCTATGACCAACTGATCGCCTCGGGCGAAGGCCGGCTGTTCGGCCCCGACAGCGGACGCCTGCCCTTGCCGCCCATGCTGATGTTCGATCGCATCACGCACATCGACAGCGACGGTGGGGCCCATGGCCTGGGCCGGATCGTGGCCGAACTGGACGTCAAGCCGGATCTGTGGTTCTTTGCCTGCCATTTCCAGGGGGACCCGGTCATGCCCGGTTGCCTGGGGCTGGACGCGATGTGGCAGCTCATCGGCTTCTACCTCACCTGGCTGCGCCTGCCGGGCCGGGGCCGCGCGCTGGGCGCGGGCGAGGTCAAGTTCACGGGCGAAGTGGGCCCCGATGTGAAGCTCGTCACCTACGAGATCGATATCAAGCGCGTCATCAAGCGCAAACTCAACATGGCCATCGGCGACGCACGCCTGCTCGCCGACGGCAAGGAAATCTACGTAGCCAATGACCTGCGCGTGGGCCTGTTTCTGCGCGAAGGCGACAGCAAGGAAGCGGCATGACCAAGAAGCGCGTAGTCATCACGGGCGCGGGCATCGTCTCGTGCATTGGCAACGATTGGGCCACGGTGGAGGCCTCGTTGCGCGCGGGCACGAGCGGCATCAAGGCCGTGGAGAAGTTCACCGAACTGGGACTGCGCAGCCAGGTCGCGGGCGTGCCCGAGATCGACATCGAGGCGCGCATCGACCGCAAGCAATTGCGCTTCATGGGCGATGCCGCAGCCTACGCGCAGATTGCGCTCGAAGACGCGATCAAGCAGGCAGGTCTGACGCCCGAGCAAGTCAGCCACCCGCGCACCGGCCTCATCATGGGCTCGGGGGGCGGTTCGCCCGCCAACCAAATCGAGGCGGCCGATACACTGCGTGAAAAAGGCATCCGCCGCGTGGGCCCGTACCAGGTCACGCGCTGCATGAGCAGCACCGTGTCGGCATGCCTGGCCACCAACTTCAAGGTCAAGGGCATCAACTACTCCATCACCTCGGCCTGCTCCACCTCGGCGCACTGCATCGGCGCGGCGGCGCAGCAAATCGCCTGGGGGATGCAGGACGTGATGTTCGCCGGTGGCGGCGAGGAACTGTCCTGGGGCATGGCCCTGCTGTTCGACGGCATGGGCGCCATGTCCAGCAAGTACAACGCCACACCCGAGAAGGCTGCGCGCGCCTACGACGCCAACCGCGACGGCTTCGTCATCGCCGGTGGCGGCGGCGCCGTGGTGCTGGAGAGCCTGGAGCACGCCCAGGCGCGCGGCGCCACCATCCTGGCCGAAGTGGTGGGCTTTGGCGCCACCAGCGACGGTGAAGACATGGTGGCCCCCTCGGGCGACGGCGCCATGGCCTGCATGAAGCAGGCCATGGAAGGGCTGGATGCGCCCATCGACTACATCAACACCCATGGCACTTCCACCCCCGTGGGCGACATGCAGGAAGTGCGCGCCATGCAGGCCGTGTTCGGCGACCAGGTGCCGCCGTTCTCGTCCACCAAATCGCTCACCGGCCACTCGCTGGGCGCCACGGGCGTGCAGGAGGCCATCTACTGCCTCATCATGCTGGGCAAGCAGTTCATCGCCGGTTCGGTCAACGTCGAAACCCCCGACCCGTTGCTGGGCGGCATGCCGCTGGTCACCCGCACGCGCGACGCCATTCTGAATACCGTGCTGTCCAACAGCTTTGGCTTTGGCGGCACCAACGCCAGCCTGGTGCTGCGTCGCTGGCAGGGCGCCTGATCCCCCCGCTGGCTTGAGCCAGTCTGCCCGCCTCTGCAACTGTGGGGGCGGGTTTTTTTACGTCATTTGCGTGTGTGGGGTGACAGCGCTGCGTGCAGCAGACCCGGCAGCATGGTGAGCATGCGTGTCGCATGAAGCCCCGGCGGATGGGCGCTGGCATGGTAGCTGTAGAGCGACATGGGCGGTAAATCGGGCAGTTCCATGGCCACCATCTGGGCCGGGTCGAGCCGGGTGGCGGTGAGGAAGTCCACCACCGTCCAGCCCATGCCCAGACGCACCAGCTCCAGCGCCAGACGCGAGGTCTGCACCTGAATGCCTGGGGTGCTGGGAGAGCCCAGGCGCCGTGCTGTGTCATCGATCGAACGGCGCATGGGGTCATCGCCCACCAGTCGGATGACCGGCACCTGAGCCAGCCGCGCAGCCATGCTGGCCGCGCGGGGAGCGCTTTCCCACAGGCTGCGTGCCACAGCCAGCGAGAGGCGGCCGCTGACCAGCAGGTCGCTGTGGATCTGGGGGTGCGGGTGTTCAAAAAAGCCCAAGCCAAAGTCCACCCCGCGCGTAAGCAGCGCCTGGGTCATCTGGTCCTGGTGGATGGTGCGCACCTCCACGCCCACCTGGGGGTGCTGCTGGGCATGCCGGCACAGCAGGGTGGGCAGGAATTCGTGGCTGATGGATGGAATCGCCGCCAACCGCACCTCTCCTTGCTCTGCCGTGGCCAGGTTGCGTGCTGTGCGTTGCAGGGCATCCAGTTGACGGTGGATGTTGCCGGACTCCACGGCCAGCACCTGCGCTTCCGGTGTGGGCGTGAGGCCTGCCGGGGTGCGATCGAACAACCGGTATCCCAGTTGGAGCTCTGCGTGCGCAACGGCCTTGCTGACGGCGGAGGGGGTGATGCACAGCAAGCGCGCGGCAGCGCTCATGCTGCCCGTCTGCAGCACCGCCTGAAAGACTTCGATCTGGCGCAGATTCATGCTGATGTGGTGTGAATTGGATTCATAAGGTAAAGGTAATTATTCCATTTGGTTGTGCTTTGATTTCTCATACGATGGATCACCCCCCAAGCTCCGGCCCAGCCGGAAGGGGGAGTGCACCACAGCAAGTGGTGGTACCAGAAGAACCCTTCGGAGACAACTTCATGCACAAGTTATTGACACCTTCCTTCATCACCCGCCGCTGGTTTGCGGGGGTGGTGCTTTCCGCGCTGTCCACCGTGGCACTGGCACAGGCGGCCAAACCCCATGTGGTGGTACTGGCCACCGGCGGCACCATCGCCGGGGCCGGTGCATCGGCGGCCAACAGCGCCACCTATGCTGCTGCCAAGGTGCCGGTGGACAAACTGCTGGCAGGGCTGCCAGAGCTGTCCAATGTGGCCAAGGTGTCGGGGGAGCAGGTGTTCCAGATTGCGTCGGAGAGCTTTACCAACGAGCACCTGCTCAAGCTGGGTCAGCGTGTTTCCGCCTTGTCCAAGCAGGCCGACGTGGACGGCATCGTCATCACCCACGGTACCGACACGCTGGAAGAAACCGCGTACTTCCTGAACCTCACGGTGCGCACGAACAAGCCCATCGTGGTGGTGGGCTCCATGCGTCCTGGCACGGCCCTGTCGGCCGATGGTGCGTTGAATCTGTATGACGCCGTCAGCGTGGCCGCCAGCAAGGACGCTGCGGGCAAAGGCGTGCTGGTGACCATGAACGACGAGATCCAGAGTGGCCGCGATGTGCACAAGCACATCAACATCAAGACCGAGGCCTTCAAGAGCCAGTGGGGGCCGCTGGGCATGGTGGTGGAGGGCAAGAACTACTGGTTCCGCGCGCCGGTCAAGCGGCACACCACGCAGTCCGAATTCAACATCGATGACATCAAGACCCTGCCCGCAGTGGACATTGTGTACGGCTACGGCAACATGAACACCACAGGCATCGAAGCCTATGGCAAGGTGGGCGTCAAGGCGCTGATCCACGCCGGCACGGGCAATGGCTCGGTGGCTGCGCAGGCGGTGGAATCGCTCAAGGCCCTGCGCAGCCAGGGTGTGCAGATCGTCCGCTCGGCCCGCGTGCCCGATGGCTTTGTGCTGCGCAATGCCGAGCAGCCCGACGACAAATACGACTGGGTGGTGGCGCATGACCTGCGCCCGCAAAAGGCCCGCATCCTGGCCATGGTGGCATTGACCAAGACCCAGGACAGCAAGGAATTGCAGCGAATCTTCTGGGAATACTGATCTTCTGGAGGCGCGCCCATCGTTTGCCTCTGCGATCCGCATGCGACACCGGTGGCCAAGGCCGGGGCTCCACAAGGGCCCCGGCCTTTGTTCTTGGCGGGGCGCCGTAAAATCACTGGTTTGGCCCTGGCGCCACGCGACCTCCTTCCTGGAGGGTGGCGCGCCTGGGCTTCGGCGAGATCCCGTTGTTGTTTCACCTTCCTCATTGCCCGGCTCTGGCCTTGCCAGTGCCCCGAACCTCATGTTGACCTTCCAGCAAATCATCCTGAAGCTGCAGTCCTATTGGGACGCCCAGGGCTGCGCGCTCCTGCAGCCCTACGACATGGAAGTGGGCGCGGGCACCTCGCACACCGCCACCTTCCTGCGCGCCATCGGCCCCGAGCCCTGGAAGGCCGCTTACGTGCAGCCCAGCCGCCGCCCCAAGGACGGCCGCTACGGCGAGAACCCCAACCGCCTGCAGCACTACTACCAGTACCAGGTGGTCTTGAAGCCCGCGCCCTCCAACATCCTGGAGCTGTACCTGGGCAGCCTGGAAGCGCTGGGCTTTGACCTCAAGAAGAACGACATCCGCTTCGTCGAGGACGACTGGGAAAACCCCACGCTGGGCGCCTGGGGCCTGGGCTGGGAAGTCTGGCTCAACGGCATGGAGGTGACGCAGTTCACCTACTTCCAGCAGGTGGGCGGTATCGACTGCAAGCCCATCACGGGCGAGATCACCTACGGCCTGGAGCGCCTGGCCATGTACCTCCAGGGCGTGGACAACGTCTATAACCTGCAGTGGACCGACACGCTTAAGTACGGCGATGTGTACCACCAGAACGAGGTCGAGCAGTCCACCTACAACTTCGAGCACTCCGACGCCGATTTCCTGTTCACCGCTTTCAACGCCCACGAAAAGCAGGCCAAGTACCTGATGGAGCAGCAACTCGCGCTGCCCGCGTACGAGCAAGTCCTCAAGGCGGCGCACAGCTTCAACCTGCTGGATGCGCGCGGTGCCATTTCGGTGACCGAGCGTGCCGCCTACATCGGCCGCATCCGCAACCTGGCCCGTGCCGTGGCCCAAAGCTACTACGACAGCCGCGAACGCCTGGGCTTCCCCATGGCTCCGCGCGAATGGGTGGCAAACATGCCCAAGAAGACCGCCTGAAGTGAGACACCCCCCTGAGCCGCTTCGCGACTTCCCCCCGCTCTCGCATTGCTGCGCAATGCGGGCAGGTGGACGCAGCCTGCGCTGCGGGGCGGCCCTTGCGCGGCTGCCTGCGCATGGGCCGCGCCTGTTTCAGGCATCTCTGGCGTAGCGAATGCCCAACGGATAACGGAATAGAGTCGATCACATGACCACGCAAAACCTTCTCGTAGAACTGTTTGTCGAAGAACTGCCCCCCAAGGCATTGCAAAAGTTGGGCGACGCCTTTGCCGGCGTGCTGTTCGACCAGCTCCAGGCCCAGGGCCTGACGGGCGACGACTCGGGCGTCACCGCCTACGCGTCGCCGCGCCGCTTGGCCGCGCATGTGCGCCATGTCTGGCTCAAGGCCGAAGACAAGGCCGTGCGCCAAAAACTCATGCCCGTGGCCGTGGGCCTGACGCCCGAGGGCCAGCCCACGCCCGCGTTGCTGAAAAAGCTGCAGGCCCTGGGCGCCGATCTGTCCGACCCCGCCGCCGCAGTGGCCCGCCTGCAGCGCGCGCCCGATGGCAAGGCTGAAGCCTTGTTCTATGACAGCCTGGTCAGCGGCGCCACGCTGGACACCGGCCTGCAAAAAGCGCTGGACGAAGCCATTGCCAAGCTGCCCATCCCCAAGGTCATGAGCTACCAGCTGGAGACGGATTGCGAGCTGCCCGGCTGGAGCAGCGTGCATTTCGTGCGTCCCGCGCATGGCCTGGTGGCCCTGCATGGCAGCACGGTGGTGCCGGTCAAGGCGCTGGGCCTGACGGCAGGGCGCACCACCCAGGGCCACCGCTTCGAGGCGGCCAAGCCTGTGGTGGAGATTGCCCACGCCGACCAGTACGCAGAGACCCTGGCGCGTGACGGCGCCGTGATCGCCAGCTTTGTCGAGCGCAAGGCCGAGATCGCCCGCCAGCTCGCAGCCGCTGCGGCGCGCCTGGGTGGTGGCGTGCGCCCCATCGAGGATGACGCCCTGCTCGACGAGGTGACGGCACTGGTCGAGCGCCCCAATGTGCTGGTCTGCGCGTTCGAGGAGCAGTTCCTGGACGTACCGCAGGAATGCCTCATCCTCACGATGAAGGCCAACCAGAAATACTTTCCGCTGCTCGATGCGGCAGGCAAGCTGACCCACAAGTTCCTGGTGGTGAGCAACATCTGCCCCGAAGACCCTTGCTTCGTCATTGGCGGCAACGAGCGCGTGGTGCGCCCGCGCCTGGCCGATGCCAAGTTCTTCTTTGACCAGGACCGCAAAAAGACATTGGCCTCGCGCGTGGACAGCCTGGCCAAGGTGGTCTATCACAACAAACTGGGCACGCAGGGCGAGCGTGTGGAGCGCGTGCGCGCCATCGCCAAGGCCATCGCGCAGCAGCTGGGCGATGCGCAACTGGTACAGGACGCCGACCTGGCCGCGCAACTGGCCAAGACCGACCTCGTGACCGACATGGTGGGCGAGTTCCCTGAGCTGCAGGGCATCATGGGCGGCTACTACGCCCTCAACGACGGTCTGGGCGAGACGGTGGCCCAGGCCATCGAAGACCACTACAAGCCGCGCTTTGCGGGCGACGCGTTGCCGCGCAACATGGCCGGTGTGGTCGTGGCGCTGGCCGACAAGCTCGAAACCCTGGTGGGCATGTTCGGCATCGGCAACCTGCCCACGGGCGACCGTGACCCGTTCGCGCTGCGCCGCCATGCGCTGGGGGTGATCCGCATGCTGGTGGAGAAGAACCTGCCGCTGGACCTGCTGGCGCTGCTGAAGGGCGCCGTGCCCGCGTTCGGCGACAAGACCCAGGACGCCACGGCGCAGCTGGCCGACTTCATCTATGACCGCCTCGCCGGCAGCCTGCGCGAGCAAGGCTACAGCGCCCAGGAAGTGGACGCCGTGCTGGCCCTGCGCCCCCAGCGCCTGGCCCTGGTTGAGAAGCAGCTCGCAGCGGTGCGTGCCTTCGCCGCACTGCCCGAAGCCCCCGCGCTGGCGGCAGCCAACAAGCGCGTGGGCAACATCCTGAAAAAGGCCGAGGCCGAAGGTGCGGTGGATGCCCACGTCAACCCCGCCCTGCTGCAGGAGCTGGCCGAGAAAGACCTGTACGCTGCGCTGCAGCGCTTCGTGCCTGAGGCCAATGCGCAGTTCGACGCGGGCGATTACACCGCCAGCCTGCAAACCCTGGCCGTGTTGCGCGCGCCGGTGGATGCGTTCTTTGACGACGTGATGGTCAACGCCGAGCAGCTCGATTTGCGCCTGAACCGCCAAGGCTTGCTCAAGACCTTGCACGTTGCCATGAACCGCGTGGCGGATCTCGCGCGGCTGGCTTGAGAACTCCCCCTTGTCGCCTTCGGCGCCCCCTCTCCCCCGACCCCTCCCCCGCGAGGGGGGAGGGGAGGTATTACCCCTGTCCCCTGGTGGGAGAGGGGCAGGGGGAGAGGGGACGCTCCCTGCGCGGCGGGGCGGCCCTTGCGCGGGAGCCCTGATCGGGCGGCCGCGCCATTTTCATGGGCCGTGATTGTGCGGAGTAGCCGTTGGTTTTATGCCCATGACCACTGATTCCGCCCGCAGTCAGCGCACGGCCTGGCTGCTGTTTGGTCCACCGGCGCTGCTGGCGGCGCTGCGTGCCTGGCAACAATGGCAGGCTGAACGTGCACCCTTGCCAGCCGCCTGGCCGCTGACGCCGCTGCCGCCGCCGCAGGCCACGGCGCTGGATTTGTTCCTGCCAGCATTGGTGGGCCTGGCGCTTGTGGCGCTGCTGGCAGCGGGGCTGTGGTGGCTGGCGCGCCGGGGCCATGGGCGCGGGGTGCGCGCAGGGCTGCTGGGCGCCTGGGTGCTGGCCTGCCTGGGCGGCGCTGGTGCGCTGTTGCTGCGCACGCACAACCTGCAGAATCTACAGGCCCAGCCGCCGGTACAGGCCCAGGTGCTGGGCAGCCGCGCCGTGCCGCCCAGTCTGCGCGGCACCGGGGGCACCGAGCTGATCCTGCGCATCGAAGGCCTGGCGCAGCCCCAGCAATCCATCATTTCCGACCCGCAGGCCGCCACCTGGCGGCCGGGCCAGCGTCTGCAGCTCCAGTGGGCGCGGGGGCGTACCCATGGGCTGTACGTCACGGGTTGGCAGTTGCCGAACGACTGATTCCGCGGCGCTGAATCAGCGAGCGCGTGCATTGCGGTGGTGCGCGAGGGAGGTGTCCAGTGTTGCCATAATGCAGCCATGAAAATCGCCATCCTCGACCGCGACGGCACGATCAATGCCCTGGAGCCCGATGCGTTCGTGGCGTCGCCTGACGACTGGACCGCGCTGCCCGGCGCGCTGGAGGCGATTGCGCGGCTCAACCACGCTGGATGGCATGTGGTGGTGGCCACCAACCAGCCAGGCCTGGGGCGGGGGCTGTTCGACATGGCCACGCTCAACGCCATCCACGCCAAGATGCACAAGCAACTGGCGGCGGTGGGCGGTCGCATCGACGCGGTGTTCTTCTGCCCCCATGCGCCCGACGACGCCTGCCACTGCCGCAAGCCGGAACCCGGGCTCTTGGAGCAGATCTGCGAGCGCTACGGGGTGGACGCCGAGGACGTGGTGGTGGCCGGCAACTGCCGTGTGCATCTGCTCGCGGGCGCGGCCCTGGGCGCGCGGTTGCACCTGCTGTGCACGGGCGAGTCGGCCGCCATGGAGCCGGGCCAGGCCTTGCCCCCCACTTGGCCTGTGGGCGTTCAGATCCATGCCGATCTGGCCGCTTTTGCCGAGCACCTGCTGAGCAACGCCAGCGCCGCCGCCTGACAGGTGCCGCATGCAGCGTTTTGTGCAACTGGCACTGGATTTGTTCGACCCACGGCCTGCGTTGCCTTCTTCAGGCAAAAATGGGGCTCAAATGCCCGTTGATAAATCGCAAGATGCTATTCATTTGATAGCGAATTCGGTCATGCAGCCCAGCATCCCGCTGTCACAGGTGCTGCCTGCCGCCGCCTTTGCCCATCCGCAGGCCAACCGCGAACTGCGCCTGGGCGATGCCGTGGTCGCCTATCGGCTGGAGCGTGCACGCAGGCGCAGCATCGGCTTCACTGTGGGACCTGACGGCTTGGCCGTGCGCGCGCCGTCCTGGGTCACGCTGGGTGCCGTGGATGCCGCACTGCGCGACAAGTCGGACTGGATCCTGCGCAAACTGCACGAGGCGCACGAACGTCGCCAGCGCCTGGAGCATGCACGCATTGCCTGGCACGACGGCACCGTGCTGCCCTACTTGGGCGCGCCGCTGCAGGTGGTGCTCGATGCGCGCCACAGCGCACGTGGTGTGCTGCACGATGTGGCTGTCACCAGCGAACCCGCCGCTGCCTGCGGCCCCCAGCGCCAACTGCGCATCGGTCTGAGTGCATCGGCCCAGCCCGTGCAGATCCGCGACGCTGTGCAGGCCTGGCTCATGCGCAATGCACGCCTGCATTTCAGCGCCCGGCTGGACCACTTTGCCCCGCAGTTGGGCGTGCGTTGGACCCGCCTGCGCCTGTCCAGCGCGCAAACCCGCTGGGGCAGTGCGCGTGCCGATGGCTCCATCTGCCTGAACTGGCGCCTGCTGCACTACCCCCAGGCCGTCATCGACTACGTGGTCGTCCACGAACTGGCGCACCTGCGCGTCATGGACCACAGCCCTCGCTTCTGGGACACCGTGGCCAGCGTGGTGCCCGACTACGCCCGCTTGCGCCGCCAACTGCGCGACGAACCCGCACCGCAGTGGGAATAAATGCTATAAAAATAATAGCTGCTTGCGCAATATGGACGGGCGCTGTAGCCAGTTTTTATTTTGAAAAGTTCTGAGCCACCGCCATGCACCCTCTGCAACTCCTGGACCCCGCCTCCGGCACCTGCACCTACCTGCTGCACGACCCGCACACACGCGAGGCCCTGATCATCGATCCTGTCGATGCACAGATCGAGCGTGACCTGGCCGTGCTGCAGGCGCGGGGCCTGCGGCTGTGCTGGGCGGTGGAAACGCACAACCATGCCGACCACATCACCAGTGCCGCCCTGTTGGCCGAGCACACCGGCGCGCGCACGGCGGCACCTGCGGCCTGCGGCATCGGCACGGCGCAGGTGCAACTGGCGGATGGTGATGTGCTGCACTTTGGCGGTGAGCAGTTGCGCGCCCTGCACACCCCTGGCCATACGGCGGGCAGCATGAGCTACCTGTGGCGCGACCATGTGTTCACCGGGGACACCTTGCTCATCGGCAGTTGTGGACGTACCGACTTCCAGTCCGGCGACGCGCGCACCCTGTGGCGCAGCATCACCCAGGTGCTGTTCGCGCTGCCACCCGACACCCTGGTCTGGCCAGGCCATGACTACGAGGGGCGCAGCCACTCCAGCATTGCTGCTGAGCAGGCGCACAACCCGCGCCTGGCCGGGCGTACCGAGGAGCAGTTTGTCGCGCTGATGCAAGGACTGCACCTGCCCGCGCCCGAGCGCATGCACGAGACCCTGCCGGCCAACCGCCACTCGGGCCTGCGCCACGATGCCGCAGCAGCCGCCGTGCAGGCCCAGGAACGCAGCGCCCAGGGCTATGCGGGCGACGTGAGCCCGGCCCTGGCCTGGCAGTGGGTGCAGTCAGGCCAGGCCGTGCTGGTGGACGTGCGCACCGACGCCGAGCGCGCGTGGGTTGGCGAGGTGCCGGGCGCCGTGGCCGTGGCCTGGAAGCAGTGGCCGGGCATGGCGCTCAACCCCCAGTTCGATGCGCAGATCCAGGCTGCTGTGCCGCCGGGCCGCAAGGCCCTGCTGCTGTGCCGCAGCGGCGTGCGCTCCATCGCTGCCGCGCAGCGCGCCACGGCCCTGGGGTTGGAGGCCTGGAACGTGCTCGAAGGCTTTGAAGGCGACCCTGATGAGCACGCCCACCGCGGGCGTGTGGGCGGCTGGCGCTTTCATGGTCTGCCCTGGCGGCAGGGGTGACTTTGCCGCAAAGGTGACGTGTGGCGAAGGCAAATCCCTTGATAATGCGCGCCATGAGCTTTCTGGCCATCGACGTGGGCAATACCCGCCTCAAGTGGGCGATGTACGAGGCACCGCGCCCTGGCGCGGCCCTGCTGGCGCAGGGCGCCGAGTTTCTGGACCACATCGATCGCCTGTCCGAAACCGCCTGGGCGCACCTGGCGGCGCCCACGCGCATGCTGGGCTGTGTGGTGGCGGGCGACGCGGTGCGCAGGCGCGTGGAAGACCAGATGGAGCTGTGGAGCGTGGACCCGCAATGGGTCGTGCCCTCGCTGCAGGAGTCGGGTCTCACCAACGGCTACGACCATCCCTCACGCCTGGGTTGTGACCGTTGGGTGGCCATGATCGGCGCCCGCCAGCGCGTGCTGGCGCGGGGCCCGGCGCGGCCGCTGGTGGTGGTGATGGTGGGCACGGCCGTCACGGTGGAGGCCATCGACGCGCAGGGGCGCTTTCTGGGTGGGCTGATATTGCCGGGCCACGGCATCATGCTGCGCGCGCTGGAGTCCGGCACGGCCGGTCTGCACGTGCCCACGGGCGAGGTGCGGTCGTTCCCCACCAACACCAGCGATGCTCTCACCAGCGGCGGCACCTTTGCCATTGCCGGTGCCGTCGAGCGCATTTACCAGCACCTGCTGCAGCACTGTGGCCAGGAGCCCGTGTGCATGATGACGGGCGGTGCAGGCTGGAAGATGGCCCCCAGCATGACGCGGCCGTTCGAGCTGGTGGACAACCTGATTTTTGATGGCCTGCTGGAGATTGCGGCCCGGCGGTTCGGGCCGCAGCAGGGCGTTTAGTCCTCCAGTTCCGCCTGGGCCATTTCCACGTCCAGGCGCTCCATGGCGTCCTGGGGTTCCGTGGCGGCGGCCTGTTCGTAGAGCTTGGTCGCTTCCTGCATCTTCTTGTCGCCTTCGAGCATGACCAGCGCGTTGGCGTACTCGATCATCGCAATGGCGCTTCCCGGGTTGAGCTTGAGTGCTTCCTGGAACAGTTTGAGTCCCACGTCCTTCTTGGCACCGTAGGTCATGCCGCCGATGAGCGCGCCGACCTTGTCGATCACCTCGGCGTGGAAGGCGCCCAGCGCAATGCGTGCGTCGGCATGTTTGGGCGCCAGGGCGATGGCTTTCTCTAGCGACTCCTTGATCTTGCCCCCCAGCCCTTGCGCCAGGGCCTTGGCCACGCTGATGCCTTGGCTGTAGCGGCCCAGTGCGTAGGCGTTCCAGTACCACGCGTTGGCATTCTGTGGTTCCGCCTGGGCTTGGGCCTGGGCACGCTCGGCCACCTGCATGAACAGGTCGAGGCGGGTCTTTTCCTTCTTCTCCAGGTAGGTGGCGTAGATGGCGGTGGCCTTGTTGGCCACGGTGATGCCGTCACCGCCGGCGGCCAGCCCTTCCTCGGCCGCCTGCTGGAAGTTGCCATTGTGGTAATGGGCCCAGGCCTGCAGCACGGCGGCGTCCTTGGGCAGGGGCTCAGCGTCGCCGGCATGCAGGCGCGCCCATTGCTTCTTGAGGCTGGCGGGGGTGTAGTCGAATTCGCCAGCGTGGGGGAAGGGGGTCCATTTCGCCATCATTGTCTCCGTTGGGGTGTCTGTAGGGGGTTCAGGGGCGCTGGTAGGCGCTGGCCAGTTGCAACAGGTGGCTGCGTTGCCCAGGTTCCAGGTAGGGCATGAGCAGGTTCAGCACATGGTGGGCACCGCGCAGCAGGGCCGCCTGTGCGCTCTCGGGCTCCAGGGCGCGGCGCGGGTCGCGCACGTACTCGAAGCTCAGCCAGTAGGTCAGCACCACCACCATGCTGGTGGCGGTGGGTTCGATCTCGCGGGTGTCGATCTGCAGGCTGCCCGCGCGTTGCATGCCGTCCAGCAGGGTGCGTACCGAAGCGGTCTTGTGCTGCAGCACGGTCTGGAAATGGGTTTCGAGCCGCCGGTTCTTGGACAGCAGGTCGTTGAGGTCGCGGTACAGAAAGCGGTACTGCCAGATCAGCTCGAACAGCGTGTGCATGAAGAACCAGGCGTCCTCCACGTTGCGCACGCTGCCGCTGGCGCCGAGCAACTCGGTGAGCGAGCGCTCGTAGCGGTCGAATAGTGCGTTGATCAGCTCATCCTTGGCCGGGTAGTGGTAATACAGGTTGCCCGGGCTGATGCGCAGTTCTGCGGAAATGAGGGTGGTCGAGACGTTGGGTTCGCCGAATCGGTTGAACAGTTCGAGCGTGACTTCCAGTATGCGTTCAGCGGTGCGGCGCGGCGCTTTTTTCACCATGGGTGCTGGTCCTCATGCATCGAATCAATGGGTTCCCTGGGGCTACTCTAACCGACGTTTCAGGCAGATTTCATGCTGCACTGCGGCATGTTGACGTGCAGCAAAGCACAACGGCTGCCACGCCATGGGCGTGACAGCCGCTGAGGGGCCGATGCCTGCCGCCGCCTCGGGCGGCGGTGGCGTCGTGCGATCAGGCGCTGGGGTTTGCGTCTGCGACCGCTGCGGCTTCGGGGGTGCTGCGGGGTGCTACCTTGGGGAAGGGCGCGCGCTTGGCAGCAGTCTTCTTGGCGGCGGGCTTGGCAGCCGGTTTGGCTGCGGGCTTGACAGCAGCTTTCTTGGCCACGGGCTTTGCGGCGGCCTTCTTGGCAGCGGGCTTGGCTGCAGGCTTTGCGGCGGCCTTCTTGGCAGGCGCAGGCTTGGTGGCCGGAGGGGTCTTGCCCAGGCTCTTGGCCAGTGCGTCGATGCGGGCGTTGAGCACGTCCAGATCGCGCGAGGTGGGCACGCCCAGCTTGGACAGAGCGGTGGCCACGCGGTCTTCAAAAATGGTTTCCAGCTTGTCCCACTGACCAGCGGCGCGCGAGCCAATGTCGGTGGCCATGCCGGTCACGCGGCTGGAGGCTTGCGAGATCTTCTCTTCGGCCACGGCCTGGGTCTTGCGCTGCAGCGAGAGGCCTTCCTTCACCAGGGCCTCGAACACCTTGTTGCCTTCTTCCTGGGCCTTGGCAAAAGCGCCCAGGCCGGCCAGCCAGATTTGCTGGGCGGAGTCCTTGACGGTGCTCGAGAGCTGGGCGCCCGGCTTTTTCTTGTCGTTGCTGAGTTTCTGCAGTTTCTTGACCATACGGCCTCCGTGGAAGGGGTTGAAGATGCGCCGCAGCAACCGCGCTGGGCATGAATGGGAATGTACGCCGTGCAATGGCCCGCGTGTAGGTGGCCGCTCCTAAAAACATAGAGGGTGGGGTCTAGCGATGGATTTGGTGGGTAGCATCGCCGCGGGTTTTTGCTGAAGCCTGCACTGGCGGGCCTGAGCAAGAATGGGAGCGATTTCACAGCACAACCAACAGGAGTCTTGAGCATGCAGTATTTCGTGACAGGAGCCACAGGGTTCATCGGCAAGCGTCTGGTCAAAAAACTCCTGGAGCGCAAGGGCACCGTGGTGTACTTCCTGCTGCGCAAGGAGAGCGCGGACAAGGTGGCCGAACTGCGCAGCTATTGGGGCGTGAGCGCCGCGCGAGCTGTTCCGGTGTTTGGTGACCTCAAGAGCAAGAAATTGGGCGTGGCGGCCGAGGACGTGAAAAAGCTCAAGGGCCAGATCGACCATTTCCATCACCTGGCGGCGGTGTACGACCTGTCTGCCGACACTGAAAGCCAGGTGGCCGTCAACGTGGAAGGCACGCGCAACACGGTGGAGTTTGCCCGCGCCATCGATGCCGGGCATTTCCACCATGTGTCGTCCATCGCCGCAGCGGGTCTGTACGAAGGTGTCTTCCGCGAAGACATGTTCGATGAGGCCGAGGGGCTGGACCACCCCTACTTCATGACCAAGCACGAGAGCGAAAAGATCGTGCGCCAGGAATGCAAGATGCCCTGGACGGTCTATCGCCCCGCCATGGTGGTGGGCGACAGCCAAACCGGCGAGATGGACAAGATCGACGGGCCGTACTACTTCTTCAAGCTCATCCAGCGCATCCGCCAGATCCTGCCGCCCTGGATGCCTTCCGTGGGCCTGGAAGGCGGGCGCGTGAACATCGTGCCGGTGGACTTCGTGGTCAACGCGATCAACGTGATCAGCCACCAGGCTTCCATTGGCAAGAAGTGCTTCCACCTGGTGGACCCGGTAGGCTACCGTGTGGGTGATGTGCTCGATATCTTCTCGCGTGCTGCCCATGCGCCGCGCATGAACCTGTTCGTCAATGCGGCCTTGCTGGGCTTCATTCCCAAGGGCATCAAGAAGAGCCTCATGGCCATTGCGCCCGTGCGCCGTGTGCGCAATGCCGTGCTCAAGGACCTGGGCCTGCCCGAGGACATGCTCACCTTTGTGAACTACCCCACGCGCTTTGACTGCCGCGAGACGCTGGCGGCGCTCAAGGGCTCAGGCGTTTCCTGCCCCAGCCTGAACGACTATGCCTGGCGCATCTGGGACTACTGGGAGCGCCACCTGGACCCCGAGCTGTTCATCGACCGCTCGCTCAAGGGCACGGTGGCGGGCAAGGTGGTGCTGGTCACGGGGGGCTCGTCGGGCATTGGCCTGGCCACGGCGCACAAGTTTGCCGAGGCGGGCGCCACCACCATCATCTGCGGACGCGACCAGGACAAGCTCGACGCCGCCTGCCAGGAAGCCAAGGACAAGGGCCATGCGTTCATCGCCTACGCCGTGGACATTGCCGACATGCAGGACTGTGACCGCTTCGTGCAGCAACTCGTTGCCGACCACGGCGGGGTGGACTTCCTGATCAACAATGCGGGCCGCTCGATCCGCCGCGCCATCGAGAGCAGCTACGACCGCTTCCACGACTATGAGCGCACCATGCAGCTCAACTACTTTGGCTGCCTGCGTGTGACCATGGGGTTGCTGCCTGCCATGGTGGAAAAGCGCAAGGGCCACATCGTCAACATCAGCTCCATCGGCGTGCTGACCAATGCCCCGCGCTTCTCGGCCTACGTGGCCAGCAAGGCGGCGCTGGATGCCTGGACGCGCTGCGCCTCCAGCGAATTCGCCGACCAGGGCATCACCTTCACCACCATCAACATGCCGCTGGTGCGCACGCCCATGATCGCGCCCACGCAGATCTACAACAACGTGCCCACGCTCAGCCCCGAGGAGGCGGCCGACATGGTGGCGCAGGCCTGCATCTTCAAGCCGGTGCGCATCGCCACGCGCCTGGGCATCCTGGGCCAGGTAATGCATGCCCTGGTGCCGCGTGTGGCGCAGATCGGCATGAACGCCAGTTTCCGCATGTTCCCCGATTCGTCCGCGGCCAAGGGAGAGAAGGGCGCCAAGCCGCAGCTGTCGGCGGAAGCCGTTGCGCTGCAGCAGATGATGCGCGGCATTCACTTCTGAGCGTCACGCCCAGGGCTGGCGGTTACGAGCAGCAACAAGGTGCGGTGGGATAATCCGAAACTTTGCCCTCGGCACATTTTTGGTTCATCCCATGATCCTCGTCACCGGAGGCGCCGGTTTCATCGGCGCCAACTTCGTACTCGACTGGCTTGCCGGCAACCCGGAGGGCGTCGTCAACCTCGACAAGCTCACCTATGCCGGCAACCTGCACAACCTGGCCAGCCTGCAGGGCGATGCGCGCCATGTCTTCGTGCAGGGCGACATCGGTGACCGCACCCTGGTCGATGGCCTGCTGGCGCAGTACCAGCCGCGTGCCATCGTCAACTTTGCGGCCGAATCGCATGTGGATCGCTCCATCCACGGCCCCGAGGACTTCATCCAGACCAACGTGGTCGGCACTTTCAGGCTTTTGGAGGCAGCAAGGCACTACTGGCAAGCGCTGGATGCTACAAAAAAAGAAGCATTTCGCTTCCTGCACGTGAGCACCGACGAGGTGTACGGCACCCTGGCACCCGATGCGCCCGCGTTCACCGAAACGCACAACTGCGAGCCCAACAGCCCCTACAGCGCCAGCAAAGCCGCCAGCGACCACCTCGTGCGCGCCTGGCACCACACCTATGGCATGCCGGTCCTCACGACCAACTGCAGCAACAACTACGGGCCATACCACTTCCCGGAAAAGCTCATCCCGCTGATGATCGTCAACGCCCTGGCCGGCAAACCCCTGCCGGTGTACGGCGACGGCATGCAGATCCGGGACTGGCTCTACGTCAAGGACCACTGCAGCGCCATCCGGCGGGTGCTGGAGGCCGGGACTGTGGGCGAAACCTACAACGTCGGCGGCTGGAACGAGAAGCCCAACATCGACATCGTGAACACGGTCTGCGCCCTGCTGGACGAGTTGCGCCCGCGTGCCGACGGCCAGAGCTACCGCAGCCAGATCACCTACGTGAAGGACCGCCCCGGCCACGACCGGCGCTATGCCATCGATGCGCGCAAGATCGAGCGTGAGCTGGGCTGGAAACCTGCCGAGACCTTCGACACCGGCATCCGCAAGACCGTGCAGTGGTACCTGGACCACCCCGACTGGGTGGCGCAGGTGCAAAGCGGCGCCTACCGCGACTGGGTGGCCAAGCAGTACGAGGGCGAGGGCAGCGTCGCATGAGCATGAACATCCTCCTGCTCGGAAAAGGCGGCCAGGTCGGTTGGGAGCTGCAGCGCAGCCTCAGCGTGCTGGGCCAGGTCACGGCGCTGGATTTCGACAGCCAAGCGCATTGCGGTGACTTTGCCAACCCCGAGGGCGTGCGCGACACCGTGCGCCAGCTGCGCCCTCAGGTCATCGTCAACGCCGCCGCCCACACCGCCGTGGACAAGGCCGAGAGCGAACCAGAATTCGCGCGCCTGCTCAACGCCACCACCCCCGGCCTCGTGGCCGAGGAGGCCGCGCGCCTGGGTGCCTGGCTGGTGCACTACAGCACCGACTATGTGTTCGACGGCAGCGGTACCCGGCCTTGGGTCGAAACCGACACGCCCGCACCACTGTCGGTGTACGGTGCCACCAAGCTGGAAGGCGAGCAACGCATCCAGCAATCGGGTTGCCAGCATTTGATTCTGCGCACCAGCTGGGTCTATGCCGCACGCGGCGGCAACTTTGCCAAGACCATGCTGCGCCTGGGCCAGGAGCGCGAACGCCTCACCGTCATCGACGACCAGTGGGGTGCGCCCACGGGGGCCGACCTGCTCGCCGACGTCACGGCCCACGCCATCCGTCACCTGCAGCACCGACCGCAGGACGGCGGCCTGTACCACTGCGTGGCGGCGGGTGAGACCACTTGGCATTCTTATGCGAAATTCGTTCTGGAGCACGCCAGCAAAGCGCAGCAAGCTATAAAAATCATAGCAAAAGAAGTCGCGCCTGTGCCCACCAGTGCCTTCCCCACGCCCGCCAAGCGCCCGCACAACTCGCGGCTGGCTACCGCCAAGCTGCAAACCACCTTCGGCCTGCAGTTGCCGCACTGGCAAACCGGCGTGGCGCGCATGCTCGCCGAAATCCTCTGACCTCCCCCATGACCATGACAGCACGCAAAGGCATCATCCTCGCTGGCGGCTCCGGCACGCGCCTGCACCCCGCCACGCTGGCCATCAGCAAGCAGTTGCTGCCGGTGTACGACAAACCGATGATCTACTACCCGCTCAGCACGCTCATGCTGGCGGGCATCCGCGAGATCCTGGTCATCAGCACGCCGCAGGACACCCCGCGCTTTGCACAGTTGCTGGGCGACGGCAGCCAGTGGGGCATCAGCCTGCAATACGCCGTGCAGCCCAGTCCCGACGGGCTGGCGCAGGCGTTCCTGATCGGCGAGTCGTTTGTGGGTGACGCACCCAGCGCCCTGGTGCTGGGCGACAACATCTTTTACGGCCACCAATTCCACGAGCTGCTGGCCAACGCCCATGGCCGCAGTACTGGCGCCAGCGTGTTCGCCTACCACGTACACGACCCCGAACGCTATGGCGTGGCGGAGTTCGACGCGCAGGGCAAGGTGCTCTCGCTCGAAGAAAAGCCCCCGGTGCCCAAAAGCAACTACGCCGTCACCGGCCTGTACTTTTACGACAACCAGGTGGTGGAGCTCGCCAAGAGCCTGAAGCCCAGCCCGCGCGGCGAGTTGGAGATCACCGACCTCAACCGCCTGTACCTGGAGCAGGGCCAGCTCAACGTTGAGATCATGGGGCGGGGCTACGCCTGGCTGGACACCGGCACGCACGAAAGCCTGCTCGAAGCCAGCCAGTTCATCGCCACGCTGGAACACCGCCAGGGCCTGAAGATCGCCTGCCCCGAGGAAATCGCCTGGCGCAGCCGCTGGATTGGCGACGAACAGCTCCAGCGCCTGGCCCAGCCACTGGCCAAGAACGGCTACGGCCAATACCTGCAGCGCCTGCTGAAAGAGACGGTGTACTGATGAAAGCGACCCGGTTGTCCATCCCCGAGGTGGTGCTGATCGAACCCAAGGTGTTCGGCGACGCGCGCGGTTTCTTCTTCGAGAGCTTCAATCAGAAAGCCTTCAACGAAGCCACAGGCACCAACCACCAGTTTGTGCAGGACAACCACAGCCGCTCCAGCCGGGGCGTGTTGCGCGGCCTGCACTACCAGATCCAGCAGCCCCAAGGCAAGCTGGTGCGCGTGGCGCGCGGTGCCGTGTTCGATGTGGCCGTGGACATCCGTCGCAGCTCGCCCACCTTCGGGCAATGGGTGGGCGCGGAACTGACTGAGGACAACCAGCACCAGCTCTGGGTGCCGCCCGGCTTCGCCCATGGCTTCGTGGTACTCAGCGAGTCGGCAGACTTCCTCTACAAGACCACCGATTACTACGCGCCGCAGCATGAGCGTTGCATTGTGTGGAACGATCCTTCCCTTGGGATTGAGTGGCCCGGCCTGGCCTTGCCACCCGCTTTATCGGGTAAAGACGCCGCAGGATTGTCATTGCAGCTCGCTGAATTGTTCGCTTGAGGCGCGTCCGTCGGGGTTTACTCGAATTTCCGCAGCGCTGGTCGCATTCGCTGAATGAGAATTTCTTTTCAAGGGTTTTTGCCTGGCCGAACCTTGAACACTGTCCAGTCAGGGCCTGAGCCTGCGTGCTCCAGACTTGCGTTGCGTGACAACAGTGCGCTGTCCGCAGGTCCGGCGATTACGGTGTGCACCTTGAGCCGGTTGAAATCAAAGTGGTCCGGGTCCAACGTCAACACCACCTCGTCCAGTCGGGGGGTGTGGATGCGGTATGCGGTTGTTTCCGAGGGCAGGGCCTGCACCCGCAGGAACAACCGCTGGTAGCGGTTGTGCAGTGCAGCGTGTTCACCTGTGGGGTCCAGATCCTTCCACAGCGTGCGGGGCGGATGGTAGTGCACGCTGTTCAGCACCGGCACTCCTGCTGCGGGCAGAAGCATGGACCAGGCACGCTCTCCCACCACAGCGGTCATGGCGCGGGGGGCGGTATGGCTCTCCTGGAGCGACGCAGACAATGCTGGGTCAAGCGCAATTCTTGTGGGCGCGTGGACCAATGGGTTGAATGGTAGCGAGGTGGAGAGGGTCCAGAGGCAGAAAAGAAAAGCCAGCAGGCCATATTGGCGTACGATAAGCAGATAGCCGAGCCCTCCCCAACCCAGGCATGAAATCCACACCATCGGGGGAGGGATCTCCATAGCAATCAAGGTCGGCAGCTTTTGGAACAGGTACCAACCCAATGCGGCAGTTAAAACTCCTATGGCTATTGCGAGGTTCTTGATGGGTGGGGCTGAGGCGAGGGAGACGTCTGGGCGAGCATGCACAACCCATCCGATGGTCAGCACCTGGGCAAGTGCCAGTGCAATATCTATCCGGTAGGTGGGGACCATGCCCCAGAGAGAGAGGCGTGCCACAGTGGCGTCCATTCCCATGAACAGATAGAGGAACGCAAGAGCGGTATAACCCAGCAGCGCGATTCCGATGGTATCCAATTTGCGGCGGTGCCACCACGCGAGCAGTGCACATACTGTGGTGGGGATGAAGAGAAAGATGAAGGAGCCGGCATCGCTGGGATTCATCAATGGAGATGGTCCATACATGGTAGCGGGGCTCATCAAACCCTTGATCAGGAACCACGGATCGATGTCACCGCCTGCCCCCGTCGTGCGTCGCCCGGGATAGACGGTCTCGCGCACCCAGTGCACGGCTTCCTGGGCATCCAACCACCAGGATCCCAGCAGGAACACGGTCATGCCCAGCGAGGCCGCTAGGCCTGCCCATTGGGCTGATTGGAACCGGAGGATGCTGCGTTGTTGCCAGAGCCACGCCAGCGCCAGAGGAGCAAGCAGATAGGCAAGGGCGATCTGCCACGCAGGATAAAGCGTCAGGACGTAACCCGTGAGCGCGGTTCCCAGTAGCCCTCCCCAGGCTAGGCCGTTGGCCATGCGTTGAGAGTGCAGCACCCTTTCCATGGCCACCATGCAGAGTAAAGGGAAAAAGACGGTGTATGCGGGCCATCCCGAGAAGCCAACCGAATAGGGAGCCAGGGCCAGGCTGGCGGACCAGCCAGCCGCCTGCCGCCAGTCCATGGCGAAAAAGCGCTGCAGAAGAAGCCAGACGGCAGTGAAGCAGGCGAAGAAAGGAAACCACCAATACCATGCCAACGCATAGCGCAGATCGAACAGAAAGAATCCCCATGTGGCGGGCTTGGCCAGTGAGGAAATGTGCCAGACAGGCACCCCTGTCATGCCAATCACCATCATGTTCTGGCCATCGGCTCCGTAATGGCGGTTCACCATGGGAAAGGGAGGGGTGTGTGTGGACTGGCTGATGGCCATGGGCGTGATCACTTCCCATTCATCACTGCGGATTGGGCGAAGATCGCCCAGCCACCGGGCCGTATCACTTTGGGCAATACGTGCCTCGTGAAGCAGCAGCGGCAGCGAGGAGCCTGTGGTGCCGGTGGCCACCAGGATGGAAAACGAAAAAAGTACGGTGAGTCCGAACAGAGAGGGGGCATAGGTTGCAACCCAGGGGCGTGGTGACCAGGCGGCTATCCGTGAGAGAGTCAGAAGGGCCAGCAAGGGAGCCAGGATGGCGGCCAGGAGCATCAGCATGATGCCTCTGGAGGGTGGCGTCTGCCCCGTGATCTGGATGGACTGGGTCGCTTTCGTTGCCGACAGCAAGAACTCGATGCCGTTGCTCAGGCGTATCCAGACGGCGATGGGCTGTTCGCCGGATGGAAGAGAGGTAGGCAAGCCCACCTGAACCTGGAAGCCAGAGGGGAGCCAGTCATTGCGGCCCGTGTTGGCCACCACATCGGGACGTTCGATGGGCAGCATGCGCCCGCGGTAGACCGTTGCAGCGCCCACATCGATTCGGGCGCTTGTGACAAAAACATTCGGCTGAGTCGACCCGGCCCAGCCACTGACGAACAGTTCATGCGTTGCAGGCAGATAACGCACCACATCGAGGGCGCCCTGGCCTGGGGCTTGCTGGGCCCAGGCCCATGGGCATAGAAGCAGCAAAGCCAGGAATTTCAGGGCACGGTGTATGCCAACTCTGCAGAAGCGCATGTGGTCAGTGGGAATGAAAAGTCCTAAGGATTGATAAGGCGGAGGAGGGGCGTGCCGGAATTCTGCGTGGCCAGTTCCCGAAAGGCGCCGAGCAACTGGTCGGAGCCAAATTGCGGATTCCGCTCGTCGATGGAGAACATATTCTCCACCGCGTGGCTGGGTCTGCCTGGCCAGTCCGATTCGAGAAAGAAAGACAGAAACTGTGCACCGCGCTGCCGGTGGTCCATCAATGCGTGGTGTAGATCCTGTGCTGCCATGGGGCGCAGGGGGTGGAATTCGGTAATGCCATAGTGTTGCTGCCGTGTCCGTGCAAGCCAGTCAAACAGGGTGATGCCGTGGGTCGGACCGCCATACAGGCTGACGCCGGGCTTCAGGAGTGCTGATGCTTGGAGAGATGCGTCAATGGCGAACTTCTCTGCGTCCCAACTGGGGTTGGTCATGGGCATGATCTGGTGCGCATAGGTCGGAACCTTGGCCAAGCATGAGCGCTTCACCACACGCGCGAAGTGTTCAAGGTAATGTTGAACCTGCCGTCCACGGAACTCATGCCACAGCGGCGCCAATGGATTGAAATAGTAGGTCGACTGGTCTACGGGAGTGTCGATGTGCGCGCGGGTGGTTGGGCGAATTGCTGCGAAGGCCGGCAGCGGCTTCATGGGCAAGGAAGTGGTGCGGGCCGGATCCTTGTCTCGGATGGAGATATGCCGTGTACCCAGGTGGACGAGCCGGTCTGGCGCTTCTTCCAGGGCCACATCAATGCGGTGGACTCCCGGGGGCAGGGAGGTAAAGTCCATATCGAAACGCCAACCCACATCGGCCGATCCAAACTCCGGAAGGGCGGCGACCACGTCCTGGCGCCCCAGGTTGGCGCGCACCCGGCCCAGGTGTTCGCCATTGCGGTAGATGTGTATCCAGGCCGGATTGTGGCCCCCCAGAATCCGTGCCCAGCCGGATACCGGCAAAGATCCGTGGGCATAAGAGTCCATGTGTTCCTGTCGGCGGCGCAGGGGTTGCGTGCGGATATCACGGGATGGGGGGAACACTTCGGCAAAGTCCGCGTAGTCAGCGGCCAGGGCCTCATTCATTTTGCCGATATCGCCAAAGCGCTTTGCCAGGAAATGCCGAAAACCCTCTTGGGAAACCTGGCTGTAGTCTGAAACGAGGTAGGGTGTAGCGAAGCCCATGCCGGTTTCAAACTTCGGGAACAGGTGGTGCACTTCGCCCAAGAGCGTGATACCCCGGATTTTCTCCCGATGCGCAGGTTGCAGCAGGCACAGCTCCTGAAGGATGGCTTCAACGGCCTGGGTGCGGCGATGGGTGATGCCGTTATCGATTCGGGCCACGCTCCAGGGAAAGATCGGCAGCGTGTAATAGCTGTCGGCGGGCAGTGGGCCTTCGGGGGTCGAGGCCAGATTGGCGGGGGATTGCGCCAATGTCTGCTCTATAGGGGCGTGGACGCCGAAGTGGGTCGAAAATAGATAGAGGATGGCAGGGCGGTCGGTGTCGCGCAAAGTGCGCACATAGCGCTGCACCGCTCCCTGGTTGATGACCCATTCATCTGCTTTTTTGTCAAATAGGCGTAACAACGGTATCTGCAGTGTGTAGCCTAGTTCGTAGGATGGTTTCAGGGGCTGATCGGGCTTGAAAGACCGTGCGAGCGTGGACTCGACCAGACGTGCGGCCGAGCCTTGAGTGCCATCACAACCGGGCGCTACGAGAGCGTGTGGCTCCTGGGACGAACTTGCCCGTGGCAGGATGCACGGGTCGGTCAGGTTCATCATGGGGGCCAGTAGCAGGGGCGGCGGCGCCGAGAGCCGCTGGATAGACTCCCAGATGGCCAGCGGGAGCGTTACGATGGCCAGCATGCCAAATGTGATGGACAGAAGTTGACGAGAGCTGGCGTGCATGGGCTGATGGGGGTTGCGGAGAATAGCAGCGGTTGCCAGAAGGAGGCGACAAAGTCTAACGTACCCTCCTGCGGCTGGGGCCATCTGGTCTGCGTGTCGCTATGATTGCGTGCCCATGCCGTCGCACGGTGGCAATGTCAGCTTCTCTTTTCATGACCGAACTCTTTAGCGCACAAGCCGTACCTGTACAACCTGCCGAGCCCTCGGGCCGTCTGCGCATAGGTGAGTTGCTGGTGCGCGCCGGCAAACTCAGTGCGCGCGACCTGGAGCGTGCCCTTGCTGCGCAGCAGGAAATGGGGAGCATGCTCGGGCGGGTGCTGGTGCGGTTGGGGCTGGTTTCCGAGCTGGACGTGGTGCATGCGTTGTCCAGCCAGTTGGCCGTGCCTTTGGTGGCAGCGGATGCCTTTCCGGATTTCATGCCGGAGGTGCCTGGCCTGCTCCCAGGGTTCTTGCATGCCAATGCGGTATATCCGCTGGGCATACAGGATGGCCTGCTGGATGTGGTCATGGCCGTTCCACAGGATGCCTTTGTCATCAAGGCCCTTCGCCTGGCCACCGGATTGCAGGTCCGGCCCCATATAGGAACAGACTCCGATATAGAGAAGGCCCTCACGCAGCCCATGGAAGATGCCGTGGTAGAGGAGGACGCAGAGGGGCTGGGCGACGGTGATGCGGGTGATTTTGTCGAACACCTCAAGGATCTGGCCAGCGAGGCTCCTGTCATCCGCCTGGTCAATACGATCATTGGCCGCGTGATCGACCTTCGTGCTTCCGACATCCATCTGGAGCCCTTTGACGACGGCTTGCATGTGCGTTACCGGGTCGATGGCGTGATTCATGCGGGGGAGATCGTGCCGCCGCGCCATAGTGCGGCGGTGAACTCCCGGGTCAAGCTGCTGGCCCATCTGGACATTGCCGAGCGGCGTTTGCCGCAGGATGGACGCATCAAGACCCGTGTCAAGGGACGGGAGCTTGATTTGCGTGTTTCCACTGTGCCCACGGTGCATGGTGAAAGCGTGGTCATGCGGGTGCTCGATCGCGCCAGTGTGCGTTTTGGGCTGGAAGAGATGGGCTTTGCTCCGGATACGCTGGAACGCTTCAATACCTTGCTGGTGCGGCCCCATGGAATCCTACTCGTCACCGGACCTACTGGCTCTGGCAAGACCACCACGCTCTATGCGGCCTTGTCGAAGCTGAATGCGGAGACGCAGAAAATCATCACGGTTGAGGATCCGGTAGAGTACCAGCTGGAGGGAATCAATCAGATTCAGGTGCATTCGCAAATCAATCTGACATTTGCCAATGCGTTGCGGTCCATCCTGCGGCAGGATCCCGACATCATCATGATCGGCGAAATGCGCGATGGCGAAACTGCGCAGATCGCTGTGCAATCGGCACTGACAGGGCATCTGGTGTTGTCCACATTGCATACCAACACGGCGGCCGGAGCGGTGATCCGCATGCAGGACATGGGGGTCGAGCGTTATCTCATCACCTCGGCGGTCAATGGTGTGTTGGCGCAGCGGCTGGTGCGAACCCTGTGCAGCCATTGCAAGGAACCTTACGAGCCCTCGGCCGAGGTGCGAGAGCGTACAGGGCTGGCTCGTTTCTGCCCGCCTGAGCAGCCCATCTATCGGGCCCGTGGCTGCGAACATTGCCGCCAGTCTGGCTATCGGGGGCGCACGGGTATCCATGAATTGCTGGTGCTCGATGAGCCCATGCGCAAGGCCATCATGGATGGGAGGGATGCCAATGCGCTCAATGCGGTGGCCGCAGAGGGCGGCATGCTCAGCCTGCACGAGGATGGGCTGCGCAAGGTGGCTGCGGGTCATACCTGTCTGGAAGAGCTGGCCCGGGTGACGCAGGACCAGAGCGATGCCTGAGTTCACCTGGCGCGCCGCCTCGACATCGGGGCAGATGGTCGATGGTCGCCTGAGCGCCGCCACGCAGGCCCTGGCCATGAAGCAATTGCGCGAGCAGGGGCTGACGCCTCTGTACATCGAGGATGTGCTCAGTGCCGGCGCGCTGTCGCAGGCCACGGGCAAAGGCGCCGCGCAACTGATGGCGGGTGCGCCGCAGGGGCGCGCAGGCAAGGGGCCGGTGAAACAGGCCGATGTTCTGGCGTTCACCTCCGAACTGGCCATAATGCTGCGTGCTGGTCTGGCGCTCGACAATTCCTTGCGTGTGCTCATCGACATGAGCTACAAGCCATCGGTCACCACATTGCTGCAGGGCGTGCTCGATGCCGTCAAGGGCGGGACGCCGCTCAGCCGTGCGCTGGCCCAGAATAAAGATCTGTTTGGCGACTTCTACGTCAATATGGTTCGTTCAGGTGAGGCCAGCGGGCAGATGGCGACCGTGCTGACGCGCCTCGTGGAGCATATGGAGCGCCAGCGTGCGCTGCGTGACAGCGTAGTTTCGGCCACCATCTATCCCGCCATTCTGCTGGGCGTGGCGGTTTTGTCGCTGGTGGCTATGCTGGGCTTCGTGGTTCCACAGTTCGAAAAAATGTTCATGGATATGGGGGATGCATTGCCATTGCCCACGCGCGTGATCATGGAACTAGGGCATCTTTTTTCCAGTTACGGCCTGCCCATCAGCATGGGGCTGCTGGTGGCTGGTGCGTCGGTTTTCCGGTGGCTCAAGACGCCGGCAGGGCGGCATTGGTGGCAATCGCGCCTGCTGCGACTGCCCTTCATGGGTCGTCTGGCGCTCAAATACCAGTTGACGCTGTTTTCCCGCTCGCTGGGCACCCTGCTTGGCAATGGCGTGCCCATGCTTGCAGCCTTGAACATCGCCACGGAAACTGTGGGCAACACGGTGTTGCAGCAGTCGCTGGCACGTGTCGTTCCTATCGTGAAGGAGGGCGGTAAGGTGGTCCAGGCCATTTCGGCCGCGGGCATCTTCGAGCCACTGGCCATCAACCTCATCCGCGTGGGCGAGGAAACAGGCCGTGTCGGCCCGATGATGTTGGAATTGGCTGCCATATTGAACCGTGAGGTGGAAATAGGTATCAAACGCCTCCTTACACTGGTCGAACCGATCCTCATCTTGGTTCTCGGGCTTCTGATCGCCGCCATCATCATTTCCATTCTGATGGGCATTCTGTCGATCAATGACCTTGCCGCATAACATGTCTCAATTGAAGGAGTTTTCTCCCATGGCACCTTTTCGTGCAGCCTCTGTCCGCAGTGTCGCCCGCCGTGCCCGCGGCTTCACCTTGATCGAATTGCTGGTGGTTCTGGCCATCCTCACGCTGCTGGCGGGGCTGGTCGGCCCGGCCGTGATGAACAAATTTGGTAGTGCCAAGGTCAAGGCGGCAGGCATTCAGATTGCCGATTTTGATAAAACCCTGGAGGTGTTCAAGCTGGATGTGGGTCGCTATCCCACCACCGAAGAGGGGCTGGATGCGTTGATCAAGCGCCCAGCCAGCGCCAACGGCTGGGCCGGTCCGTACATCAAGGGGGAGTTGCCCAAGGATCCCTGGGGCAATCCCTATCGCTACGTCAATCCGGGCTCCCAGGGGGGCATGGAGATTCTGTCTCTGGGTGCCGATGGTGCTCCCGGCGGTGAAGGCGAGGCGGCCGATATCCGGAACAAGCACTGAGCAAGGCAGAAGGTTAGGGCACTATGCGGCGTGAGCGGGGCTTTACGCTGGTTGAGCTCCTGGTGGTTTTTGCCATTATGGCGCTGGTGGTCGGCCTGGCTCCGATGGCATTTGGTCGCCTGCGGGATTCAGCGCAATACCGCGATGCAGTGCGGACGATTGTTTCCGAACTGCGGACCGCGCGCCACCAGGCCATGACGGGGCGTGGCGATGTGCGCTTTGTAGTAGACCTGGGCCATCGGACCTATGGGATCGACGGCGGGGCGCGGCATGCCATCCCCGAAGCCGTGCAACTGGGGGTAACGGTGGCGGATGTCGAAATGCGCTCGGGCGTGGCGGCGATCCGGTTTCTGTCCGACGGCGGTACTACGGGCGGAAGCGTGGATGTCGTGCGCGCCGCTTCTGGCTCAGGGGTGCGGTTGCGTGTGGACTGGCTTTCGGGTCGCGTGATCCAGACCCCCCTAGCGCCATGACCTCCTCTCTGCGTTCCCGGATGCGGGGCATGTCCTTGCTGGAATTGCTCGTCGCCTTTTCCATTCTGTCCCTGAGCCTGGGTGTCCTTTACAAGGCTATTGGAGGCAGTGCGCGCAATGTGGCCGATGCCGAGCGTTACCAGCGTGCCGTGTTGCTGGGCGAATCGCTATTGGCTGTGCGTGATGCCGTCACGGCCGAGGGCTGGTCGGAAGAAGGGCAATCCGCTGGGTATGCATGGAGCGTGCGCAGTGCTCCGCTGGAAACGGAGGCGGGTCGGCGCAACCCTGGCGCGCCCGTTCTGCACCAGGTGGACATCCGTATCGACTGGATTGGCGAACGCGACGCGATACGCTCGCTCCATCTGAGTACTTTGCGCCCACAGCGGAAGCCCCTGGTCGCTGGAGGCGCTCGATGAGCTCATTGGCGAGCAGGCATGGAGGGGGTATTCGTGGATTTACCCTGGTGGAAATGCTCGTGGCGATGGCCTTGCTGTCCCTGCTCATGCTGGGCATGGTGTCCGCGCTGCGGACCATGGCGCAGACTGAGGAGCGCATGGATCTCCGATCGGAGCGCGCGGACGAGATCCGCATTGCCAATGGATTCTTGCGCGCCACTCTCGGAAGGGTTTCCATGCGGCGGATGAAAGAGGTGCAGCGCGAGGGCGACACGCCCTATTTTTTCACTGGACAGGCCAATGCCGTGGCCTGGGTGGGCATCATGCCCGCGCGGCATGGTGCTGGCGGACGTTACTTTTTCCGTCTGGCGCTTGAAGCCGCCCAAGAAGACCCGTCCGCACTCGTCATCCGGTTTGTGCCCTGGAATGGTGGTGGTTTGCCGCTCGATTGGAGCCAGGCAGAAAGCCGGGTGTTGGCAAACAGGGTCAAGTCCTTGGTCCTTGGCTACGAGGACAGTCGCCAGCCAGCTCCAACATGGATTTCGAATTGGAGCCGTGTCGATAGCCTGCCTTCGCGTATTCGGATTGATGTTGAGACATGGGATGGCGCCTGGCCCCTGTGGGTGATCGTCATGCGTGCCTTGCCGTCCAGCGAACGCTCGGGTGGTGGTGCTTTCTCCTCGGGGACCGATTGACCATGCGACCGCGCTCAGAACCAAGGGCGATCGGGGGCATCGCGCTCGTGGCCGTGCTTTGGATCATTGCCGCGCTCGCCATCGTGGTCGGAGGCGTGCAGCTGTCCGTGCGCAGTGAGTTGCGTATCGTGGGTGCCTCGCGCCAGACCGTCGAGTCCGTGGCGCTGGGCGAAGCCGCCGTCATGCTGGCCTTGCAGGACATGGTGGCGGTTGGTGAGCGTCTGACGAGGCAGGTGGTGCGTGAGTACGGCTATCTTGGAAAAACAATCCCTGTCGAAATCACCCCTTTGAATGGTTTGATCGACATCAACCGTGCCTCCGAGCTCTTGCTGGCCAGCATGTATGCCGTTGGCGGCGGGCTTTCACCCCAGGTGGCCACGGACCTGGCCGGCGCTACGGTCCAGGCGCGCACCCGGCGCGACATCTTTGGTCGTGAGCAGGGCTTTGAGGCCATCCAGGACCTGTTACAAGTGCCAGGAGTGAACTACGACCTGTATGCTAGACTTTCGCCGCTCATGACCGTTGAGGCACAGGGTAGCGGCAAGGTCAACCCCCTTGCGGCTCCGGAAGAAGTGCTCGTGGTCCTTGCTGGAGGAAATGTTTCACATGCCCAGGCTATTCGGTCGCGCCGAGACGCCGGAGCAGGACCCAGCGAAATAGACACCACTGTCCTGAATGGTGAATTCATCAGCGTATCCGCCACCACCCGCTACCGCATCCACGCCCGCGTGGCATCTTCCGATGGCGGAGGTGTTGCGGTAGTGCGGTTTGTGGATTTGAGGCCAGACAGTGTGTCGGGTATGCCGTGGCGAATTTTCAACGCTGAACACTGGATGATCGCACCGCGCTGAACGTGCGGCAGAACACAGACAATGCCCTCAATGTCCACCTCCCCGCAGCTATTCGGTCTTGACTTGGCCGAGTTCTGGTCCGATTTCCGGGCTACTTGGCAACGCGCGCACCATTGGCCCCTGCTGGCGTGGCTGACGCCGGATGTACCGGTGCGGGTATTGCGGGCGGACGGTACCGAGGCCGTTTGGGATGGCGTGCGGCTGGTGGGAATGGACCATGCTCCTTCAACCCAATTCGTTGCCATCGAAATACCCGCCGATAGCCTGCTGCATCGCTCGCTGAGCCTGCCGACCATGGCGGACGCACAAGTCGCGCAGGCGGTGGCGCTGGAGATTTCCACCGTCAGCCCATTTCCCGCTGCCGATCTGGTGTGGGGTCTTGTGGTGCATGTGCGCCCGGAGGGTGGGCTGCTGGTAGACGCCGTACTTGCTTCGCGCAAGCAGGTGCAGGGCTTTCTTGAGCAACAGCAGGAGCGTCTGAAAGACGGTGTGCCGGAAGTTTGGGCATTTTCCGGAGCAGGCACCCCCATTGCCTTTGCTGGCTGGGGGGAGGTCCGCCGAGCCCGGCATGCCGCACTGCGTCGGCGTATCGGTTATGGCTTGGTGCTAGGAGCGTTGCTGCTGGTGGGGGCCATGGCAGTGACGCCCATAGCGCAGTTACGACTGCGTGCCATCGAGGCTGCGGTCGGGTACTCGGAACTTCAGAGCCGTGCCATGCCTGTGGTGGCCCAGCGGGAAGCATTCATGCAGGCCATTGAGCGCATGGGTCTGTTGCGTGAGGTTCTGTCTGAACAGGCCGATGGCATTCGCCTGCTGGAAGTACTGACACAAGTGTTGCCTGACGATACATCGCTGCAGAGCATGGAGGTCAAGGGGCTTAAGGTTCGAATCACCGGACTGACGGCCAATGCCGCGGTTCTCATGCAGCAACTGGGCTTGCAGTCCGGTTTCAAGGATGTGCGTGCGCCCGTGGCGGCAGTGCGCAATCCAGGGGCCTCCCTGGATAGCTTCAATATCGAATTTCAGCTTGACCCTGCGGTGTGGTCTGTCGCGGGTGCGAGTGTTGTGCAAGCCGTGGCATCTAGTGGCGCGGTGACGCCTGTTATCCCGGCTGCATTGGTTCCGGCGGCGTCCGTTTCAGGAACGGCGCCAACTGCGCCTGCGGCAGCCAGTTCTCCCACACCTGCCGCCGACAGTGCCAGCGCACCCCGCAAGAGCAGGTTTTCATCGGGTTCTGAAACCCCTCGGCCAGCGCCCATCAGTACCCCAAGCAAGGCACAGCCATGAAGAAAATCGCACGCCGCGACCTGGCAGTCGTGCTTGCCACGCTGGGCTTGGTTTTGATGCCCTTGATCCTCGTCGGGGGGTATCTGTATAACAAGCACCAGTGGGCGACGCAGCGCATCATGGAGGTGGAGCCTCGCCATGCACGGCTGAGTGGCCTGATGGCCCACAAGGACAGCCTTGCCCTTGCCCAGACCCAGGCGGTGGACCGTTTGGCGCAATACCTGCACCCGGCAGGACAGGATGCCAACCAAGTGGGCAATGATGTTCAGCAACGCATTCGCAGTGTGCTGAGCACGGCGGGCCTGTCGATCGTCAGCACCCAGGTGCTGGCAGCCAAGGAAGAAATGAGTTTTGAGCGTATTCCCCTGGCAGTACGGGCAGAAGGGGACATGATGGCCGTGCAGTTGGCTCTGGCGGCTCTGGATGAACAGAAGCCCGCCATCCTCACCGAAGGATTCGTCCTTCAGGCCGCCGCCGCTCCTGTGAAAGGCGTGCAGAAACTCGCAGTCCAATTGAATTTGGTGATTCTGAGAGGCAAGCCATGAAGCGGCACGCGCTTGCTTTGCTATGTGTGATCAATGCCCTGCTGGCTGTGGGCCTCGCGGCCCTGTGGTTCCAGCCCGATGGCACCTTGCGCAACGCGCACTGGCAGCCCCCGGAACCTGTGACTGCCGATTACCTTGCCATGGTGCCCTCGTTGCCCGCCCGCAAGCCGGTGGAAACAGGGCGCCTCATGGCAATGCTTGAGCGCCCCCTGTTTTCTTCCACTCGCAGACCACCGCCTCCAGCGGCATCGGAAGTGCCAGTACCCGCTGACAATTTGAGCACGGCGCGATTGCTGGGCGTTTTCGAAGGTGCACAGACCAGCGGCGCCATCCTTCAGGTGGCAGGCAAAAATCGCCGGGTCCGGCTGAATGAAGCCGTGGATGGCTGGGTGCTTCAGTCGGTCCAGAGGCGTGCAGTCACCTTTGTCAGCGGTGATCAAACGCGCACCCTGTCATTGGTACGGGCGTCCGTGAACACCAGTCCGTCAACCACGGAGCCTGTCTCTACCTCATCCTCGCCATCCCAAACATCGCCCATGGCTACGGGTGCGGCTTCTGCTACAACTCCAGCCCCAGCGCCCATGACGCGGCGATTTGGCCCATGAGGCGCCTGCCGCCTTGAGACAACCCTGGTTTGCTATGAATTACTACCGATACATATTTGCCGCTGTCGCTTTAGTTGCATGCCATCTGGCCCAGGCGCAGGTGGCACAGCCTGCTGCCGCAAGGGATGGGGGCGCTGTTTCCGGGGAAATGCCTGTGCCCGAATCGGCTCCACAGGCAGATGCTTCGAAAATGCCCGATGCCCCCGCCGAACCTCGCATTCTTCGCGGCACGGACCGCGTCATTGCCACGCCCAAGGCTGCACAGGTCTTTGATGGCGCGCCGATTGCGTTCAACTTCGAAGAGGCCCCGGTGGCCGAGGTGGTTAGAACCATCCTTGGCGATGTGCTGAAAGCAGATTACGTGCTGCACCCGCCATTGAATGGAGCGGTGACGCTGTCCACCCGTGCAGCAGTGGCGCCCGACCAGGCCGCCTTCCTTCTGGAAAGCGCGCTGCAAGCCAATGGTCTGGCGATGTTGCGCGATGCCCGGGGCACCTATCATGTAGGCAAGGCCGAAGCTCTCAAAGGAATTGGCAGCGCGGTGCGGCTTGCGGGAGGCGCCTCCTTGCCACCCGGACATGGCGCCATCGTCGTTCCGCTGCAGTTCATTGGAGCTGCGGAAATGGCCGCCATCCTGAAGCCTCTCATGCAGCCTGAGGCGTTAGTGCGGGTGGATACCGTGCGCAATCTCCTGGTGCTCACGGGTAATCGAACGCAAGCCGAAGGCTGGCTGGATCTGGTTTCCACATTCGATGTGGACCTGCTCAAGGGCATGTCGGTAGGGGTGTTCCCGCTCAAGCATGCAACCATCAAAGAGGTAGAGTCGGCGCTGCGATTGATGAGCGTGGGTGCAGGTAATACCGTTCCGTCCGCGTCCTCCACCCCGGCAGGTGTCGCCGGGCAAGCGTCAGGAACTGCACCAGCCGCCGTGTCGCTGGGCGATACCAACCCTCTGTTCGGGGCGTTGCGCATCATGCCCATCGAGCGCCTGAACAGCATTCTTGTGGTCACTCCGCGTGCGTCCTATCTGGATGAAGCACGCCGCTGGATCGAGCGGCTTGATCAGCCCAACGACAACAGCGCCGAGCCGCAACTCTTCATTTACCAGGTCAAGAACGTCAATGCCCGGCACCTGGCCACGGTGCTGGGGGGTATATTTGGAGATGCCCGAGCCCAAGGTGTGACACCGGCAACCACAGGTGTGGCACCCGGACTCGCCAGTACCTCGGCCAGCACCGTGGGACAGGCAGGAGGCCTGGGCATGTTTGGTGGTGGTTCTTCCGCTGGGCAGGCTACGGGTAATCGTGCGGGCACGGGATTGCTGGGCGGCAACACCGGCAGCGGTTTGGGCCTGACTGCTGGGCGCAGCAACCAAACCGCCGCAGGCCAGGTTGCGGCAGCTGCCACGCTGGGTTCGGTACGCGTGATGGCGGACGAACTCAACAATTCCGTACTGGTGTGGGGCACTCGTTCCGAGTACAAAAAAATTGAGGCAACTCTCAAGCGCCTGGATCTGCCGCCCACACAAGTGATGATCGAGGCCAGCATCATCGAGGTCACGCTGTCGGACGACTTGCAGTTTGGATTGCAGTGGGAGTTCAGCGACAGCCGATCTTCCTCGGGATACTCCGGTTTGGGGCGCCTGAGCAGCAACCAGAGTTCATCCACAGACTTCCTGAAACCGACCAGCGGTTTTTCCTACACCCTGAAGAACCCTGCAGGAAACGTAAGAGCCATTCTCAGTGCGCTGTCTGCCAAGACCTCGGTCAAAGTGCTTGCCAGCCCCTCTTTGATGGTACTGGACAACCATACCGCCGGAATTGTGGTGGGAACACAGACGCCAATCCAGTCAGGAACGACCACCAACCTGGAAGGCACCGTCACCACCACCAACATTCAATACAAAGACACAGGGGTGAACCTGCTGGTCACACCTTCCGTCAATTCAGGAAACATTGTTACCCTGCAGGTCGATCAGTCCGTCACCGATGTCGGTGCACCCGATGACGTGACCAAACAGCGTGCATTTTTGCAGCGGCAATTGTCCAGCAAGGTGGCGGTACGCTCTGGGGAATCCATCGTCATGGGGGGGCTGATTCAGGAGCGCGGTTCCAGCTCCAAGTCTGGGGTGCCATTGCTCCATGCTATTCCGGTGGTGGGGAACCTTTTTGGCACAACCACGAACGAAGGTGCTCGGACCGAGCTTCTTGTCGTTATCACCCCCAGGGTGGTTCGATCTGATATCGATATCCGAGAGGTCAGCGACGATTTGCGTGATCGCATGCGAGGGCTGACGCAGGTGCGTGAGTTCGATCCTTCTCGCTTTCCCAAACTGGCGCCTGTCAATGCGGAAACACCGCAGTCTTCTGTGTTACACCAATAACCACTACAGGAAACCATCAACATGAGTCAGACTTCCGTCACTTCCCATCGCCCAGGACTATGGGCCGCCGTTATGGTGGCCGCCACCCTGATGGCTGGCTGTGCCAGCATGGGTACCACTGCGCCAGACCAACTGGTCGGCAAACGTGCGCAGGAGCGCTGGGATTTGCTGTTGAAAAGCGACTACGCCAAGGCATACACTTATCTCAGCCCGGCGCAGCGTGCCATCACCAGCCAACAGAGCTACATCAACCGCTTTGGTGAAGGCGCTCAGTGGCTGTCCGCCAAACTGCAGTCCGTGAGCTGCGAAAGCGCCGAGCGTTGCAAGGCCGTGCTGCAAATCGAGACGCAGGTCGTGGCCAGAGGATTTACGTCCCCAATTTCCACAAAAGTAACGGAAATCTGGGTCAACGACGAAGGTAATTGGTGGTTCCATCAAAATCCCTGAAGACCGCCGCCCGGCGGCTGCGGGATGGCTGCATGGGCTTGTTCGGCAAGCCAGCACCCACCCGCAGGCCACCGGAAGCTGGAGAAGTACCTTCGGTTGATTTCCTGTGCAACGTTTGTGGCAAGGAAAACCACAGGGTGCTGCTGCACCACGTACAGAATCGGGAATTCCAGTCGTGCGTGCATTGCCGAAGCAGCTTGCGCATGCGTGCGGTTGTTCATGCTTTGTCCGTGGAGCTTTTTGGCCGCCCGTTGGTTCTGCCTGAGTTCCCAGCAGACAAGACGATCACAGGTTTGGGCATGAGCGACTGGGAGGGGTACGCCACGCCGCTGGCCGAGCGTTTGGCCTATCAAAACACGTTTTACCATGCCCACCCCCGATTGGACATCACGGACATCCGAGATGAAGATTGTGCAAGACAGAGGTTTTTGATTTCCAGTGATGTGTTCGAGCACATTCCTGTTTTCTTGCTCGATCAAGCTTTTCGCAACAGCCGTCGTTTGCTCAATAGCGATGGTGTTTTTATATTTACCGTTCCTTATGTCAAAGAAGGTGAAACGGTTGAGCATTTCCCGAACCTGCACCAGTTCGATATTCGCGAAATCGATGGCAAGCGGGTTCTGCACAACGTCACGCGTGACGGTCAGCACGAAACCTTTGAAAACCTCGTCTTCCACGGCGGAGATGGCATGACGCTTGAAATGCGTATGTTTTCCGAATCTGATCTGCTGCGCAATTTGAAAGATGCTGGCTATCGCTCTACCCGTATTTATACGGATCGTGTAGAGGAATACGGAATACTCTGGCCCATGGACTGGGCGGTCCCGATTGCTGCCCGGGCCTGAGAACAAAGCGAGGCCGAGCATTTGGCCGTACGACAGTTAATGTTCCTCAATGAGATCGGCACTCAGGGGATCCCGTGGCACATTGCTCACGTCATAATGCAAAAAGGCGATCAAAAACTGGACGCCGATGATCAGTGGCAGGGCCGCAAACATGACGGTTCCGCTGGAAGCGGGTTGCCCAGTGGAAATGCTATGCAGCCAGTGTATTCCACCGAAAACAAGCCCTGTCATACAGAGCACTGCGCCTAAAATACTATAAAGGCTACCGATATTGAAATCACGCAGCAGGTATAGATAGGCGTAACGCTTGGCAAGGCGCAAGAAGTGTTTGCACAGAAATTCTGGGAGTACCTTGGTTACTTCTAGGTTGGAGCTTTCGTCTGCATAAACTGAATCCATTGGGACGTCATGCACCACTGCGCGAATGGTATTGAGATGGTAGAGAATATCGGTTTCAAAAAAATACCGTTTTTCTATTTTGGAAAGTGGTAATTTTCGCAGTACGCCAGTATGTATGGCAGTGTAGCCATTGGTCGGGTCCATCACGTTCCAGTAGCCACAACTGAGCTTCGTCAGGAAAGATAGCGCGGCATTGCCAAACAACCGTACGGTTGGCATGCCGCGCAGTGATTCCGGTCGGTAAAAGCGGTTTCCTTTGGTGTAGTCGGCTTTCCCACGCACAATGGGGCGTATGAACAAGGGGAGAATCGCCGGGGGCATCTGCCCGTCACCGTCGATTTTCACCACGATATCCATGCCATCAGCAATGGCGGCCACATAAGCGGCAACCATGGTTCCACCTACCCCGCGGTTTTCAGGATTGAATAGCACACGTACACGGGGATCAAGGCATTGCTCCTGAATGAGGCGGCCACTACCGTCCGGGCAGGCGTCGTCAACGGCATAGATCGTTTCGACTTCGGGGCCGATGGCGGCGATCACTTTTAATACATGCTGAGTGACCTTGAAGCAGGGAATGGCGACAGCGATACGCATCTCGATTTCCTCTCCCCCGTTACTCAATTCGAAGCCAGCGCCACACCGACAAGAATCAAAGCGCCCCCAGCCAATGTGCGCCAGTGCAATGGTTCACCGAGAAACAACCAAGCCAAGACTGGCACAATCAAAAACGCCAATCCCATGAACGGATAGGCCAAGTGAAGCGGAGCGTGACGCAGTATCCAAACCCATCCCACCGTGGTCAACCCATATATAACGAGCGCTGCGATCAACCAGCCATTCATAATCCAGTCAAGCACCTGCGTATGGGGAGGAAGTGCGTGCGCAGCTAGTTTGAACAACAGTTGACCAACGGAAATGCCGAGCACACACAAAAAGGTCAGAAGGCTCAGCTGTATTGACATCGGATATGCGGCCTGCGAGAGATTAAAATTTATTTTTCAGTGCAAGAACTGGTTTTTCTATCCAGTGCCATGAAAGCATGGAAAAGAAAATAGTGATGCCAATAGAAATGGCGCCCATGGCCCACCACGGTAGAGCCTGCGGAAAGTAATGTGCCAGTGTTTGTTGGATTGGGAAGCCGTAGAGGTAGATACCGTAGGAATAGTCGCCCCGGTCCAGATACTTGATTTTCGGGATCTTGCACATGCCCAAATATACGATCACATAGCAGAGCGGTAACATTGCAAGCGCCGTACCACCTGGCACCTCAGACAGCATCCAGTAGATCACTGCTGCAGCAATGGCCAAGCGCCCATTGAAAGGTATATGCTCAGAAAGCAAAAATATAAGGCTGCCGATAAAAAAGCAAAAAACCAACAGGGTGCTGGACACGGCATAGAAGGGTTGGCCGAATTTCCATCCGACATCGGCAAGAATCAGCGCGGCAGAGAAAAATACAATGACCGATAGATAGAGACGCGTGCGAAAGAAAACCCGGCTCCACATCAGTGCTCCCAGCAGCAGGTAACAATAATATTCTGGCTGCAAAGTCCAGAGATTACCATTCACTGTGCCCGGAAACGGATTGTCGAGAAACACTCCAGGCAATTCAAAGTGAATGATTCCGACGATGTTCTGAAAATAGGCCCAGAACTGTGGATGTGTGAAGTATTCTGCCAAGGGCAGCGTGGTCACGATGGCCCCCAGAACGATGGCCGATAAAGTGACCTCCACTGCCAGCGCGGGAATGATGCGGAACCCTCGATTGAGCATGAACCTGGATGTCGAGCGCAGGCGCACTGCGCTGCCTGTGACCAGGAAGCCACTCAAACCAAAGAACATGGGCAGCAGTGCCAGAAAAAGCGGATAGCCCCACCACTGCCTGTAGTCAAAATATGCAATGCCCTGCATGAGCGTGACGCTGTGTACCACCATGATGGCAAGTGACAGCGCGAGTCGCATCGTGTCAAAACCTGGCCCCAGTCCCTTGTGGGCCCGCAGCACATCACCCAGTGTGGGTGATCGGGCCGCGATGGCACTGTTGGGTTGTTCATTCATGGCAGGATGGGCATATCAGGGTGAAATGCGGCACTGTACAGTGCTTAACGAGCGTGGTCGAAGAATCTCGGTGCCTCGCTCCAGAAATGCCATGCGGCGCTGTCGGTCCGGATGGCTTCATCCAGGCGCTCAAAGACGGCCTGGGCCAGTGCATCCAAGTCAGCAAAGGTACCCAACGGCTCAATGGAAAGAAAGCGCTGGCCCGTACCAGCATCAAGCCCTGTGAGATAGATTGCCACAGGCACCTTCTGGTCCACCGCCAGACGCAGCAGCGCCTTGGGAACCAAGGCCTCCAGCCCCGCAATCCGCACGGGGATGCTGGCAGCTACCTGGTCCGATGGCACATCCATTGCAGCCATGACCTGTTCCTTGTTGCGCAGCGCGCGCAAAGCGGGGCGCAGGCTGGCTGACACATCCAGCACCGGCCCGCACAACGCGCGTGCAACCATAGCGGTACGTCGGCGTGCGTACCAGTGCAGTACCGGCCTGCCAGCAAAGTGTGCTCCATCCAGCGCCGCCACAAGTGCATGGGCATGCATGCCGGCCACTCCGGCATGGCGTAGGCCCCACATGCCTGCGCCCCAATGGAAGGTGCAGAAGATACCTGCCTCGTTCGCCTGCGGCCACGTGCCGGTCACCTTCAGGTGGCGTGCCATCCAGGCATCGGAGCGCGTGGCCGACAGATACATGTCGGCATGATCCACCAGGGTCACCAGTCGGCGCCGTGCAATCCACTGGCCTTGCTGGTCGTCGGGCACCCAGCCCCTGGCATGCGCTTCTCGCAAGGCCGATTCGCAGGATGCACGGTACAGCCAGGAAAAGCGCCCGGCAAGCGAGCGGAAAATGCGGAAACACAGAGGCCAGGGCAACACGGCCGCCAACGCCGGGATCAGCACCAACTCCACGGCATCGCGGGCGTTGACGCGCGCCTGATGGACCAGGGATGCAAGGCTCACAGGCTTACTCCCAGCGGTGTGGCAGACGCACCAGCCCTGGCGTGCTCAGGGCGTAGATGTGCCTGAAACTGGCGCAATGCAGCCACTGTTCGTAAACGATGAGCCCCTGCGAGTCGAACAGGAAGGCGCTGACCAGGTACTCGCCAGAATGCAGCGGCAGCTCGGTAAACCGTATCCTGGCTTGCCACAGGCCATTACCCAGCGGTGTGGGGTTCACGCCGTCGTTCAGCGTGCCGGCCGACGTAATGCCTGCGCCGTGTGCTTGCTCCAGCATCACGCCGAAATGGGGTTGCTCCCCAGCGGGTACGCGGGCCACCAGGGTGATGACCAAATCCTCTGCATCAAGGCGGGGGGGGGTTCCTTCGGCCAAGTCTGCCACCTCCACGGACACCATGCGCGCGGGCCCGGTGGCATCGTCCATGCGTTCTGATGCAGTGCGTCCAGACGCGTCGCTGCCCTGTGCCGCAGCGGATGCCGCTTCGTGCGTGGCCTTGTCCTGGGCCCGCACATGGGCTTCATACACCGAGAGCACGCTCTCGGTATCTCCAAAGGCTTTCTGCTGTCCGCCATCGAGCCACAAAGCCACGTCGCACAACTGACGCACGTGGTAAAGGCTGTGAGAGCAGAAAAGAATGGTGCAACCACTGCGTCGGAACGAGTCGATGCGCTCGATGCACTTCTTCTGGAAGTGCTGGTCCCCCACCGCAAGAGCCTCGTCGATGATCAACACATCGGGCTCGACAGCCGTCACCAGTGCAAACGCCAGGCGCACCGTCATGCCGGACGAATAGGTTTTGACGGGGCGATCAATGGCCTCGCCCAGCTCCGAGAAGGCAATAATCTCGGGCTCCAGGGCACGCATCTCCGCAGCCGAAATGCCGATCAGGCTTGCACCGAAGTACAGGTTGTCCCGGCCAGTGAAGTCGGGATGAAAGCCGGCGCCAAGCTCCAGAATGGCGGTAATGCGCCCTTGGCGCTCCACCGTGCCGGTCGATGGCTGCATGGTGCCCGCAATCAGTTTCAGCAGCGAGCTTTTGCCTGCACCGTTGTTGCCCACCACGCCCAAACACTGCCCGCGCCCCAATGTGAATGAGACGTCCTTGAGCGCCCAATGGCTGCGATGGTGTGTGCCGCCAGTCAACAGGGACCAAAGGCGTTGCCGGGGAGAGTCGTACAGCTTGTATTCCTTGCCCAAATGCCGGGCCTGCAGCACCGGGCTGCCTGGGGTGGCTGCCGGCGGTGTCATAGCCAATCCACCAACTGGTCGCGGCTGCGCCGCAGCAGCACAGCCAGCGCAGCGGCCGACACTGTCAACCATGCCAGTACCCCCAGCCATACCTGCGCATCAGGCCACAGACCTTGCAGCAGCACCGATTGGTAGCCCAGCACCAGGCTGGTCATGGGGTTGAGCCACAAGACCCAGCGCCAATCGGCCGGAAACATGGCCATGGGAAACAGCACAGGGCTCATGAAAATGCCGATGGAGAGCATGAAACCCACCACTTGCGCTGTGTCGCGCAAGGCGGCCATAAGAATGGCCAGCGCGTAACCCAGAACGAGGCACAGCAGAAACTGCAGGCCCACCAGGGCAGGCAGCGCCACCAGCGCAACGCCATACCGATGCTGGGGACCATAGGCCAGTGCCAGGGCCAGCAAGAGGGGGCCATGCACCAGCATGCTGGCCAGCACCGAGCGGGCGGGGAAGAGCACGGGGGGCAGGGCATTCTTCTGCAGCACACCCCCGGCTTCCACCAGGCTGGACATTCCGCGGGCGAGTGCGTCGCAGAATGCCATCCAGGGCAAGGCGCCGACGATCAGGAAGGCCCCCACGGCGCGCGTGGGCGCATTTTCGCCCAGGCGCATGGCAAACACGATGTCAAACACTATGTAATAGGCAGCCACCGTGAGCAGCGGCTGCACATAGGCCCACAACACACCGGCGGCGGTGCCGGCATAGCGCGCCGAGATTTCCCGGCGCGTCATCACCCAGCACAGGCTGCGGGCGCGCCACAAGGCCTGAAATTGGGCCAGGAGCATGGTGCCGAGCTAGCGAAGAAGGTTGCTAAAAAACCGCTGGCAAGTGCCAGCGGAACGATTGGTGGTGCCAAAGCGGGATCAGTTGCGCTTGGCCTTTTCCGCATCCACAAACGCCTTGAGCGCATCGGTGTCGCCTTGGGCTTGGCTTCGTAGTTTGCCAATGGCCTTCTCACGCGCCTCCTGCGTCAGCTTGACCTTGGCCTCGTTGTGCAGTTGCAAGCGCACTTCGCTGAACTCGCGCATTGCAGCCGACTTGCGCCCTTCCAGTTTGATGATGTGGTAACCAAAACGGGTTTGCACCACAGCGCTGAGATCACCAGGATTTTTCAGGCTGTCCAGTGCGTCATCAAACTCCTTGACCATGCGGCCTTTGGGAAACCAGCCCAAATCGCCACCCTTTGCGGCGCTGCCCGGGTCGCCGGAATGCTGCTTGGCCAGTTCCTCGAAATTGGCCCCGGCTTTCAGATCTGTCAGCAGCTTTTCCGCCTTGGCCTTGTTATCGTCGGAGGCGCCCATGATCAGAATATGCCGCGCCTGGAATTGCTCTGGGTTTTCAAAGCGCTTGGGCTCGGCCTTGTAGGTGCTTCGCGCGTAGGCATCCAGGTCTTTTTCGTTCGGCTGAACAGAGGCGTCCACCTGTCCAACCCAGGCTTCTGCCAGGACATTCTCGCGGGCCTGCTTCAACTTTTCCTGCGTGGCGGGCTGTTTATCCAAAGCAGATTTTTCAGCATCCAGCGCGGCGGCTCGGCGCAGATAGATATTGTCCAAAAGCTGCTGAAGTTGCGAGAGGTTGGTGAGTAACTTCACTTGAGTTTCGGCTGGCATGCGCTGCAAGTCATTGCGCAGATCTTGTGCAGAAACGGTCACGCCCTGAGCGCCTTTGATGAGTACGGCGTTGTCCTCTGCCCGCAGGACTATAGGGGAGAGCAGCAAACCCACAGCGCTCAGTCGTGCCAAGAATCGATGAAGGGAGACAGCATTCATGTGCAAATACGATGAAGATGGTGAACACAGGGCATCGGATAAAAAAAAGGCGGGGAAATTCCCCGCCTTTTTTGAGAGGCAGCCGACCGGATTAACGGGCGGTGCGGTGAGCCCAAGTGCCACCCAGGTTCACACCCTTGGCCTTGGCAGCAGCGTAACCCACGATGGGCAGACCGTTACCAGCGCCCAGACCAGCGGTGCTGATGCGCAACCAGCCAGCAGCGTAGCCTGCGTTGATGTTCATCGTGGCGATCTTCGCACCCAGCACTTGCGAGCCGGTGGTGCTGTTGAAGGACAGCACGCTGGTTTCGCCGCAGAAGCGCAGAGCGACATCAGGAGAAATCACGAAGGTGGTCTTCGTGTTTTCTTCGTGGTCGTATGCGCGCAGCGGGCCGCCTGGCAGCACGCAGGCTTGCGTACCGGTAGCGTTCAACAGCGTGTTGGCAGCGGTGAAGTGGTTGACCACACCAGCGTTGAGCGTCAGACGTGCAGCAGGAGCAGCAGCGTAGTTCAAACCCACAGCGTAGCGGCGGGTGGGCATGGAGAACACCCAGTCGGTCGCGAAGTCGGCAATGCCGCCGGTCAGGAACTCGTTGACCACTTGGGTGGTTTGCAGAGCACCAGCCAGAGCCGTAGCCTGCATGTCGGCGCTGTTCCCGGCAGGAGCGACAGGAGCAGGGTTGCCAGCATAGGGGGTGGACAGATCCGGGAAGTCGTAGTTGGCGACTTGAGCAGCGAATGCAGGCAGACGCAGCACGGGGTCAGCCGTGTAGTTGGCCACAGTGATAGCTGCGGGGTAGGTGGGCGTGTCGGTGGTCTGTGGGAAGAACACGATGTTGCCCTGTGCAGGCAGGCCACCAGCCGTTTCGGCGCGAACAGCAATGGCTTCACCGGAGAACGAAGCCTTGTCGGCCAAGTTCACGATGGTCCAGTTGGCCATCAGCGTGCCGGTAGGCCAGCTGTAACCACGCACGACGGGGTCGTGGGTTGCGTCACCAGCAAGCAGGTCGAATTCCTGATTGTTCATCGTTGCCGCCGTGCAAGGAGCCACGCCCACGCCGCTGGCGTTGGGAACGTGCTTGATGGCGGTGAACAGCGTAGTAGCACCAGCGGCCGGCGGAATGTCGGCCATGTTCAGGATTTCGATGTAGCCTTCGCGGGTCTCAGAAGCGGCGGCACCCAGGACACGACCGGTCTTGAACAGGCCACCCTGTGCAACGATGTCAGCCTTGGATGGCAGCGTGCAGCTGTTGTCAGAGGTGGTCAGCGCCGACAGTTCGCCGCTGGCCGACACGTTGGCCGTCCACATGTCGCCAGGCGACAGGAAGATGGTGATGTCGAAAATGTCGTCAGAGTTCGAGGCGCCACGGAAGCGCAGCTTCACTGCCTTGCCGTTCACGGTGTCAGTGTTGACCAGGTTCAGCAGCGTGGCGTTGGTGCCTTGCGTGGTGAAATAGGGCACAACCAAGATGTGACCGACACCGGTAACCGTCGGGTTCAGGGCAACAGCCGGCGTGACTGCAGCAGCCAGCGTGGTGGCGGTGGCTGCCAAGTCTGCGCCAGTGTTAACCAAAACAGCTGCGTTGGCCGCACCAGACAGGCCACCAACCATGGCAGCAATGCTCAGGGCGAGAAGATTTTTTCTCATGTATGAACTCCAGTTAAAAATTGAAAGCGCAACTACCAAGATTGATTACGCTCCGTCATGGTAGCACAGCCAAATAAGGGTACAACACCCGTGCCGCACCCTGTGAAAGCGATGTTTGTAAAAAACAACATTTTCTGAGGTGGGTGGTTTGCGCCCTTTGGGGCAGCGCCTACCACCTGGCCTTGCGCGGGTAGGGGCAGTGTATCCCAAGGGGGTGTTGGTGCGCGGCTTGCGGGGTGGCGGGGTGCGGGTTTTGTGGCTGGGGCGTGGTTTTTTGCACACTCCTGCCGCGGTGGTGTTGCGGGCTCAACGTGGGCGGGGCCACAGGCGCCTGTCCAGGGCGCGCCACAGGCTGCCCAGGCTGGCCTTGCGCTGGTGTTGTATGGCGCGGCGTTGGCGCCAGGCCCTTGGCAGGCCGCGCAGGGCGTGCCAGCGTGCGCGCAGCCCTACGGCGGCCTGTCCGCGCAGGGCCAGCACAGCCAGTGCGGCGGCATGCGCGCCCAGGTGCAGGGGCAGCAGGGCCCACAGCAGGGGGGTTGGCATGTTCTTTACAAAGGTCCAGGCCATGTTGCGGTGGCCGTGGTAGGTGGCAAAGCCGCTGCGTTGCCCGCCGGTGGTGGCGCTGCCTACGTGTTGCACCACGGCCTGGGGCAGGTACCAGGCGGTGTGCCCGGCCAGGCGCAAACGAAAACCCAGATCCACATCCTCAAAGTAGCAAAAATAGCTTTCGTCGAAAGCGCCCACCTGGCGCACGGCGGCCAGCCGGTACAGGGCGGCAGCGGCGCAGGGGGCAAAGATCTCGCGCTCGTGCAGGTGGGCGGGGGTTTGTGCCTGGCCATGGTGTTCGCGCCAGGCCAGGCCGCTCAGGTGGTAGCAATCGCCGGTTCCGTCCAGCAGGTGGGGGTTTTCGTGGCAGAGCTGGCGCGAGCCCAGGGCGGCGGCGTCGGGGTGTCGGGCGGCGCCAAGCAATAATTGTTCCAGCCATTGGGGTGCGGCGAAGGCGTCGGGGTTGAGCAGTGCCACCCATTCGGTCTGGCACAGTTCCAGGGCGCGGTTGTTGCCGGCGGCAAAGCCGAGGTTGCAGTCCATGCGCAACACGGTCAGCCGGTCCCATGTGGGTAGTTGTGCCAGGGAATCGTCGGTGCTGGCGTTGTCCACCACCAGCACGGCTTCGGGCGGCAGGCTCTGGTCCTGCAGGCACCGGATGCACTGAACCAGCAGGGGGCCGCTGTTCCAGTTGACCACAATCACAGTGACCCCTCCTTGTACCAGGGGGGGGGCTTGCGCAGGGCTGCCGGGCGAGGGGGTCACGCCTGCCACTGGTGCGAGAGTTGCTGCCGCCCTGTGGCGCCATCGCGGCGAAACACCCTGCGGCGGCTCTCGTAGCTGCAGTGCATGGGGGTCTTGACGTGCCAGGAGTGTTGGGTCAGCAGCAGGCAGGGGTTGTGGTAGGGGTCGCCCTGGTCCAGGAAGCCCCTCCAGCGCGCCACGAAGGCTGCCGAGTCTTCCGGGTGCGGGTCTTCGCCCACGCTTTTGCCGCGGGTGAAGGATTCGTGGTGGATCAGGATGGCCGGGGGGCACTGCAGAATGCGCCAGCCCTTTTGCAGTACGCGCAGGCACAGGTCCACGTCGCCAAACCCTACGGCCAGTTGGGGGTCCAGCCCTTGCACGGCGCCGAAAGCGTCCTTGCGAATGAGCATGCAGGCAGCGGTCACGGCGGATATTTCGTGGGGGATGGCCAGCCGTCCCAGGTAGCGGATGTCCGGCTGTTTGGGGTCCACTTCCAGAAATTTTCCGTAGTGTTCGGCAATGCCAAAGGCGCCTACGCAGACGCCCGCGTGCTGGATGCTGCGGTGGTCGGGGTACAGGAGTTCGGCGCCCACGATGCCCACCGTGGGATCCTGGGCCAGTTCCAGCATGCGCTCCAGCCACCCGGGCTCCAGCGCCTCGATGTCGTTGTTGCACAGCAGGTAGTGGCTGAAGCTGGGCTCCAACTGCGCAATGGCCCAGTTGTTGATGGTGGAAAAGTTGAAGGGGCCTTCATAGCGCATCACTCGCATGTGTGGCTGGCTCTTCAGGCTCTCGAAATAGGCAACCGATTCGGGGTCGGTGGAGGCATGGTCCACGAGAATGATCTCGTAGTCGGCTTCAAGCACCGTACGGCGGATGCTGTCAATGCACTGGCGCACCAGTTCGCCGTGGTTCTTGGTGGGAATGACGATGGCGGTGCGCAGCCCGTCTTGCAGCGGGTAGCGTGTTTCAAAGAAGTTGAATCCTGCGCCCGGCGCCACCTTGCCACGGGTGCCGGTGCGGTCCAGGTGGCGTTGCAGTATCTGCACGGAGGTGTCCATGACTTCGCTGGATTTGGTGTGCCCGGATGAGGACTCGACCACGCGCCATTGGTAGAGAATTTCTGGCAGATGCACGATGGTCTGGGCGCGTTCGCTGGCGCGCAGGATCAGGTCGTAGTCTTGCGAGATGCTCAGTTTTTCGTCGAAGCCGCCCAGATCCCGCAGCAGTTGGGTGCGAAAGCCCGCAAGGTGCACGATATAGGGGTGTCCGCGCAGGTATTCGGGAGAAAAAGCCGGCCGATGCGCGTGGTAGAGCATCTTCTTGCCGTCTTCGGAGATCATGATCTCGTCGGAGTAGAGCAGGTCAGGGTCGTCATGCAGCACGGCCTGTGCCACCCGGAACAAGGCCTGGGGCTCCAGCAGGTCGTCGTGGTCCAGCAGCACCACAAAGGGCCCCGTGGCCATGGCAATGGCCTGGTTGGAGGTTCTGGATACGCCTTGGTTCTTGGAACTCAGGTGGAGCTTCACCCGCGGGTCGTGGGCGGCAAATTCTTGCAGGATTTTGTGCACATGGGGCTGGGTGGAGCAGTCGTCCACGATGCACAGCTCCCAGTTGGGGTAGAGCTGGGTCTTGACGGATTTGAGGGTTGCCTTGAGCAGCGCGGCCGGTGTGTTGTAGGTGGGCAGGATGATCGATATCTTGACCGGTGCACCGTGGTCCAGGAGGTGCTGTTCAATCTTGGGCCGGACATGGGTTTGCAAAAGGTGCTGGTACATGCGCCAGGTATCGGCGTCAACCTTGGGGGGAATGCTCAGCAGTGCACCCTTGAAGTGTTGCAGGCCACCTTCGCGCCATGCGTTGCGCATGTGTCGCAGGTTGCTGCGCAGCATGGGCCTGTTCTGAGCGAGGCGAAGAAAGCTGCGCGCCAATAGAAAGGCCTTGCGTGGTGCGTCCAGCAAGGTTTTGAGGGGGGGGGTCACGTTCAGGTTCTCCGATTTCGCAATGCGGCAACAGCCGCTCCGCGGCCCCTCGGGGGGGCTGCTGTGCGGCTGCTTTGGAATTTTTCAGGCTGGATTGTCGCTGTTCTTGCGGAGTCGCTCGAACGGGCGCAGATAGTCTTGGTCGTAAGACCAACTTTGGATGAACGCGTCTTCAGGCGCAGGGGGGAAGGCGGGCGCCACTGGGGGTTCTTGTGCGGTACAAAAATGCTGTTCGCGCAAACGCAGAAAGAAATCGAGCCAGGCCAGTGGGGGGGTGTTCCAGGGCATCAGCCAGGTCCAGTGTCGGCAGTTCAGGCGCTCCGGGAAGGAACCGAGGTTTGGAGCCACCACGGCAACGCCCGCCAACAGGCAGGCGCTGAGTGTGTAGCTGTAGGTTTCTGGCCACACAGCGGGGAACCATACCAGGTCGGGCTTCATTCGCACCAGCAGACGCTGGAGATCGGCATCGTTGTAGGCTCCATGGACGCTCAGGCTGGCGTGGGGCTGGGTCTGGAGTTTGCGGTGGGCGTAGCCCATCAGGTGAAATTCGATAGGCGCGTCCTGTCGCGCTGCTTCCAGTGCAGTGGCTTCCAAGACGTCTGCACCCTTGATTTCTCCCACGGCGCCCAGTACCAGTACGCGCAGGTTTGCGGTTTCTGCGATGGGGTGGGGGCAAGGCTTGGGCAGTGGGGTGGCGTCACTGATGTCCAGGTGCGGTGCGAACCGAACCTTGGCAGTGGGAAAGTACCGAGCCAATCTGCGGGCCGCGTCGCGGCTGGGCGCAAGTACGTTGTCGGCCCCCTGCAGGAAGCAAGCATGGCGAAGGCGCCAGTCCATGATGCCTTCTCCGGTGGGGGCAGGGCGCTCCTGCAGGCAGCCGTTGCATTGCTCTGTGCCCCGTTCCTGGCAGTATGTCTTTGCGCTGGTCACCAAGGCGATCTGCGGGCATGCGGTGTAGTAGTCGTGGGCGGTAAAGTCGTAGGGAACCCCCAGGTGGTTGGGCAAGCACATGATTTCCGGGTCAAGGCCCAGGATGTGATGGAAGTGCACGCGTTCAATGTGCAGTGTGCGCAGTAGCTCCAGGAGCCTCTCGGATTGGGTTGGCCAATGGAATATCCACTGCATGCTTTCGCCAGGCGCAAGCCATTCGAGTTGCAGGTGGTGGTTTTCCAGGGGCATGAGCTGCAACGTGGTCAGTCTGCCCAGGAAATATTCCGCCAGTTCTTTGGTGTGTCGCAGCGTGCCGCCGCCCAGCGAATGCACAATGAACAGCACTCTGGGGGAGGGGTGGCGCTGCAGACGCTGCAGGTCTATGGCTTCTCGGAATGGTCGTGCGGGGTCGCTGGACACGAAGGCCTGGACGCTGCTCTCGTAGTGTGGGTGGAGTTGCTGCAGCGTTTTCTGTGCCTGCAGCTCGCGCGGGCTCTTGGCGTCGCCAAAACTCACGCCTCCGGTGTGGCGCACAAAGATGTCGAGTGCGTGCAGATTGCGCCATCCGTTTTGCAAGGCACGTTGGCAGAAGTCGTTTTCCTCTCCATAGCCCAGGCCAAATCGTTCGGCATCGAACAGGCCAACCTGCTCAAGGCAGTCCCGACGGATGTACATGCAGAAACCCACGCCGGTGGGAATGTCCAGCGCGGTGTGTGCGTGGGTCTGAGCAAACAGCTGGTCCAGCGATCGGGTGTCGTATCCTGGGGGCAGTTCGTTGTCCGCACAGAATCTTGGGTAGCTGCAAATGGTAGCGTTGTTGGAAAAAGGTGTGACGGTTGCCACGTTGGGCGCCGAATACGCTGCATGGCGCAGCCGGTCGAGCCAGTCGTTGGCGACCTCCGTATCGCTGTTGAGCAGGAGGATGTCATTGCGCTGATCGAGAGACATTCCTCGATTCACGGTTCCCACAAAACCCAGGTTTCTGTCGTTTTTCAGGAGCAGGATGCGACCGTCTTCCTGGGCCTTGCGCTCCAGCCAGGATTGAATGTCCGGCTCTGGACTGGCGTCGTTGATGATGACAAGCCGGAACGGGGTGCGCACAGTGCTTTGCAGCACCGATTCGATGCAAACCTGGGTGTCCCGAAGGCCTCGGTACACAGGGACGATGATGTCCACCATGCTGGCAGGCTCCGCAGGGGCGAGTGCCGGCGCTGGAGCCTCACTATGCGTTTCGGGGGGGGCTTCGGTGTGCTGTGGGGCAGGGCTGGTGGCCTCCATGGGAGGCGTCGGATCGTTTGCGTGCCGCCACTGCGTGAGGCGCATTTTTGCGCGCACCAATGGGCGAGTCGCGCGGTAGGCTGTTGATGTTTCAATACGGCGAACGTGCTCCTCCAGCGCTGAATACAGTGCGCGTGAGTGTTCCAGTTCGTGCAACAGGATTTCTGGCTGCTGAAGCGCTGCTTGCAGTGACAGCCTGAGTTGCTGCACTGTGGTTGTCGCCACTGTGGCTTCGGTGCGCGCCTTGCTCAGGCTTGCTTCGAGGTGTGTGCTGCGCTCCGTGAGCGAGCGCACCGTCGAAGACAGCGCCAGATAGTCTGCTGACATGGGCCAGCCTGCGTCCACTTCCAGTTGGGCGCCTGGTGTTTCCAGGCACTGCTTCAGAATGCCAGGGTGGATGGGGAGTTTGATCCACGGATCGTCTCCCACCAGAAGCAGCAGGGCGGCATTGCTGACGCCGGGCATCGGCAGGTTCCAGACAATCTGGTCGTGCCGCGCTTGCTTGAGTAGACTCGCATCGTTGCTTTCGGCCATCCATTGCCACTGGGGATTGCCGTGCGCATCGCGTAGCGTTAGTCGGTACAGATGCATGAAACCTGGGCGGTCGGCCGGATCCAGTCTCAATTCGGTCAGCCCATCGCCGGAGTGTGGCAAGGGGAAGATCAGTGTTTGTCTGCTCCGACCCATCTCACCACGCCCGGTGATTTTCTCGTTTTCGCTGTAGGTGCCACTTCGCCCCAGATACAGCTGGGCGGTGAAGTAGGCCTGGACGGGCGAGGTTTGGCAGGGGTGCTGGGTGGGAATGGCCTGGCGCCCCGCTGTCGTGCGGGGGCTTGCAATCCCGATGAACTGATAGACTTGCGCATCGGGCGTCGCCAGAAGATACCGCGATACGGCGGGTGGGAGCAGATCAAACGCCACCGAGAACTCGGAGTCCGGTACTTTGAGCGTGATGGTATCCAGAAGATCCACCGTCCAGTGCTCCTCCGACAGGAACCGAAGCAGCGACTGCCGGGTGTAAAACCGCAGGTGAGTTCGATCCAGCAAGCCCTCTTCTCGGTATTTAAATTCACCCTGCAACAGCTCGGCCAGCAACCCGCAATAGCCAGCATTGGGAACCGAGATCAGCAGTTTCCCATCAGGTTTCAGAAGGCTGCGGATTGCTGTCAGCACCTTTTCAGGATGTCGGAGATGCTCCAGAACGTCGGCGCAAACCACGGCGTCGTAGTGTCCCTGAGGGAACAGGGTGGTCAAATCGGCGACCTCAAGGTCGATGACATCGACTCGGCGATAGTGTTTTTGGGCGCAGGCCGCTTCTTCCCGGTTGAACGTGGCGCCATCGACAGTGCAGAATTTCACCGAAGACAGGTGCTCACCAAGTGCGCCGCTACCACAACCCAGATCGAGCACCATGGATCTTGGTGAAACATGGCTTGCCAGTACCGTCAGCGAGGATCTTTCGGCGCTTGTGATGCTTCGCCGATACACATGGTGTTCTGAGTGGGGGGTCGTCATATTGTCAAATTATGGCTTTGACGGAATCTGCATGGGAAAGTGTCGATGCGTCCTCGAGGCTGCGCTGGTAGACAATGCTGCGGATGTCCTCTATTGAAATGCCCTTCCAGGGTGACCTGGTTCTGTCGGTTGTGAGCCACGGACATGGTTCACAGGTTCGGCAACTGTTGGCGGATTTGTCTCAGGTGGAAGGCGGTCTGATATCCAGAGTGGTATTGACTTTGAATGTGCCGGAGCCAATGCTGGAGGCTCTTTCGGAAGAGTGCTTCCCGTTTGTTTTGGAAGTCCGACGGAATGAGCTTCCACTTGGCTTTGGACGTAATCACAACAGAGCGCTCCAGGATGTTCCGGAGGGCTATGTATGCTTGCTCAATCCGGATGTCCGACTTGAGGATTCACAGCTCTTTTATTGGCTCGCGATGTACGCCGCCAAGCCGGGGGTGGGCTGTGCCTATCCGGTTCAGGTAAATGAGCTGGGGGTGATGCAGGACAGCGAACGTGAATTACCTACACCAACAGCGCTTTGGCGACGTCGTGTATTGGGAAAGAAGGAATCGCGTGTGGATTGGGTCAACGCCGCATGCATGGTGCTGCCCAGGGAAGCTTGGGTGGCTGTGGGCGGGTTTGACGAGCGCTATTTCATGTACTGCGAGGATGTGGATCTGTGCCTGCGCCTGCGTCAGGCGGGCTATTCCTTGGTGAGGGCGCCTGTGCAAATCGTGCATGCCGGGCAAAGGGCCAGCCGTAGGCGATGGGATCATTTGCGGTGGCATGTAGCCAGTCTGCTGCGTTTGTGGCGGTCGCCGGCGTACCGTTGGGCTTGCAATGCGTTACCTGCGTCTGGGGCGGGTGCAGGTAACATCGGCGCTCCATGATTTGGCTCTCTCTGGTGGCATTTGTCGTCGCGGCGCTGGCTGCGGGTTTTATCGTCCGGTGGGTGCGCAGTCATGCGGCGGTCTATGGCAACGGCATGCCTCAGCGGTTTCATCATGGAGACGTACCCCGGCTTGGAGGGGTTGCCATCTTGTTGGGTGCGCTGGTGGCGTGGTCCTTGGGGGTGGTTCAAACCCTGTTGGGTGACTACGCGTCAGTGCGCCTGGACACCTGGGTCTATGCTTGGATGGCCGCCTTGTTGCCATCGGCCGTGGGAGGGATTGCCGAGGACCTGACGCAGCGTCTGGCCGTTCGATATCGCCTTGCGCTCACCGCAGCCTCCGGAATTCTGGCGTTGCTATTGGTGGGTTTGGAGGTGCCGCGTACTGGTCTCGACTGGCTGGATGCCTGGCTGCCCATGGTCCCCTGGGTGGGGAGCTTGGTGGTGCTGCTTGCGGTGGCGGGCCTGCCGCATGCCTTCAATATCATCGACGGATACAACGGACTGGCAGGCATGGTGGCCTTGATCGTGTGCCTGGCGCTGGCGCATGTGGCGCTGCAGGTGGGTGACCGGGCCCTGGCAGCGCTGCTGGTGACCACGGCGGCGGCCACGGCAGGGTTCTTGCTTTGGAACTACCCGCGAGGCATGTTGTTTGCCGGCGACGGGGGGGCCTACATCTGGGGTGTGGTGATTGCGCTGGCGAGTCTGTCTCTGGTGCAGCGCAATCCGGCGGTATCTCCCTGGTTTCCCATGCTGCTGCTGATCTACCCGGTGTGGGAGACGGTGTTTTCGATATACCGCAAGTGGGTGCGCGGAGTGTCGCCCGGCGTGGCCGATGCGCTGCATTTCCACCAGTTGATCTACCGCCGTATCGTGCGCAGCGTGTTTCACGACGATGAGTCGCGCCGCATGCTCATGCGCAACAACCGCACTTCGCCGTACCTGTGGGGGTTTACCTTGCTCACCGTGGTGCCTGCAGTGCTGTTCTGGAGCAACACCTGGGTGCTGATGGTGTTTTGCGCACTGTTTGTGGTGACCTATGTGACCGCATACTTGGCCATTGTGCGCTTCAAGGTGCCTGCCTGGCTGCGCCACTGACGTGGGTCTGGTTTGCGGCACAATTTGCACGATTCCCTCTTCGTGCTGAAAGCGGCCGTATCCATGACCACTGAAACCCTTCTTTCGATTGCACCGCGCGACAAGGCTGAGATCCTGGCGCAGGCGCTGCCCTACATCCGCAAGTTCCATGGCAAGACCATGGTCATCAAGTACGGCGGTAACGCCATGACCGACCCGGCCCTGCAGCAGGACTTTGCCGAGGATGTGGTGCTGCTCAAGCTCGTGGGGATCAACCCCGTGGTGGTGCATGGTGGCGGGCCGCAGATCGAGACCGCCCTCAACCGCTTGGGCAAAAAGGGCCAGTTCATCCAGGGCATGCGCGTGACCGACGCCGAGACGATGGAGGTGGTCGAGTGGGTGCTGGCGGGCGAGGTGCAGCAGGACATCGTGGGCCTGATCAACCAGGTGGGCGGCAAGGCCGTGGGCCTGACGGGGCGGGATGGCGGCATGATCCGCGCGCGCAAGCTCAAGATGGTGGACAACAAGAACCCCGAGGTGGAGCACGACGTGGGTCAGGTGGGCGATATCGTGTCCATCGATCCCAGCGTGGTCAAGGCGCTGCAGGACGATGCTTTCATCCCGGTCATCAGCCCCATCGGTTTTGGCGAGCACAACGAAAGCTACAACATCAACGCCGACGTGGTGGCCAGCAAGCTGGCCGAGGTGCTCAAGGCCGAGAAGCTCCTGCTGCTGACCAACACGCCTGGCGTGTTGGACAAGGAGGGCAAGCTGCTGACCGATCTGACAGCGCGCCGTATTGACGAGCTGTTTGCCGATGGCACCATCAGCGGCGGCATGTTGCCCAAGATTGCGGGCGCGCTGGATGCCGCCAAGGCAGGTGTGAACGCCGTGCACATCATCGACGGCCGTGTGCCGCACGCCATGCTGCTGGAGATCCTGACCGAGCAGGCCTATGGCACGATGATCCGTAGTCATTAGCATGAACAACCCCCTGTGCGGCTGCGCCGCTTCCCCCTTCTCTCGTCTCGCTGCGCGAGCCGGGAAGGGGGACGCCGCCCGTGCGGCGGGGCGGCCCTTGCACGGCGGCCCTGGCCTGGGGGCGCCCAGTGCAAGCGCTGTGCCTGGTGCATGGGCCTTCCCCATGCACCTCTTTGAACGCTGAGGATGAACCATGCGCCTTCTTTTGGTCGAAGACGACATCATGGTGGCCAGCGGCATCAAGCTGGGGCTGACCGAGGCGGGTTATGCCGTCGATTGGGTGGGCAGCGGCGAGCGGGCCGAAGAGGTGCTGCAGCGGGAAACCTTCGATGTGGCGGTGGTCGATATCGGGCTTCCAGGCATGGATGGGCTGGAGCTGACGCGGCGCATGCGCCGCCCGGACATGGCCAGCAGGGACATGCCGGTGCTGATACTCACGGCGCGCGACGCCTTGCACGACCGGGTGCAGGGGCTGGACCTGGGCGCCGACGACTACATGGTCAAGCCCTTTGAGCTGCCCGAGTTGCTGGCGCGGCTGCGGGCGCTGCTGCGCCGCTCGCAGGCGGCCAATTCGGCAGTGCTCAACTTTGGTCCGCTGGAGCTGGATACAGCCAACCGCTGGGTGGGCATCCGCTTGCAGCCCGATGCGCCACTGCAGCCCATTGAGCTCGGGCCGCGTGAGTGGACGGTGCTGGAGTACCTGATGGTCCACGCTCCCAAGCCCGCCAGCAAGGACAAGCTCTTGCAGGCACTGACCGGCTGGGACAAGGAAATCACCCCCAATGCGGTCGAGGTGTATGTCTCGCGCCTGCGCGGCAAGCTCGAACCGCATGGCGTGGCGCTGCGATCCATCCGGGGCTTTGGCTACCGGCTGGAACTGCAAGTTTCTTGAGCCGCGGACCGCAAGTTTGGCCATGCTGCGCCGACGCCTGCAGGGCATGACCTCCGATCTGCGCAACCGGCTGCTGCTGCTGCTGTTGCTGCCGCTGTGCACTCTGGCGCTGCTGGGGGTGTGGATGGACTACCGTTCGGCCGACGAGGCCGCCATGCGGCACGATCAACGCCTCTTGCGCTTGTTGCCGGCGCTGGCCGATTCGGTGCTGGCACCGGGGGTGGGTGAGTCGCAGCCCGTGGTGTGGCTGATGGCGCCCCCGATCGAAGACTTTCTGCGCAGCAATGCCTCCTATACGGGCTACAGCGTGCGCGACCTCTCCGGCAATTTGCTGCTGGGCGATGACTGGGTGCGCACCACCGTGCCTGAAACCGGCGAGCCGGAGTTTCACAGCGTCGAGGAGGGGGGCGTGACCTACCGCGTGGCGGTGCAACGCGGGCGTACGGGGGCGGGGGAGCTGGTGGTGGCTTTGGCCGACGGCACGGACCCACGCCAGCAATGGGCGCAGCAACTGCTGCTGCGCGTGCTCCTGCCCAACCTGCTGCTGGTGGTGGCCGCAGGGCTGGCCATCCACTGGGCGGTGGGGCGGGCGTTCAAGCCCCTGGTCGATCTGGCCGATGCGGTGGAGCGGCGTTCTCCGCGCGACCTCAGTCCCATCGACGAGGCGGCGTCACCCGCCGAGGTACGGCCCCTGGTGCATTCGCTCAATCGGCTGTTCAACCTGGTCAACGCCCAGGCCGACAGCCAGCGCCGGTTCGTGGCCGATGCCGCACACCAGTTGCGCACTCCGCTGGCGGGCTTGCAGGCGCAGGTGGAAGCCTGGGCCTTGCTGGCCCGCTCGGCCGCCAAGGCGCCTGCAAATGCCCGGTTGGTAGATAAAAAAGTGCTCCCAGGGCAGGTGGGGCAAGCGCAAGGTGCTATTACTTTGAAAGCGTCCGAGATCGAGAAGCTGCGCGATGCCACGCGCCGTACCTCGCAACTGGCGCACCAGTTGCTGGCCCTGTCCCGGGCAGACGCACGCAGCATGAACGCCCAGCCCATGCAGCGCGTGGATCTCAAGGATCTGTGTGAAAACATGCTGGAGCTGTACCTCGACGCCGCAACCGGCAAGGGCATCGACCTGGGCCTGGATGCGCAGCCGGTGCATGTGTCCGGCCACGACTGGTTGTTGCGCGAGCTGCTGTCCAACCTGGTGGACAACGCCATCAAATACACCCCGGCCGCAGGCTCGGTGACCATTCGCTGCGCCACACTGACCGACCTGGCGGGAAGGCCTGCGGCTTTTCTGCAGGTGGAAGACGACGGGCCTGGCGTACCCCAGCAGGAGGTATCCCATGTGCTGCAGCGCTTTTACCGCGTTCCGGGGACCGGGGGCGAGGGCTCGGGCCTGGGGCTGCCCATTGCCGAGGAGATTGCACGCACCCATGGCAGCTCTCTGGTGCTGGAGCCGGGAGCGGGAGGCAAGGGCCTGCGCGTGACCTTGGTGTTCGCTGCGGTCGAGAGGGGGAGTGTGCCGACATGAGCGTGCGAGAATGCCCCGACGTGTTTTTCCCACACCGCCATGAACAGCCCTGACCCTACGCCCGCTGGCCTTGATCCCACTGACTCTGCGGCGCGTGAGGCGGAGCCTCGGCGCAGACCACGCCCCGGCGAGCGGCGTGAGCAAATCCTGCAGGCACTGGCCGCCATGCTGGAGCAACCGGGCGCGGAGCGCATCACCACCGCCGCGCTGGCCGCCCGCCTGGACGTGAGCGAAGCGGCGCTGTATCGCCATTTCGCCAGCAAGGCGCAGATGTTTGAAGCACTCATCGACTACATCGAGGACGCGGTGTTGACGCGCGTGGTGCAGATCGTGGGTCGCGAGGGCGATGCCCCCGCGACCGCATCGGCCGATGGCCCCCAGCAGGCCGCGCGCGTGGTGGCCCTGCTGCTGCAGTTTGGCGAGCGCAACCCTGGCCTGGCCCGGGTGATGGTGGGCGATGCCCTGGTGCTGGAGCATGAGCGCCTGCAGGCCCGCATGAACCAGTTCTTTGATCGCATCGAGTCCCACCTGCGCCAGTGCCTGCGGCCTGCCGCCGGGCAGGCGGGATCGGCCACGCCTACGGTGGATGCGCAGGTGGCCGCCAGTGTCTGGGTGGCCTTTGCGCTGGGGCGGCTGCAGCGCTTTGTGCGCACGGGGCAGCGCCGCCTGCCGACCGAGCATTTGCAGGAGAGTCTGGCCCGACTGCTGTGAGCGCGGTGGGTGGCAGGCCTGCCACGTTCGGTTGGAGGAGTCTCTCTATTTTTCGGGGGGGGATAGGCGCTGGTAAGAAATTGCTGCAGAATAGAACGATCGTTCGTTTTTATCTGAAGCATGCCTGCCACCGAACCTACCAGTGCCAAACCCCGCGCGACACGTACGCGTTCGGGCGGTGCGCGCGCGCTGCAGAAGGGCCAGCAGACCAAGCAGGCCATCATCGAGGCCGCGCTGGGCCTGGCCACCCACATCGGGCTCGAAGGCCTGTCCATCGGTGCATTGGCCGACGTGATGGGCATGAGCAAGTCCGGCGTGTTCGCCCATTTCGGTTCGCGCGAAGAGCTGCAGGTTTCGGTGATCCGCGAATACCACCACTGCTTCGAGCAGGAAGTGTTCTACCCCGCCATGTCGGCGCCGCGCGGCGTGCAGCGCCTGCGCGCGCTGTTCGACAACTGGATGAAGCGCACTTCCATCGAAATCGACTCGGGCTGCATCTACATCAGCGGTGCCATCGAGTTCGATGACCGTACCGGGCCCGTGCGCGATGCGCTCGCGCATTCGGTGCTGACCTGGCACGCGGCCATGAAGCGTGCCATCACCCAGGCCAAGGATCTGGGACAGATCCGCAGCGATGTGGTCGAAGACCAGATGCTGTTCGAGGTCCATGGCCTGATTTTGGCGCTGCACTACGAGGCGCGCTTCCTCAAGAACCCCGGCTCGATCGCCCGTGCGCTCACCGGTTTCGACAACATCCTGGCCCGCTTCAGCGCAGCTGCGCCTGCGGCGGTGCCTTCCCCTGTTTCTCACCCAACCTCCAAGGAGTAGTCCCATGCCCTCTTACACGCCGCCGCTGCGCGACATGCAGTTCGTGATCCACGAAGTGTTCAACGTCGTGGACGAGCTCAAGCAGATCCCCAAGCACGCGGACATTGACGCCGACACCATCAATGCGGTGCTGGAAGAAGGCGGCAAGTTTGCGGCCGAGGTGACTTTCCCGCTCAACGCTTCGGGCGACGCCGAAGGCTGCACCCTGGACAACACCACCCACGCGGTGACCACGCCCAAGGGTTTCAAGGAAGCCTACGCGCAGTATGTCGAGGGTGGCTGGGCGGCACTGGGTTGCGATCCGGAATACGGCGGCCAGGGCCTGCCCTTCGTGGTCAACACGCTGTTCTACGAAATGCTCAACAGCGCCAACCAGGCCTGGACCATGTACCCCGGCCTGACGCACGGCGCCTACGCCGCGCTGGAAGCGCACGGCACGCCCGAGCAAAAGTCCACCTACCTGCCCAAGATGACCAGCGGCGAGTGGACCGGCACCATGTGCCTGACCGAACCCCACTGCGGCACCGACCTGGGCCTGATGCGCACCAAGGCCGAACCCCAGGCCGACGGCACCTACAAGATCACCGGCAACAAGATCTTCATCAGCGCCGGCGAGCATGACATGGCCGAGAACATCATCCACCTGGTGCTGGCCCGCCTCCCCGATGCGCCTCCCGGCATCAAGGGCATCAGCCTGTTCATCGTGCCCAAGTTCCATGTGAACAAGGACGGCTCCGTCGGCGAGCGCAACGGCATCTACTGCTCCGGTCTGGAGCACAAGATGGGCATCAAGGCCAGCGCCACCTGCCAGATGACGCTCGAAGGCGCCGTGGGCACCATGGTTGGCCAGCCCAACAAGGGCATGCAGGGCATGTTCGTGATGATGAACGCCGCCCGCCTGGGCGTGGGCAACCAGTCCCTGGGCCTGACCGAAGTCGCCTACCAGAACGCACTGGCCTACGCCAAGGACCGCATCCAGATGCGCTCGCTGACCGGCCCCAAGGCCAAGGACCAGCCTGCCGACCCCATCATCGTGCACCCCGACGTGCGCAAGATGTTGCTCACGGCCAAGGCCTACGCCGAAGGTGGCCGTGCACTGGAAGCCTTCTGCGCCATGCTGCTGGAGAAGGAGCACCACCACCCCGACGAGAAGGTGCGCAAGGACAGCGGTGACCTGCTCGCGCTGCTCACCCCCATCGCCAAGGCCTTCCTGACGGACAACGGCCACATCGCCACCAACGCCTGCATGCAGGTTTTCGGCGGCCATGGCTTCATCAAGGAATGGGGCATGGAGCAGTATGTGCGCGACAACCGCATCAACATGATCTATGAAGGCACCAACACCATCCAGTCGCTGGACCTGCTGGGCCGCAAGGTGCTGTCGAACAACGGCGCCACGCTGCGCAAGTTCGGCAAGCTGGTGGCACAACTGGTGGCCGAAGAGGGCGTGAACGAAAAGATGGCCGAGTTCGTCAATCCCATCGCCTACCTGGGTGACCAGATGACCAAGTTCACCACCGAGATCGGCTTCAAGGGCTTCCAGAACCCCGACGAAGTGGGCGCCGCCGCCGTGGACTACCTGCGTGTGATGGGTCACCTGGTGTTTGGTTACTTTTTCGCACGCATGGCCCAGGTCGCGCTGCGCAAAATTGCCGAAGGCAACCAGGATCCGTTCTACCAGGCCAAGCTGCAGACGGCGCGCTTCTACTTCGCCAAGCTCTTCCCCGAGACGGCGACGGCCATGCGCACCGCCCGCACTGGCAGCAAGGTGCTGATGGATACCGACCTGGCACTGGCCTGAAATCGATATATAAACCTAAGGAGACGCCCATGAATAAAGCGATAGCAGCTATCATTTTTGTAGTAACTTCCGCCCCTTCATGGGCGCAGATGACGCCCGAAGGCCTCTGGCGCAACGTGGATGACAAGACCGGCGAGGCCAAGGCCGAGATCCGCATCCAGGCCAATGGTGCGGGTGTGCTGAATGGCACCATCGAAAAGCGCCTGACCAAGGACGCCAAGCCCGAGGACGTGTGCAAGGAATGCGATGACGATCGCAAGGACAAGCCGCTCCTGGGCCTGGAGATCATCCGTGGCGCCAAGAAGGCCGAGGGCAAGGACGTGTGGGAAGGCGGCAAGATTCTCGACCCCGAGAACGGCCGCAACTACACGTTGCGCCTTACGCCCACCGAGGGCGGCAAGAAGCTCGAAGTGCGTGGCTCCTTTGGGCCGTTTGGCCGCACGCAGACCTGGACCCGGGTGCAGTAAGGGCACAGGCCTGGCCTGCGCAGAGCGCGGTCGGGCCATCAACAAGGAACGAAAACCATGTCCCGATTTCAAGTGAAGAAAGTCGCCGTGCTCGGCGCTGGCGTGATGGGCGCGCAGATTGCTGCGCACCTGGTCAACGTCAAGGTGCCGGTGGTGCTGTTCGACCTGCCGGCCAAGGAAGGCCCGAAGAACGGCATCGTCACCAAGGCGATCGACAACCTCAAGAAGCTCAAGCCCGCACCGCTGGGTGTGGCGGACGACGCCGCATTGATCGGTCAGGCCAACTATGAAGAGCATCTGGAGCAACTGCGCGACTGCGACCTCATCATCGAGGCCATTGCCGAGCGCATGGACTGGAAGCTGGACCTGTACAAGAAGATCGCACCCTTCATTGGCGCACAGACCATTGTGGCGTCCAATACCTCGGGCCTGTCGATCACCAAGCTGTCCGAGGCGCTGCCCGACGCGATCAAGCCGCGTTTCTGCGGCATCCACTTCTTCAACCCGCCGCGCTACATGGCGTTGGTGGAGCTGATCAACACCCCCACGACCGAAGCGCGCTACCTCGACGCGCTCGAGGCCTTTGTCACCAGCACGCTGGGCAAGGGCGTGGTGCGTGCCAAGGATTCGCCCAACTTCATCGCCAACCGCGTGGGCATCGCCGGCATGCTGGCCACCATGAAGGAGGTCGAGAACTTCGGCCTGACTTACGACGTGGTCGATGACCTCACCGGCAAGAAGCTGGGCCGCGCATCGAGCGGCACCTTCCGCACCGCCGATGTGGTGGGCCTGGACACCATGGCCCACGTCATCAAGACGCTGCAGGACACGCTCTCGGCCGAGACCGACCCCTTCTACGCCAGCTTTGCCACGCCCGAAGTGCTCAAGACCCTGCTGGAAATGGGCAACCTGGGCCAGAAGACCAAGGCCGGCTTCTTCAAGAAGGTGGGCCGCGATGTGCTGCGCTTCGACCTGGCGAGCAAGGACTATGTGCCCGCAGGCCAGAAGGCCGACGAGGTCTATGCCCGCATGCTCAAGAAGCCCGCAGCCGAGCGCCTGAAGCTCCTGCGCAACGCCGAAGGCGCGCAAGGCCAGTTCCTGTGGGCCATTCTGCGCAACAGCTTCCACTACGCTGCCGTACACCTGGCTTCGATCGCCGACAACGCCCGCGATGTGGACTTCTGCATGCGCTGGGGCTTTGGCATGAAGCAGGGCCCCTTCGAGCTGTGGCAAGAAGCAGGCTGGCTGGAAGTCGCCAAGATGGTCCAGGAGGACATCGACGCTGGCAAGGCACTGTGCAAGGCGCCCCTGCCCGAGTGGGTGTTCAAGGGCCCCGTGGCCGAGCGCGGCGGTGTGCACCAGCCCGAGGGCTCGTTCAACCCCACCACCGGCCAGTTCGTGGCCCCGCGCAGCCTGCCCGTGTATGCGCGCCAGCACTTCCCCGAGAGCGTGCTGGGCGCCAACGCACCCAGCGCCAAGACGGCGGGCACCACGCTGTTCGAGGACGAATCCATTCGCCTGTGGACGCTGGACGAGGCGGTGCTCATCGCCTCCATCAAGACCAAGATGCACGCCATTGGCGGCGGCGTGATCGAGGGCCTGCTCAAGGCCCAGGCCATGGCCGAGGAAAGCTACCAGGGTCTGGTGGTCTGGTCGCCGGACGAGATGTTCTCTGCCGGTGCCGACCTGCAGTCCATGCTGCCCGCCTTCATGATGGGCGGCTCCAAGGCCGTGGAAGGTGCCGAGGCCGAGCTGCAGAAGGCCATGCTGGCGCTGCGCTACTCCAACGTGCCCGTGGTGTCCGCCATCCGTGGCATCGCCCTGGGCGGTGGCTGTGAGCTGGCCATCTATTCCAGCAAGCGCGTGGCGGCCATGGAAAGCTACATCGGCCTGGTCGAAGTGGGCGTGGGCCTGGTGCCCGGCGCGGGCGGCCTGACCTACATCGCCCGCCGTGCCGCCGAGAACATGGCCTTGTCCACCTCCAAGGACGTACTGCCCTTCCTGACCGAAGGCTTCACCGCCGCGGCCATGGCCAAGGTGGGCACCAGTGCGCTGGAGTCGCGCAAGCTCGGCTACCTGCTGGAGAGCGACGTGGTTGTGGCGCACAAGGACGAGCTGCTGTTCGTTGCCATCAACGAAGCCAAGGCCATGTTTGCCAGCGGCTACCGTGCACCGCACAAGCGCCTGTTCCCCGTGGCCGGTCGCAGCGGCATTGCCACCATCAAGGCGCAGCTGGTCAACATGCGTGACGGCGGCTTCATCAGCGCGCACGACTTCCACATTGCCAGCCTGATCGCGGGTGTGGTGTGTGGCGGCGAGGTCGAGGCCGGGACCTTGGTGAACGAGGAATACCTCATGGCGCTGGAGCGCAAGGCCTTCTGCAGCCTGCTCGACCACCCCAAGACCCAGGAACGCATCATGGGCATGCTGTCCACCGGCAAACCGGTTCGCAACTGACATGAGCGCTGCAGCCACCCCTTCCACCGCGCGGCCCAACCGGCTGGCCCGCACCATGGGCCAGCTCGACCGGGTGCCCGCCGCAGTGCGGCCCTGGGCGCGCAACCTGGTGCTGCGCCGCGCCGTGCCCTTCACCGGCACGGCAGGCCTGCAGTACCTTGAGCTGACGCCCCAGCGCGTGGAAGTGGCCGTGGCCAACCAGCGCCGGGTGCAGAACCACATCCACGGCGTGCACGCCGCCGCCATGACGCTGCTGGCCGAGACGGCCACCGGCATGGTGGTGGGCATGAACGTGCGCGACGACTGCCTGCCCCTGGCCAAGGAGCTGCGTGTGGCCTTCAAGCGGCGTGCCCAGGGCGCCCTGCGCGCAGTGGCCACGCTCACCGATGAGCAGCGCACGCTCATGCAGCAAAGCGACAAAGGCGAAGTCACCGTGGCCGTGCAGGTGAGCGACGAATCCGGCGCGCAGCCCATTGAGTGCGAATTCATCTGGGCCTGGGTGCCCGCCAGCAAGAGCAAAACCAGTGCCCCGGCGGCCCCTGCCGCCACACCCCAAAGGTAAGGATCCCATCATGAAACAAGTCCAAGACGCCTACATCGTTGCCGCCACGCGCACGCCCATCGGGCGTTCGGGCCGCGGCTATTTCCGCAACACCCGTCCTGACGAGCTGCTGGTCGCCGCCATCAAGAGCGCCATGCTGCAAGTCCCCACGCTGGACCCCAAGGCGATCGAAGACGCCATCATCGGCTGCTCCTTCCCCGAAGGCGAGCAGGGCATGAACATGGCACGTATCGCCACCGGCCTGGCATTCAGCCACCCGGTGGGCGGCGTCACCGTCAACCGTTTCTGTGCTTCGGGCGTCACGGCCATCCAGATGGCCGCCGACCGCATCCGCGTGGGCGAGGCCGACGTGATGATCGCCGGTGGTGCCGAGTCCATGAGCATGGTGCCCATGGGTGGTGGCAAGCCCTCGTTCAATCCCGAGGTGTTCGCCAAGGACGAGAACGTCGGCATTGCCTACGGCATGGGCCTGACGGCCGAGAAGGTGGCCCAGCAGTGGAAGGTGACGCGCGAGATGCAGGACGCCTTCGCGCTGGAGTCGCACATGCGCGCCATCAAGGCGCAGCAGGCGGGCGAATTCACCGACGAAATCACCCCCATCGAAGTGCTGGAGCGCGTGCCCAACCTGGCCACCGGGGAAGTCATCACCAAGACCCGCACCGTGAACCTGGACGAAGGCCCCCGCCCCGACACCTCGCTCGAAGGCCTGGCCAAGCTCCGGCCCGTGTTCGCCGCGCGCGGCAGCGTGACGGCCGGCAACAGCTCGCAGACCAGTGACGGCGCAGGTGCGCTGATCCTGGCCAGCGAGAAGGCCGTCAAACAGTTCGGCCTCACGCCGCTGGCGCGCTTCGTGAGCTACGCCGCACGCGGCGTGCCGCCCGAAATCATGGGTATCGGCCCCATCGAGGCCATTCCCGCCGCGCTGCGCTACGCCGGCCTCAAGAGCGAGGACATCGGCTGGTACGAGCTGAACGAAGCCTTTGCCGCCCAGTCGCTTGCCGTGGTCAACACCCTGGGCCTGGACCCCGCCAAGGTCAACCCCATGGGCGGCGCCATCGCCCTGGGCCACCCGCTGGGCGCCACCGGCGCCATCCGCGCCGCCACCGTGGTGCACGCACTGCGCCGCCACAAGCTGAAGTACGGCATGGTCACGATGTGCGTGGGAACAGGCCAAGGCGCCGCAGGAATTTTTGAAGCGGTTTAACTGGCTACTGCGCGGGTCATCTGCGTCGTTGGGCGGTGCTCGGAATCCTCACGTACCGCAAGTACGTTCCGGTTCCTGTGCTCCGTCCGCCTAGCAGCTGATCCCGCTCGCTACGCCCTTGAGGGCAGGGTATGAACACTCTCAAGGGCTGAGGGGAGCTACCTGCTCCTCCATGGTTTCTGGCATCAAACCGGCGCAGAACGGTGTGACACAAGGAGACACAGCATGAACAAACAGACCTTGCGGGTCGATGAAGGCGTCAGCGTGGCGCTGTGCGTGTTCGAGCCCGAGGGCACAGCGCGCGCCAGCGTGGTCATCGGCGGGGCCATGGGGGTGCGGCAGGACTACTACGCATCGTTCGCCCAGTGGCTGGCGCAGCAGGGCTTTCGCGTCACCACGTTCGATTACCGGGGTCATGGCGATTCGCTCGTCGGCCCCATGCGCGAGGTGCGCGCCGACCTGTTCGACTGGGCGCGTGACTACGAGGCCGTGATTGCGGCGGCCCGCGCGGCGCTGCCTGAACAACCTTTGTACCTGCTGGGCCACAGCCTGGGCGCGCAACTGCCCGGCCTGCTGCGCAACCCCGGCCAGGTGGACGGCCTGCTCAGCGTGGCGGCCGGCAGCGGCTACTGGCGCGACAACGCCCCGCGCCTCAAGCGCATGGTGCCGTACTTCTGGTGGGTGCTGGTGCCGCTGGCTACTCGCCTGTGCGGCTACTTCCCTGGCCGCAAGCTGCGCAAAGTGGGCGACCTGCCTGCCGGCGTGATCCTGCAATGGCGCCGCTGGTGCCTGAACCCCACCTACAGCGTGGGCGCCGAGGGCCCCGAGGTGGCACAGCGCTATGGCGCAGTGCGCTTTCCGGTGCTGGCGCTGTCGATGAGCGACGACGAACTGATGACGCTGCGCGGCACGCAGGCCCTCGTCAACCTCTACAGCAACGCGCCCACGCGCGTCGAGCGCATCGCACCGCAGGACGTGAAGGCGCTGCGCATCGGGCATTTCGGGTTTTTCCGCGAGCAGTTCCGCCAAAGCCTGTGGCCGCGTGCGGCGGCCGACCTGGCGGCGCTGGCTCGCCCGGCGGCGCAGTCACCGGCATGACGGTGGGACGGCGCATTTCACGGCACACTCGGCACCATGACGACACCCCATTCCTTTGATCAGGCCCTGGTGCTCGACACCTTGGCCGAGGGCCACTACCGGGGCCAGACACACCCAGCCTACTGGAACATGGTCGGGCCCTTTGGCGGCATCACCGCGGCCACGGCGCTGCGCGCCATCCTGCTGCATCCCCGCTTGTTGGGTGAGCCCCTGTCGCTCACGGTCAACTACGCCGGGGCGCCCACCACCGGGCCGTTCACGGTTGATGCGACTCCGGTGCGCACCAACCGTTCGACCCAGCACTGGAACGTGTCCATCGTGCAGACCGGTGCCGACGGCGAGCCCGTGGTCACCACCACGGCCACGGCGGTCACGGCGGCGCGCCGCGACACCTGGAGCCTGGCCGACATGCCCATGCCCGAGGTGCCCCGGCCCGACACGCTGCAGCCCGTGCCGCCGGTGCCGGGCGTCGAATGGTTCAACCGTTACGACCTGCGGCCCGTGGCCGGTGCCTTGCCCCGGCAGTGGAACGGCCAGGGCGACAGCAGCCTCACGCAGCTGTGGATGCGCAACACGCCCGAGCGTGTGCTTGACTTCTGTGGGCTGGCGGCGCTGGCCGACGTGTTCTTTCCGCGCGTATGGCTGCGCCGCGCCGTGCATGTGCCCGCAGGCACCGTGTCCATCACGGTGTACTTCCATGCCAGCGCGCCGCAACTGCAGGCCACGGGCACGGGCTATGTGCTGGGCCAGGCGCGCGCGCAGGAGTTTCGCAACGGCTTTTTCGACCAGACCGCCCAGCTGTGGAACGAGGCGGGCACCATGCTCGCCACCAGCCACCAGATCGTCTATTACAAAGAATAAGGCCAGCGCGCCCTCGCAAGGATTTCCCATGAGCGAACCGCAGAACGACATCCTCGTGCACGCCGATGCAGGCGTCATGACCCTGACCTTCCACCGTGTGGACAAGAAGAACTCCATCACCCGCGCCATGTATGCGGCGCTGGCCGATGCGCTGGAAGCTGCTGCGCAGGACGCCAGCGTGCGCGTGGTGGTGCTGCAGGGCGACCCCACGGTCTTCAGCGCGGGCAACGATATTGGCGACTTTCTGCAGCAGCCGCCGTCCTCGCAGGATTCGCCGGTGTTCCGCTTCCTGCGCGCCATCGCCAGCTTCCCCAAGCCGGTGATCGCCGCCGTGTGCGGCCCGGCCGTGGGCATCGGTACGACCATGCTGTTCCACTGTGACCTGGTCTATGCGGGGGACAACGCAGCCTTCTCCATGCCCTTCGTGAACCTGGGCCTGTGCCCCGAGGCTGCGTCCAGCCTGCTGGCGCCGCAGTTGCTGGGCTACCACCGTGCCGCAGAGGCACTGCTGCTGGGCGAGCCCTTCATGGCCGAGGCAGCGCTGGAGGTCGGGCTGGTCAACCGCGTGGTGCCGCCCACCGAATGCAACGCCGTGGCGCAAGCGCAGGCGCGCAAGCTCGCGGGCAAACCACTGTCTTCGCTGGTCGAGACCAAACGCCTGATGAAGCTGGGCCAGACCGCCCCCGTGCTCGAACGCATGGCCATCGAGGGGGACAGCTTCGGGCGCATGCTGGGCGAACCCGCTGCCCGTGAAGCCTTCACCGCGTTCATGCAGAAGCGCAAGCCAGACTTCAGCCAGTGCTGAATCAGTCATTCAAGGAAAATTGGCCGTTTGCGCCCGCCAATAAAGCGTAAGCAGCTATTAAAATAATAGCAATTGCAGCACCGGGCACAAGCCAATACCTCCATGACCAAATCCACCGCCACCCCGCCGCCGTTCGAGCCCGAGTTCATCGCCGGGCTCAAGACGATCTTCGAGGAACGTATCGTGTTCAATCAGGTGCTGGGGCTCAAGATTGTCCGCATGGAGGCCGAGCGCGTGGCGGGTCGCATCGAGATGAAGCCCGAGCTGATCGGGCACTTCGCGCACAACCGTATCCACGGCGGTGTCATCAGCGCCGGGCTCGACGCCATGGGCGGCCTGGCGGTGATGGCCGCCATCGGCGCGCGCCACATGGACGAAGAGCCCCTGCAGCGCCTGCACCGCTTTGCCAAGCTGGGCACCATCGATTTGCGCATCGACTACCTGCGCCCTGGCATCGGCACGCACTTTGAGCTGCGCGCCGAAGTGCTGCGCCTGGGCTCGCGCGTGGCCACCACGCGCATGGAGTTTCTGGGCGCCGACGGCAAACTGCTGTCTTCGGGCGCAGCGGCGTACATCGTGTCCTGACCCCGCCACAACTGTATGGGGCTGCAAGCGTTGCAAGCGCATGCAACGCCTGAACCACCTGGTTACCGATCTTGCGCAATGCGCGGTGTTTTACCAGTGCGTGGCTTCTAGGATGGACTTTTGTCCCAAGGAGAAACGATGGCTGTGCAAAACCCCTTCTTCGGCAGGCGCGAACCCGACGCCCTGGCCCCCCGCTCACCCTCTGCGGCGCAGCCGCACCACCACAGCAATGGGGTGGCGCCATCCACCAGCGCGCCAACAGCGACTGCGCCGGTGGCCAGCAGCGCCCCCAAAAGCAGCACGGAACCCGTGGGCAGCAAGCTCACGGTAGGCCCCAACATCAAGCTCAAGGGGGTGGAGATCACCGACTGCGACACCTTGGTGGTGGAGGGCACGGTCGAGGCCACCATGGATTCGCGCGTGATCCAGATCGCCGAGCAGGGCGCATTCCGTGGCGCCGCAGAGATCGATATTGCCGAGATCCGGGGCGAGTTCAGCGGCACGCTCACGGCACGCCACAAGCTCGTGATCCACGGCACCGGCAAGGTCAGCGGCAAGGTGCGCTATGGCAAGCTGGTGATCGAGGAGGGCGGCCAGCTCAGCGGCGAGGTGGAAATGGGCACGGGCGCTGCCTTGACCCGCGCCCGGCCCGAGCCTGCCAGCGCCCTGGCCGCATGACGGGTTTTTGCCAAGCATTTGCTTGCTGAAATCCTGAAACCCGGCTAAGGTGCCGGGCATGGATGCGCAGGGCACAGATTCTCCCGAGGCGCCCCGGCGCGCCCGGGGGCGTCCGCGCAAGCTGCCCGATGCGCGCGACGAAGGCAACCGCCGCCGCGAATTGCTGCGCGGCGCGGCCCGCCTGTTCCGCAGCCGGGGCTTCGCCGCCGTCAGCACGCGCGACATCGCGGCCGCAGCGGGCATGCAAAGCGGCTCGCCCTTCTACCATTTCGAGAGCAAGAGCGCGTTGCTGCACGCCGTCATGCACGAAGGCATGGAGCATGCCGTGCGCAGCCAGCAGGCGGCACTCGATGGCGTGTGCGCCGATGCGCTGCCGCAAGAGCGCCTGGCTGCCTTGGTGCGCCACCATTTTGAAATCCTGTTCGGCCCCGAGGGCGACTTCATCCCCGTGATGCTGTACGAATGGCGCTCGCTCACGCCGGAGCAGCGCCACTCCATCGCACGCCTCAAGACCGTGTACGAGGCCCCCTGGATGCCCGTGCTGCAGGCCTTGCACCAGCAGGGGCGGCTGTGCACAGCGCCACCGCTGGCGCGCCTGTTCATTCTGGGCGCGCTCAACTGGGCGGTGCAGTGGTACCGGCCCGATGGCCCCCTGTCGCTCGATGCGCTGGCGCAGCAGGCGCTGGCCTTGTTTTTGGGGCCGCCCGCCGCAGAGCCCTTCCACCTTTCCGCCCAACCCTTGGAGACCCCGGCATGAGCCTTTCCTTCCAGACCACCACCGAGAACAAGGTCTTGCACCTGCGCTTTGGCCAGGCAGGTGTGCGCAACCTCATGGACGATGCCTGGTTCGACGCGCTGGAGGCCCACCTGGCCCGCGCTGCCGAAGACCCCGGCGTGCGCGTGGTGCTGCTCAGCGCCGAGGGCGATGCCTTTTGCTCGGGTGCCAACCTCAAGAGCGTGCAGCACGGCCTGCTGGCCGAGGGCTACGAGAAATCGGCGCTCTCGCGCCTGCTGCGCCGCCTGACGACGTTCGACAAGCCCATCGTGGCGGCGGTGCATGGCCTGGCCATTGGCGGCGGCAGCACGCTGCTGCTGCATTGCGATTTTGTGCATGCGGCCCAGGGCACGCGTTTTCAACTGCCCTTCGCGCGCCTGGGGCTGGTGCCCGAGTTCGGCTCCAGCTACCTGTTGCCCATGAATGCCGGCATGCGCCTGGCCAGCCAGCTCGTGCTGTTGGGTGAGCCGTTTGACGCCGATACCGCGCTGCGCGCCGGTTTGCTCACCACTGTGGAACCCGCAGGCCAGGAACTGGCCCGTGCGCGCCAGACGGCAGAGGCCCTGGCGCAATTGGCACCGGGCCCCGTGGCAAGCGCCAAGCGCCTGCTGCGCCAGGGCCACCAGGCGGCGCTGCAGGCCGCGCTGGCTGCCGAGGGCGAAGCCCTGCAGCACAGCGTGCAGTCGCCCGAACTGGCCGAGGCGGTGATGGCCTTTATCGAGAAGCGCCCGCCGGATTTTTCGCGGTTTTAGGCTGTGCCCTGCGCCTGCGCCTGCGCCTGCGCCTGCGGCACTGGGCGTGGGCGCCCTTCGCTGTCAATGGCCACATAGGTCAGGCGCGCCTCGGTCACCTTCACGTAGTCACCCTGCTGGGCAAAGCGCTCGGCAAACACCTCCACTTCCACGGTGATGGAGGTGCGGCCCACGCGCGTCACGCTGGCGTAGAGCGACAGGATGTCGCCCACGCGCACCGGGTGCCTGAAGATGAATTCATTGACCGCCACCGTGGCCATGCGGCCCTGGGCCAGCCGCGCGGGCAGAACAGAGCCTGCCAGGTCCACCTGTGCCATCACCCAGCCGCCAAAGATGTCGCCATTGCCGTTGGTGTCGGCGGGCATGGGGATGACCTTGAGCACCAGCTCCTTGTCGGTGGGTAAAGTGGCAGCGGGACGGTCGGAATGCTGGGACATGGGCACAATCTCGGGTGTTGTCTGATCTTTGGATTGTCTCCCATGCGCCGCCACGGCGAATCTGCTCCCCCCCCTTCGCCCCTCGAACCCGCCCGCCCGCGCTCCGACTGGGCCACACTGGGCCGCCTGCTGCCCTACCTGTGGCAATACAAGGGCCGGGTGCTGGCCGCCATCGCCTTCATGGTCGGCGCCAAGCTGGCCAACGTGGGCGTGCCGCTGCTGCTCAAGCAACTGGTGGATGCCATGGATGTGCCTGCGGGGGCCGCCACGGCGCTGCTGGTGGTGCCCGTGGGCCTGCTGCTGGCCTACGGGATGCTGCGCCTGTCCACCTCGCTGTTCAATGAGCTGCGCGAACTGGTGTTTGCCAAGGCCACGCACGGCGCGGCGCGCAGCATTGCGCTGCAGACCTTTCAACACCTGCATGGGCTGAGCCTGCGTTTTCACCTGGAGCGCCAGACCGGCGGCATGACGCGCGATATCGAGCGCGGTGTGCGCGGCATCGAGTCGCTGGTGTCGTTTGCGCTGTTCAACATTCTGGCCACCCTGGTCGAGGTGCTGCTGGTGCTCACGGTGCTGGGCACGCGCTTCGATGTGGGGTTTGCCGTCATCACGCTCACGGCGTTGCTGTGCTACATCGCCTACACCGTGCTGGTGACCGAGTGGCGCACCCAGTTCCGGCGCGAGGCCAACGAGTTTGATTCGGCCGCGCACACCAAGGCGGTCGATTCGCTGCTCAACTACGAGACGGTCAAGTACTTCAACAACGAGCAGTTCGAGGCGCGGCGCTACGACGAGAGCCTGGAGCGCCTGCGGCGTGCGCGCCTCAAGAGCCAGAGCACGCTGTCCCTGCTCAACACCGGGCAACAGCTCATCATCGCCATCGGGCTGGTGGCCATGCTCTGGCGCGCCACGCAGGGCGTGGCCGAGGGGCGGCTGACGCTGGGCGATCTGGTCATGGTCAATGCCTTCATGATCCAGATCTACATCCCGCTCAACTTCCTGGGCGTGATCTACCGCGAGATCAAGCAGAGCCTGACCGACCTGGACAAGATGTTCACCCTCATGGACCGGGAGCGCGAAGTGGCCGACGCCCCAGGCGCCACCGCGCTGACAGGGCTGGCTGCGCCCACGGTGCGGTTCGAGGACGTGCACTTTGCCTATGAGCCCAGCCGCCCTATCCTCAATGGGGTGAGCTTCGAGATTCCGGCAGGCAAGACGGTGGCCGTGGTCGGGCCCTCGGGCGCTGGCAAGTCCACCCTCTCGCGCCTGCTGTTCCGCTTCTATGACGTGCAGGCCGGGCGCATCTGCATTGCCGGGCAGGACATCCGCAGCGTGACGCAGGAAAGCCTGCGCCGCGCCATCGGCATCGTGCCGCAGGACACGGTGCTGTTCAACGACACCGTGGCCTACAACATCGCCTACGGTCGCCCGGACGCCTCGCAGGATGAGGTGGAGCAGGCCGCACGCGCGGCGCACATCCATGGCTTCATCGCCGCCACGCCCAAGGGCTACGCCACCATGGTGGGCGAGCGCGGGCTCAAGCTCTCGGGCGGCGAGAAGCAGCGCGTGGCCATTGCGCGCACGCTGCTGAAGAACCCGCCCATCCTGATCTTCGACGAGGCCACCAGCGCGCTGGATTCGGCCAACGAGCGCGCCATCCAGGCCGAGCTGCGCCAGGTGGCGCAGGGCAAGACCGCGCTGGTGATCGCGCACCGCCTCTCCACCGTGGTGGATGCGCACGAAATTCTGGTCATGGACGCGGGCCGCATTGTCGAGCGCGGCACGCACGCCGCGCTGTTGGCGGCGGGCGGGCGCTATGCACGCATGTGGGCGCTGCAGCAGTCCGGCGAGGCGCTGGAGGTTTGAGGTGTTTTTGGCCTCTGGCGCCCGTAATATAAGCGCTAACAGCTATTAAAAATGTAGCAAAAAGCCCCGCTATGCGGGGCTTGGGGTTGACGCGGTGCGAGCCGTTCAGGGCTTGCGGGCGGCAATCGCCTTCTCGGCGGCATTCACCAGGTCGGCGCCGATCTGGCCCTTCCACTTGGCGTACACCGGGCGCGTGGCCTTGACGAACTCCTCGCGCTCGGCGGGGGTCAGCTGGGTCACGGTCACGCCGTTGGCGGCGATGTCCTTGAGCAGCGGCTTGTCGGCCTCGACCACGCCCTTGCGGGCCAGGGCGATCTGTTCCTTGCCGGCGTCGATGGCGGCTTGCTTCACGATCTCGCGGTCGGCGGGCGTCCAGCTGTTCCAGATGTCCTTGTTCACCACGAAGATCAGCGGATCGGCGATGTAGCCCCACAGCGTCAGGTACTTTTGCGACACAGTGTGCAGCTTGGCGGCGGTGAAGATGGACAGGGGGTTTTCCTGGCCGTCCACGGCGCCGCTGGCCATGGCGGGTTGGGCATCCGACCAGCTCATTTGCGTGGGGTTGGCGCCCAGCGCGGTGAAGGTGTCAAGGAACAGCGGCGAGCCCACCACGCGGATCTTCATGCCCTTGAGGTCGGCCGGGCTCTTGATCTCCTTCTTGGAGTTGGAGATCTCGCGGTAGCCGTTCTCGCCCCAGGCCAGGGGCACCACGCCGGCCTTGTCCAGCGTCTGGAACAGGCTCTTGCCCACCTCGCCCTGGGTCAGGGCGTCGATGGCGGCATAGTCGGGCATCAGGAAGGGCAGCGAGAACAGGTTGAGCTGCTTGACCTGGGGCGACCAGTTGATGGTCGAGCCCACGGCCATGTCGATCACGCCCTGGCGCAGTGCGGAGAACTCGCGCGTCTGGTCGCCCTGGATCAGCGACACGCCGGGGTAGAGCTTGATGTTGATGCGGCCCTGGGTGCGTTCGCGCACCTTGTTGGCCCACAGCTCGCCGCCCTTGCCCCAGGGAAAGGCCGGGCCGAGCACGAGCGACATCCGGTATTCGCTCTTGTAGGCGGTCTGCGCCAGGGCGGCGGGCGCGGTGAAGGCCAGGGCCGCGGCGGCGGCCACGGCGGTGGTGAGGAAGGTACGCAGTTTCATGCTTTCAGTCTCCTTGGGAAAAATTCAATAGCCCAGTTGGGCGGGCAGCCACAGCGCGAGCTGCGGGAAGGCGATCACGGCCACCATCACGAGGAACATGGCCAGCAGCATGGGGCCGACCCAGCGCACGGTGGACTCCATGCGCACGCCAGCGATGCGGCACGAGACCATGAGGTTCACGGCCAGCGGCGGCGTGAACTGGCCCAGCGCCACCTTGAGCGTGAGGATGACGCCGAACCACACCGGGTCCCACTGGTAGTGCTGCATGATGGGCAGCAAGAGCGGCACGAAGATCAGGAAGATGGAGATGCCATCAAGGAACATACCCACGGTGATGAGCAGCAGGATCAGCAGCGCCAGCACGCCGTACTCACCCAGGCCCGAGTTCACGATGGCCGTGGCCACCGGGTCAATCACGCCCAGCGTGGAGAGCGAATACGCGAAGATGCCCGCGAGCGAGACCACGATCAGGATCACCGCCGAGAGTTCGCCCGCTTCGCGCAGGATGGGGAACAGGTCGCGCACCGAGATCGTGCGGTGGATCACCATGCCCACGAACAGGCCGTAGAACACGGCCACCACGGCCGCTTCGGTGGGCGTGAACCAGCCCGCGCGCATGCCCCCGAGGATCAGTACCGGCGCGGCCAGGCCCCAGGAGGCTTCGCGCAGGCTCTTCCAGAACGGTGGGCGTGGCATATCGGCCTCCAGGGCGCCCATGCGGTGCCTGCGCGCCATCCAGACGGCCGGCACGATCAATGCCACGCCCGCCAGCACGCCGGGCACCATGCCGGCGGCGAACAGCGCGGGCACCGAGGCGCCGGGCACCAGCACCGAGTAGATGATGAAGGCGACTGAGGGCGGGATCAGGATGTCGGTGGCTGCCGCCGCGCCCACCACGCTGGCCGAGAAGCTGCCGGGGTAACCCGCGCGCGACATGGCGGCGATCATCACGCCGCCCACGGCGGCTGCGTTGGCCGGGCCCGAACCGGAGATGCCGCCGAGGAACATGGCCACGGCGATGGCCACCAGCGGCAGCATGCCGGGGCCGCGACCGACCATGGAGACGGCAAAGTTCACCAGGCGCAGCGCCACGCCCGAGCGGTCGAAGATCGAGCCCACGAGCACGAACATGGGAATGGCCAGCAACGGGTACTTGCCCAGGCCGGCGTAGAAGTTCTGCGGCACGGCCAGCAGGCCGAACCACTGCGTCTCGGCATTGGCCAGCGCGATGGCGGCCGCGCCCGCCAGGCCCAGGGCGGCACCGATGGGCACGCCCACGAACATCATGGCCAGGAAGGCCACGAACAGCAGGGTGGCGATCATGGCTGGCGCTCCTCTGGCCCGGCAGAGCCTGCGGTGTCCAGAAACTCCACGGGAGGCTTCTTGCCGCGCCGCCAGAACAGGCCGAGGGCGCGCCAGGTGATCAATGCCGAGAACACCGGAAGCCACGCCGAGTACCACCACTGGGGCACGCCGATGCCGGGAGAGGTTTCCTCGAAGCGGTAGTCGTCCCAGACCACGCGCACGCTCAGCACGGCGATGGTGCCGAACAGCAGCGCCACCATCAGCGCGCCAAAGCGCGCCAGGGCACGGCGGCGCGCGAACGAGCCGCCCTCGGCGAACCATTCGATGCGGATGTGCATGTCGCGCGCCACGGCGGCCGAACCGGCCACCAGGGCCAGCACGATCATCAGGAACACAGAGATTTCTTCCGTCCAGGCGAACGAGGAACTGGTGAAGTAGCGTACCAGCACGTTGGCGAAGGTGATCAGGGCCAGCAGCGCCATCACGATCACGGTGAGCCAGTCTTCGATGCGCAGCGAGCGGGGCTCGTCGGGGGAGGGGGTGTCCGCTGCCGGCGCAGCGGGATCGGGCCCGGGGGAGGGTGTGGTGGACATGGTGTCGGAAAGTCAGGGAGAGCGCGGAAAAGCGGCGCTGCCGTGACCGACCATGTTTCGGTGGTGCAGGAAGCGCTGGGTGCGCGTGGTGAGCGCTGCAGATGCTGCGTGGCCATTATGCGGCGACTTGCAGCGCGATGCTCCGCATCCCGGAGCATGCGCGCTTGCACCTATGGCTGTGGCATAGCGCAGGCAGATAATCCACCCATGGAAACCAAATGGCTTGAGGATTTTGTGAGCTTGGCCGAGACGCGCAGTTTCAGCCGATCGGCGCAACTGCGGCATGTCACGCAACCGGCTTTCTCGCGCCGCATCCAGGCGCTGGAGGCCTGGGCGGGGACCGATCTGGTGGACCGCAGCTCCTACCCCACCCGGCTGACGGGGGCCGGCAAGACGCTGTACGACCAGTCGCTGGAAATCCTGCAGGCGCTGCAGAACACCCGCGCCATGCTGCGCGCACACAGCACGTCAAGCCAGGACATGATCGAGTTCGCCGTGCCGCACACGTTGGCGTTCACCTTCTTCCCGGCCTGGGTGTCGAGCCTGCGCACGAAGTTCGGGCCGTTCAAGAGCCGGCTCATTGCCCTGAACGTGCACGATGCGCTGATGCGCCTGGTCGAAGGCAGTTGCGATCTGCTCATCACCTACCACCATGATTCTCAGCCCTTCCAACTGGACGCCGATCGCTACGAGATGGTCAGCTTGGGGCAGGAGGTGCTGGCGCCTTACAGTCGTCCCGATGCGGACGGCAAGCCCTTGCATTGCTTGCCCGGAAAGCCGGGCCAGCCCTTGCCCTACCTGGGCTATGCGCCAGGGGCGTACCTGGGGCGTGTGACGGAGTTGATCCTCAAGCAGTCGGGCACGCCCATCCATCTGGACCGGGTGTACGAGACCGACATGGCCGAAGGCCTCAAGGCCATGGCGCTGGAGGGGCAGGGCGTGGCCTTCTTGCCCTACAGCGCGGTCAAAAAGGAATTGAAGGCGCGCCGTCTGGTCAGCGCTGTACCGCCGGGTGCGACAGAACTGCAGATGGTGATGGATGTACGCGCCTACCGAGAGAAACCCTCGGGCAAGGAAACCGCCAAGGGCACTGCCCAGGCTCTGTGGGAGTATTTGCAGGTGCAGGCGGGTGCGGGGCTTGTATAAATATTTTTCATAGTTGTGCGCGGATTCAGCATTGGCAATGCGTGAATGCGGGACTTACCATCCGCGCCTTGGGTTTTTTTCGGGGACCGGAGCAGGCTGTGCTGCTCTGTGTCTGAGCGCATCCGCAGTGCCTTGGCGCTGCACCATTCACCATCCGACGGGGAGTCAGCATGACCACCATCAGGACCTTTGCCGCTTGTCTTGCGCTGCTGTGCAGCGCCGCTGCGGTGCCTGCGCAAACGGTGCTGGAGCGTGTCGCTGGAGGCGGCAAGCTGGTGGTGGCGCACCGTGAATCCTCGGTGCCGTTTTCTTACATGGTGGATGGCAAACCGGTCGGTTACGCCGTGGACCTGTGCCTGCGCATTGCCGACGCGGTGCGCAAGAAAACAGGCATGAAGGACATGCCGGTGGAGTTCCTCATGGTCACGCCGGCCAACCGCATCACCATGGTGGAAGAGGGCAAGGCCGACCTGGAATGCGGCTCCACCACCAACAATGCCGAGCGGCGCCAGAAGGTCGGTTTCACCATTCCCCACTTCATCACCGGGGCGCGCCTCCTGGTGAAGGCGTCCAGCCCGGTGGACCGCATTGAAGACCTGACGGGTAGAAAACTGGTGTCCACCAAGGGCACCACGCCGCTCAAGGCGGTAGAGCAGGCCAACCGCGAGCGCCTGATGGGCCTGACCATCGTGGAGGCGCCGGACCACGCCAGAGCGCTTGAAATGGTAGAAAAAGGCGAGGCCGATGCGTTTCTGATGGACGATGTGCTGCTGTTCGGTTTGGCCGCCAACCGGCCTGATCCCAAGGCGCTGAAGGTGGTGGGGCGCTTCCTGACCACCGAGCCCCTGGCCATCATGCTGCCCAAGAACGATGTCGCGTTCAAGAAGGTGGTGGACGAGGAGATGCGTCGCCTGATCACCAGCCGTGACATCTATGACATCTACGACAAGTGGTTTCTGCGCCCCATCCCGCCCAAGGGCACGGCTCTGAACATGCCCGTCAGCTACCTGCTGCGCGACTTCTGGAAGTACCCGACCGACCATGTTCCTTTCTGAATCCGGGCGCCGCGCTTAGCGCGTTGCCGGTTACGATGGTGTGGCGTTTGCGCAGGCTTGGCGGGCCTGGGCAGATAATCGCACCGACCCATCCGTTTTTTTCGTTGACCCACAAGGAGACAATCATGAAGAAACCCCTGCTTGCTGCTGCCATCACCCTGCTGGCCGCTGGCACTGCCATGGCGCAAGCCAACGACACACTGGCCAAGATCAAAGGCGCTGGCAGCATCACCCTGGGCGTGCGCGAGTCCTCGGGCCTGTCCTACACCCTGGGTGGTGGCAAGTACGTCGGCTTCCACACCGAAATGGCCGAAGTCATCATTGCCGACCTGCAAAAGCAGCTCGGCCTGGCCAAGCTGGAGATCAAGTACCAGCCCGTGACCTCGCAGAACCGTATTCCGCTGGTGACCAACGGTACGGTGGATCTGGAGTGTGGCTCCACCACCAACAACGCGGCGCGCCAGAAGGACGTGGCCTTTGCCGTCACCACCTACGTGGAAGAAGTGCGCATGGCCGTCAAGGCCAATTCGGGCATCACTTCGGTCAAGGACCTGAACGGCAAGACCGTGGCCACCACCACGGGCACCACCTCGGTGCAGACCCTGCGCAAGCACGAGCGTGCCGGTGGCGTGGACTTCAAGGAAGTCTATGGCAAGGACCATGCAGACAGCTTCCTGATGCTGGAAACCGGTCGTGCCGACGCCTTCGTGATGGACGGTTCCATCCTGGCCGCCAACATCTCCAAGGCCAAGACCCCCGCCGACTTCAAGATTGTGGGTGAAGTGCTGAACGTCGAGCCCATCGCCTGCATGCTGCGCAAGGACGACCCCGCCTTCAAGAAGGCTGTGGACGACTCCATCAAGCGCCAGATCAAGGACGGTTCGCTCGCCAAGCTGTATGACAAGTGGTTCATGCAGCCCGTGCCTCCCACCAACCTGGCCATTGGCCTGCCCCTGTCCGCAGCCACCAAGGACGCTTGGGCCAACCCCAACGACAAGCCCATGGAAGACTACGCCAAGAAGTAATCCTGGGTAGGAGCCGCCCCTTCGGACCACCGGTTTGAAGGGGCTTTTTTGTTGGGCGCATGCGGGCCGAGATGCCTGCAGCGTCATATTGAATAAGGAATCATCCTATGAGCTGGGATTGGCAGGTGTTCTGCGAGGACACGCTGACAAGGGAGGCGATTCAAGGCTGCTTTGGCAAGGGCGGCGACATCACCTACCTGGACTGGATGCTGTCAGCATGGGGTTGGACGGTGTCGGTATCGGTGCTGGCCTTGGCTTTGGCCTTGGTGGTGGGTTCGCTGGTGGGCACTTTGCGTACCCTGCAGGACAGACCCATGGTCGTTCGCCTGGGGAACGCGTGGGTGGAGCTGTTTCGCAACATCCCGCTGCTGGTGCAGATTTTCTTGTGGTACCACGTGGTACCCACGCTGTTCCCGGTGATGCGGGGTGTGTCCGGTTTTGTTCTTGTGGTGCTGGCGCTGGGTTTCTTCACCTCGGCGCGTATCGCCGAGCAGGTGCGTTCGGGCATTCAGGCATTGCCGCGTGGCCAGCGCTATGCGGGCATGGCCATGGGTTTCACCACCTTTCAGACCTACCGCTATGTGCTCTTGCCCATGGCGTTTCGCATCATCATTCCGCCGCTGACCAGCGAGACGATGAACATCTTCAAGAACTCTTCGGTGGCCTTCGCCGTGTCGGTGGCGGAACTCACCATGTTCGCCATGCAGGCGCAGGAAGAGACCTCGCGCGGCATCGAGGTGTACCTGGCCGTCACGGGTCTGTACATCGTTTCGGCCTTTGCCATCAACCGCGTCATGGCCTTTGTCGAGAAGCGCTCGCGCGTGCCCGGCCTGATCGTGGCTGGCGGATCGGGAGGCCACTGACATGAACCTCGCTCTGGACTTTTCCTTCTACAACTGGGACCTGATCAGCAACTTCGTGCTCAAGGGCCTGTACTTCAGCGTGATGCTCACCGTGGTGGCGACCATCGGCGGCATTCTGTTCGGTACGGTGCTGGCACTCATGCGTCTGTCCGGCAAGAAATGGCTGGTCGTTCCGGCCACCATCTACGTCAACGGCATGCGCAGCATTCCGCTGGTGATGGTGATCCTGTGGTTCTTCCTGCTCGTGCCCGCCATCATCGGCAAGCCCATCGGGGCCGAGGTCTCGGCCGTGGTGACTTTCATTGCCTTCGAGGCGGCCTACTTCAGCGAGATCATGCGTGCGGGCATCCAGTCCATCCCGCGTGGTCAGGTGTTCGCGGGCCAGGCACTGGGCATGACCTATGGCCAGAACATGAAGCTCGTGATCCTGCCACAGGCTTTCCGCAACATGCTGCCGGTGCTGCTCACGCAGACCATCATCCTGTTCCAGGACACCTCGCTGGTCTATGCCATCGGCGCCTACGACATGCTCAAGGGCTTCGAGGTGGCTGGCAAGAACTTCGGGCGCCCCATCGAAGCCTATCTGGCGGCGGCGGTGCTCTACTTCATCATTTGCTACGCCCTGTCCTGGACGGTCAAGCGACTGCACCAAAAGATCGCCATCATTCGCTGATGGCCACCGCGTGAGGAATTTCAACAATGATCGAACTCAAGAACGTTTCCAAGTGGTACGGCTCCTTCCAGGTGCTCAACGACTGTTCCACCCGCATCAGCAAGGGCGAGGTGGTGGTGGTGTGCGGCCCGTCGGGCTCGGGCAAGTCCACGCTCATCAAGACCATCAACGCGCTCGAACCCATCCAGAAGGGCGAGATCTGGGTGGACGGCACGGCCATCCATGACCCCAAGACCGACCTGCCCAAGCTGCGCTCGCGCGTGGGCATGGTGTTCCAGCACTTCGAGCTGTTTCCCCACCTGTCGGTGACGGACAACCTCACCATCGCGCAGATCAAGGTGCTGGGCCGCAGTGCCGACGACGCCAAGAAGCGCGGCCTCAAGATGCTGGAGCGCGTGGGCCTGATCGCCCACAAGGACAAGTTCCCCGGTCAGCTCTCGGGTGGTCAGCAGCAGCGCGTGGCGATTGCCCGTGCACTGAGCATGGACCCCATCGTCATGCTGTTCGACGAGCCCACCTCCGCGCTCGACCCCGAGATGGTGGGCGAAGTGCTGGACGTGATGGTGGGCCTGGCCAACGAGGGCATGACCATGATGTGCGTGACGCACGAAATGGGCTTTGCCAAGCGCGTGAGCAACCGCGTGATCTTCATGGACGTAGGCGGCAAGATTCTGGAGGACTGCTCCAAGGAGGAGTTCTTCGGCAACCCCGACGCGCGCCAGCCGCGCACCAAGGATTTTCTCAACAAGATCCTTCAGCACTGAGCACCTGGCACCATGCTTCGGCGGCACCTTCGGGTGCCGCTGTGTTTTGGGCCAGTAAGATGTGCAGGGCCGGAATCTCCCGGCATAGGCCTCCGGGCCAGAACTAGAACTTGAATATGTCGCAACCCGTGGTCATCACCGCCGAACTCACGCCCGAAAATGCCCAGGCGCTGGCGCAGTTCGTCAAGCGCATCAGCCATGAGGCCATCCGGGCATGCTCCCGCGACGATGCGGAAACCTTCCTCGTGCGCGACGCGCTCGATTCGCTGCGCGAAGCCCTGGATCTGGCCGGGTTCGACCCCGAATAGGCCCGACCCGAGCGACGCATGGCGGCCCCGCCAGATGCCGTGGCGGGGGCAGTGATGGGACAATGGCAGACATGACCGCTGCCCCAAACACCCTCACGATCACCCGCCCCGACGACTGGCATCTGCATGTGCGCGACGGTGCGCCGCTGCACACCGTGGTGCCGCACACCGCCGCTCAGTTCGGCCGCGCCATCATCATGCCCAACCTGCGCCCGCCCGTGACCACGGCGCAGCAGGCGCTGGAGTACAAGCAGCGCATCCTGGCGGCCGTGCCGCAGGGCGTGGCGTTCGAACCGCTGATGACGCTCTACCTTACCGACAACCTGCCGCCCGATGAGATTGCGCGCGCCAAGGACGCGGGCGTCGTCGCTGCCAAACTGTATCCCGCAGGCGCCACCACCAACAGCGATGCGGGCGTGACCGACCTGCGCAAGACCTACAAGACGCTCGAAGCCATGCAGAAGGCCGGCCTGCTGTTGCTGGTGCACGGCGAAGTGACCAGCCCCGACATCGACCTGTTCGACCGCGAGGCCGTGTTCATCGAGCAGCAGCTCATCCCGCTGCGCCGCGACTTCCCCGAGCTGAAGATCGTCTTCGAGCACATCACCACCAAGGAAGCCGCGCAGTACGTGCAGGAGGCGGACCGCTTCACCGCGGCCACGCTCACCGCGCACCACCTGCTGTACAACCGCAATGCCATCTTCACCGGCGGCATCCGTCCGCACTACTACTGCCTGCCGGTGCTCAAGCGCGAAACCCACCGCCAGGCGCTGGTGCAGGCCGCTACCAGCGGCAGCCCCAAGTTCTTCCTGGGCACCGACAGCGCGCCGCACCCTGCGCACCTCAAGGAGCACGCCAGCGGCTGCGCGGGTTGCTACACGGCCCATGCGGCCATGGAGATGTACGCCGAGGCCTTCGACAACGCTGGGGCGCTCGACAAGCTGGAAGGTTTCGCCAGCTTCCACGGCCCGGACTTCTACGGCCTGCCGCGCAACCAGGGCACCATCACCCTGCGCCGCGAAAGCTGGACGCCCCCCGAGCATTTCGCCTTCGGCGAGGCCGAACTCAAGCCGTTGCGTGCCGGAGAGGCGCTGCCCTGGAAATGTGTTCAGGTTTAAACGAAATCACGCTGCGGTGCCCTATTTATAAGCGCAAGTAGCTATAAAAATTATAGCAAACTGAAATCCTCAGGCCTGCCTGGGCGAACCTTTCCTTTTATGATGGGTCTCTAGTAAGCCGCGCTCCGGGCTTTGTCCGGCGCGGCTTGAAGGATTGCCGGGCCACCCCCATGTGATCCATCCAGTTCCGACAACCGACCACTTTTTTGTGGAGCACCATGAAACGCATCATCCTGTTCCTGCTGACCAACATCGCCGTGGTGGCCGTGCTTGGCATCGTGGCCAGCCTGCTCGGCGTGAACCGCTATCTCACCGCCAACGGGCTGAACCTTGGCGCGCTGCTGGGTTTCGCCTTCATCATGGGTTTTGGCGGCGCCATCATCTCGCTGCTCATGAGCAAGCCCATGGCCAAGTGGAGCGCCGGGGTGCAGATCATTGACGGCACGCGCTCTGCCGATGAGGCCTGGATCGTCGAGACCGTGCGCAAGTTTGCCGACAAGGCAGGCATCGGCATGCCCGAGGTCGGCATCTTCGAGGGCGACCCCAACGCCTTTGCCACCGGTGCGTTCAAGAACTCGGCCCTGGTGGCGGTGTCCACCGGCCTGCTGCAGAACATGACGCACGAGGAAGTCGAGGCCGTCATCGGCCACGAGGTAGCGCACATCGCCAACGGCGACATGGTCACCATGACGCTGATCCAGGGTGTGATGAACACCTTCGTGGTGTTCCTCTCGCGCGTGATTGGCTATGCCGTGGACAGCTTTCTGCGCAAGAACGACGAGAACAGCTCCGGCCCCGGCATCGGCTACATGGTCACGACCATCGTGCTGGACATCGTGCTTGGTTTCCTGGCAGCCATCATCGTGGCCTGGTTCTCGCGCCAGCGCGAATTCCGTGCCGACGCCGGTGCCGCCCAGCTCATGGGCCGCCGCCAGCCCATGATCAATGCCCTGGCCCGCCTGGGCGGCGTGCACACGCAAGAGCTTCCCAAGAGCATGGCCGCCATGGGCATTGCCGGGGGCATTGGCAAACTGTTCAGCACCCACCCGCCCATCGAAGAGCGCATTGCGGCCTTGCAGAACATGCAGAACCAGGGTTGATGGCGGCCCGGCCGCTCCGATACCCCAACAAGCGCCAGGTGGCTTCGGCCCCTGGCGCTTTTGCTTGGCGCTTCGCACCTCCTGCAGCGAATGCTACTGGCGCGGCCCAGGCCAGCGGCCACCGCGCAAGGGCCGCCAGTGCTCCGAGTCCAGGCGCTGGTGGCGCCCCCCTTCCCGGCGATAGCCGAGAGAAGGGGGAAGGTGCGCAGCGCCTCAGGGGGTTGTCAGAATGCTCCGCGCGACCGCTTCACCCACCTTGATGCCGTCCACCCCCGCCGAGAGGATGCCCCCCGCATAGCTCGCGCCTTCACCCGCCGGGTACAGGCCGGCGGTGTTGAGGCTCTGGAAGTCCTCGCCCCGACCGATCTTGAGCGGTGACGAGGTGCGCGTCTCCACGCCGGTGAGCACGGCGTCGTGCATGTCGAAGCCCTTGATCTTGCGGCCGAAGGCTGGCAGGGCCTCGCGCAGCGCCTCGGTGGCGTAGCCGGGCAGGGCTTCGCGCAGGTCGCAGGGCGTCACGCCGGGCTTGTATGAGGGCTCCACGCTGCCCAGTGCCTTGGAGGGGCGGCCCGCGATAAAGTCGCCCACGAGCTGGCCCGGCGCGTTGTAGTAGCCGCCGCCAAGCACGTAGGCGTTCGATTCCAGTTGACGCTGCAGCACGATGCCCGCCAGCGGGTGGTACTGGCCATCCTGGAGTGCCTCCACGCCATGGGTGGCGCCAAGCGCGGCCTCGAAGGCCGCGGGATCGGTGGGGTAGTCCTGCGGATCAATGCCCACCACCATGCCCGCGTTGGCGTTGCGCTCGTTGCGCGAATACTGGCTCATGCCGTTGGTCACCACGCGGCCGGGTTCGCTGGTGGCGGCCACCACGGTGCCGCCGGGGCACATGCAGAAGCTGTAGGCCGTGCGGCCATTGCTGGCGTGGTGCACCAGCTTGTAGTCGGCCGCGCCCAGCAGCGGGTGGCCCGCGTGGCGGCCCCAGCGCGCGCGGTCGATCACGCCCTGCGGGTGCTCGATGCGAAAGCCCACCGAGAACGGCTTGGCCTGCATGTGCACGCCGCGCTCGTGCAGCATGGCAAAGGTGTCGCGCGCGCTGTGGCCCAGCGCCATCACCACATGGCGCGCCTCCAGCTCGTGGGTCTGGCCCGTGGCCAGATCGAGTACGCGCAGGCCGCGCAGCTGGCGTTGGCCGGTGCCGTCCTGCTCGATCAGCACATCGGTCACGCGTTGCTGGAAGCGCACCTCGCCACCCAGCGCGATGATCTGCTCGCGCAGCGTCTCGACCACCTTCACGAGCTTGAAGGTGCCGATGTGCGGGTGCGCCACGTACAGGATCTCGGGCGGTGCTCCGGCCTGCACGAACTCCTCCATCACCTTGCGGCCCAGGTGGCGCGGGTCCTTGATCTGGCTGTAGAGCTTGCCGTCCGAGAACGTGCCCGCGCCGCCTTCGCCGAACTGCACGTTGCTCTCGGGGTTCAGTTCGCGCTTGCGCCACAGGCCCCAGGTGTCCTTGGTGCGCTCGCGCACCGTCTTGCCGCGCTCCAGCACGATGGGCCGCAGGCCCATCTGCGCCAGCACCAGCGCCGCGAAGATGCCGCAGGGCCCGAAACCCACCACCACCGGGCGCTCGCGCAGCCCGGCCGGTGCCTGGCCCACCGGGCGCCAGGCCATGTCGGGGGTGGGCTGGATGTGGGGGTGGTCTGCGTGCCGGGCCAGCAGCACAGCTTCCTGGGCAGGCTCGGTGAGGGTGATATCGACGATATAGACCGCCAGCAGATCCACCTTGCGCGCGTCGAAGCTGCGCTTGAAGACGTGGACGTGGGCGATGCCGGCGGGTGCGATGCCCAGCGCCTGAGCGGCAGCGGCGCGCAGCGCAGCCTCGGGGTGGGTTTCGGGATCGGTGGGCAGCGCGCCCAGCGGCAGCCGGATTTCAGAGAGACGGATCATGGTCTTGCGGGCCCGTGGTGATCGGGCAAGGGCAATGCGGAGACGCGAATTTTACCGACCGGAGGAATTTTGGGAGCGCGGACGCCCGCGCTCCGGGCCTGTTCAGGTCGGCAGGAAGCCTTCCACCGAGAGGTAGCGCTCACCCGTGTCGTAGTTGAAACCCAGCACCCGGGCACCTGCCGGCAGCTCGGGCAGTTTGGCGGCGATGGCGGCCAGCGTGGCGCCGCTGGAGATGCCCACCAGCATGCCTTCTTCGCGTGCGCTGCGGCGGGCGAATTCGCGTGCCGCTTCGGCATCGACCTGGATCACGCCATCAAGCAGGCCGGTGTCCAGGTTCTTGGGGATGAAGCCCGCGCCAATGCCCTGGATGGGGTGGGGCGCGGGCTGGCCGCCCGAGATCACGGGCGAGAGCGTGGGCTCGACGGCGAACACCTTGAGCTGCGGGAACCGGGCCTTCAGCACGCGCGCCGTGCCCGTGAGGTGGCCGCCCGTGCCCACGCCGGTGATGAGCGCGTCCAGCCCGTCGGGGAAGTCGGCCAGGATCTCCTGCGCCGTGGCGCGCACGTGCACGTCGATGTTGGCCGGGTTCTCGAACTGCTGCGGAATCCAGGCGCCGGGTGTTTGGGCCTTGAGTTCCTCGGCCCGGGCGATGGCGCCCTTCATGCCCTTCTCGCGCGGCGTGAGGTCGAAGCTGGCGCCGTAGGCCAGCATCAGGCGGCGGCGCTCGATGCTCATGCTGTCGGGCATCACGAGGATGAGCTTGTAGCCCTTGACGGCCGCCACCATGGCCAGGCCCACGCCAGTGTTGCCGCTGGTGGGCTCGATGATGGTGCCGCCGGGCTGCAGCGCGCCCGATTTCTCGGCGTCTTCAATCATGGCCAGCGCGATGCGGTCCTTGATCGAGCCACCGGGGTTGCCGCGCTCGGACTTGACCCACACATTGGCCCCCGCGCCAAACAGGCGGTTGATGCGGATGTGCGGCGTGTTGCCAATGGTTTGCAGAACGTTTTCAACTTTCATGGCGTCTCCAGTGAAATGCGACAAGGGGTGTGGCCTGCATTTTGAACCAGGTGTTCTACCGCCATGGCGATATGGATATGCCTGTGCGTCAGGAGTGCAGGCCGATGCCAGGGCGTGGCAAGGCTACGCTGGGGCAATCTCTACCCGCATCGCCCGTTCCACGGGGATGATCCGCACCTGCAGGGGCAAACCCAGTGCAATGGTCTGCGCATTGGTGGCTGTGTGCAGCGTGACCTCGGTGCAGGTGTAGCTGGCGGCCCGGCCACTGCGCCACACGGCCAGCGCAAGGGGCAGCATCCATTGGTCGGCCAGGTGCGGGCCCAACGCGCCGTGGCTGCGTTGGTAGGTACGGATTTCATTCGCCAGGCGCTTGGCCACTTGCTCGGCCGACAGGCTGCGTTCGCCCAGCTGGCAAAAGACTTCGGTGACATGGGCATGCTCCAGCGTTGCCAGCAGCGCGTTGCCTGGACCTTCGTTCTGGCGCGTGGGGGGCTGGCGCAGCTGGCCTGCCTCAAACGTCCAGCCCATGCGCTGGCCCAGCGTCTCCAGTTCACGCGGCGCGATACTGCGTGCCAGGCCGGGCGCCAGCGCTTCGCCCCAGGCGTCGAGCAGCGGTCCGCGCTCCTGCACATCCACCGGAGCCAGCGCCTGCGGGTCGGGCGCGATGTGCGCCACCAGCTCGCCACCGCCCGCAGGAAAGAAGCCACGGCGTTTGAGATCCAGCTCCAGCCCCACGCCCAGCCGCCGCACCAACGGGGCAAAGGCGCGCTCCAGAAAATCAAACGGCGGCGCCATCGGGTTGTGCGTGCCGCCCATCAATTCGACCTTGCTGGGGGCTTCGGCCAGCATCAGCGCGGGCAACACGGTTTGCAGCACCAGCAGGCAACTGCCTGCGGTGGCGATCTGAAAACGGTAGTCGCCCGATCGAACTTCGCCGGGCGTGAACAGCAGTGTTTGCGAGTTCAGCTCCGCCCCCTCAGCCCGCCCACCGCACACGGCCACGGCCGCCTGCACGCAGGCCAGGTGCTGGCGCATGAGGCCCGGCTTGGGCCGCCCGGCGCGAATGCGCGTGATGTGCAGCGGCCGACCGGTGACCATGGACAGGGCGAGGCCCGTGCGCAGAATCTGGCCGCCGCCTTCGCCGGTGGAGCCGTCGAGGTTTAGTGAGTGCACCTTCATTCAATATTTTTTGTTCTCATCAAGGCTGGTTTGACACCGATCACGTTAGGTCGGTACATCCTTGCGAGCCTCATGCGTAGCAAGTAAGTAGATGGCTAACGCGCCTGAGAGATTGACTGCCAGTTCTGCATGCCTCGCAGCGGGTCGAACGCCTACCTTCCCCTTTCCATGGGCATCGCCCAAGCGATTTCGAAGCGCTGCTAGGCCCTCAACGACTGCCGTGCAACCTCCCAATATTTGTTTGAAAACTTGTTCGGTGTGTTGGGACGGAGCTATTCGCAACTCCTCTGCTGTGAGTCGATACAGCTTGTTCATGTCGGGGTTGTCGTCATGTGCAACGTTGCAGTCATCAAGAATTTGCTTGCACACCGACTCAAGAAGTGTCCGAGCTACAGTAATTGCACCCTCTGGATCTGCTGCCCTCCGATCAAGGGCTTTTGACCATACGGCTTGGGCGTACGCCGAGTTCATTTTTTTCACGGCCCCAGAGACCAATGAATCAGCGGGATGGTTCTGGTCAGATTCAATCAAGTCCAAAAGGGGGCGAAACTCACTCCATATGTACTCTCTTCGCTCGGCATACGTGGCGTACTTGCTTTTTATAAATTGCCAAAACTGAGGCAGGCTTCGGCAGGTTCTCACGAAGCCTGGAGCCAGGGAGTCAAATCGCTTCTCCGACAAAACGACCTGTCGTAGCCTCACATAGTCGGCGTCGTTTTCGTCGTTGCCGGTTGCTCGTGCAACCATCAGGTTCTGGAGCGTTTCTACCTGCTCTTTGTAGACGTTCATGTTTGGTCACCCCTTCACACACACCACCTGCTTGAGCGTGTACACCACCTCCACCAGGTCTTCCTGCGCAGCCATCACCGCGTCGATGTCCTTGTACGCCATCGGGATCTCATCGATCACGTCGGCGTCCTTTCGGCATTCCACGCCTTCGGTCGCCTTGATCTGGTCTTCCACGGTGAACAGTTTCTTGGCCTTGGTGCGGCTCATGGTTCGCCCTGCGCCGTGACTGCAGCTGTTGAAGCTCTCGGGGTTGCCTTTTCCGCGCACGATGAAGCTCTTGGCCCCCATGCTCCCCGGGATGATCCCCAGCTTGCCTTGCTCGGCACTCACCGCGCCCTTGCGGGTCACGAACACGTCCTGCCCGAAGTGCGTTTCGCGCTGCACGTAGTTGTGGTGGCAGTTCACGGCTTCCACGTGGGTCTCGAACGGCTTGGTGATGACCTGGCGCAGCGCGGCAATCACGCGGCCCATCATCACTTCGCGGTTGGCGGCGGCGAACTTTTGCGCCCACCCCACGGCCTTCACGTAGTCGCCGAAGTACTGCGCGCCTTCTTCAAAGTACGCCAGGTCCTTGTCCGGCAGGTTGCGCTGGTGCAGCTCAGCGTCCTTCTTGGCCAGTTCGATGAAGTGGGTGCCGATGGCGTTCCCCACCCCGCGTGAGCCGCAGTGCAGCATCACCCACACGGACTGCTGTTCGTCCAGGCAGATCTCGATGAAGTGGTTCCCCGTTCCCAGCGTTCCCAGGTGCTTGTAGTTGTTCGTGTTCTTGATGCGCGGGTGCGCTTCGCAAATCTCGTCGAACTCATCCACCAGCGCGGCCCAGGCGCGGTCGGTTTCTGCAGGCGGCGTATCCCAGCTTCCCTTGTCACGGCCGAAGCGCTTGGGGGTCATTCCCACGGGCACGGCGCGCTCGATGGCGGCGCGCACGCCGGACAGGTTGTCAGGCAGGTCGCTGGCCGTGAGCGTGGTCTTGCACGCCATCATTCCGCACCCCAGGTCCACGCCCACTGCGGCGGGGATGATGGCCTTGAGCGTGGGCACCACCGAGCCGATGGTGGCGCCAATCCCCAAGTGCACATCGGGCATCACCGCCACATGCTTGAAGACGATGGGCAGGCGGGCAATGTTGCGCAGCTGGTTCTTGGCGTCTTCCTCCACAGGCACGCCGTTGGTCCACATCTTCACGGGGACGCCGTTCGGGACTTCGTACTGTTCGTAGTTGTTCATGGTGTTCTTTCGTCTTGCTTGTTCTTATCTTGTCTGCATGATCCTGGCACTGTGCCATGGGCTTCAGTGCATCTTCACCAGGCCATTCAGCACCTGGTCCAGGCCACCAAACACCGAGATCTTGTCGATGCGCTCGGCCACGCGCTCCAGCGTCTCCAGCTCCTTCATGCGCAGGGCGACGGGGTTGTCCTCCATCACCTTGGCGGTGTTGAGCAGCGAGCGCGTGGCGGCGGTTTCCTCGCGGCGGCGGATCACGTTGGCCTCGGCCTGCTTCTGGGCTTGCACCACCTGGGTCAGGATGGTTTTCATCTCGCCGGGCAGGACGATGTCCTTCACGCCCACGCTTTCCAGCTGCATGCCGTAGGGCTGCAGCTTGGCGCCCATGTGTGCGGTCACCACCTCGTCGATCACCGTCTTGTTCTCCAGCAGTTCGTCGAGCGTGCGGGTGCCCACGGCGGCGCGCAGCGCAAACTGCAGCTCGCGGTACAGGTGATCGGCAGGCTTTTGCAACTGGGCAAAGGCGCGCAGCACATCGGCATAGCGGTAGGTGGCGCACAGGTTCAGGCGCAGGCCCACCTTGTCGCGGGTCATGATGTCCTGGCCCGATACCTCCACGGCTTGCAGGCGCAGGTCCACCAGCTCCACGGCGATGGTGCGGCCGTACTTCCAGAACGCGTAGGTGCCAGCGGTCAGCAGGCGCTCCACCTTGCCGTCCACCGTGAGCAGCGCGCACTGGCCTTCGGGCACCTGCACCTGCAGCACGCCGGCCAATCCGGTCACACTGCGCTGGCGCAGCTGGGTTTGCGTCAATCGCGCCACCAGCGCGGCGGGCAGATCGGCGCCAGCTTGCAGGTCCACCACCTGCACGCTCACATCGACCAGGCCTTTCCAATACAGGCGGCGGGTGCCGGGGGGCAGGATCTCGACCAGCACGCCGTTTTCACTGCGCAGGCCCACTTCGGTTTCCGAAAGTTTCACCTGCACAAACTCGGCTGCCACCACGGCAGGCTCCTGCGCCATCAGGTATTCGGCCAGGCCGTGGGTGAAGGCGGGTTGTTCGAGGGCGAAGGTCTCCACACGCAGCTCGTCGGTGCCCGCAAAGAGCCAGTAGGTACCGCTGTGCAGCACGCGATCAAAGCTGCCGTTACGCAGCAGCAGGGCGCGTTCGGTTTTCTTCACGACGGCTCGTTGAAACATCTTCAGCATCTCTTTTCCTCTCTCTCTTCTTTGTTGTCGTATCGGGTTGCCGTTACAGCGATGGCGGGGTGCCAGGGGGCACAGCCAGGGCCCTGCAGTGCGCCTTGTCTGCTGCCCCGCAGGCGGGGCGGCAGCGTGGCTGGCTGCGGGCGCGGGCTGTGCCGGGTGCTGGCACAAACCGCCACCGGCTGACGGGGCGGGGTCTTGCGGCGGCGTCCAGATAAACGCAACCCTGGGGCCGCTCCCCGCGTTCGGCGGGTGGTCTTTCGACCGGTACTTCCAATCAAGGTCTTGCGACCGTGGGCAGGAATCGAACCTGCGACAACCGCCTTTCGGCGGGGCTCTACCAGACTGAGCTACCAGTGGTGACACGCCGGGAGTCGCACCAGGCACGTCCTTTCGGAGTGGCTACTGCAGCCGTGCCGTCATCCAGTGTTTGCGGTGTGCGGCATGCAGGGCATCGACAGGGCCCGAAGGTCCCGGATTTCCGGCACCGGCGGGGCGGACTTCTGTCCCAACCCCGGCCTGTGAGCGGTCACCGCTTGCGCTGGATGCCTTGTCTATTGCCAGATGCGTGCCAGGTGGGTGGCTAGGGTGTCGCTGGTTTGTAACTTGTTGATTTGAATGGATAAAAAATCCTGAAAGGGATTCTTTTGATTTATGTGATGTGGGAGTACTAGAATTAAAACTAAATAAATAGATTGATATCTATGCGTAAAAGCAAGGTGGTGATCGGCTTTCTGGGCACGCAGCTTGACTCCGGCCGGGGCGCGGGGCGGTGGGAGAAGTGGCGCCCCACCGTGTCGCTGGTGCAGCACGAAGACGTGGTGATTGATCGGCTGGAGTTGCTCTACACCCTTGCGCACCAAGACCTGGCCCAGCTCGTGCAGGCCGACATGGCTCTTGCCTCGCCCGAGACCACGGTGAACCTGGTGCCCATGCCCATTGCCGACCCGTGGGACTTTGGCGAGGTGTATGCGCAGCTGTTTGACTGGGTGCAGACCTACCGCTTCGACACCGAGCGCGAGGAGTACTGGACGCACATCACCACGGGTACGCACGTAGCGCAGATCTGCCTGTTCTTGCTGGTGGAGTCGCGCCGTATTCCGGGCGTGCTGGCGCAGACTTCGCCCCCGAAGCGCCAGCAGGCGGGCAACCCCGGCAGCATTGCGCTGATCGACTTGGATCTCTCGCGCTACGACGTGATTGCCCAGCGCTTTGGCGCAGAGCAGCGCGATGCGGTGCAGTTCTTGAAAAGCGGCATTGCCACGCGCAATGCGCGCTTCAACGGACTGATCGACGAGGTGGAGCGCGTGGCCGTGCGCTCGCGTGCGCCCATCCTGTTCACCGGGCCCACGGGCGCCGGAAAGTCGCATCTGGCGCGGCGCATGTTTGAGCTGAAGAAAGCCCGCCACCAGGTGGCAGGCGAGTTCGTCGAAGTGAACTGTGCCACGCTGCGCGGTGACGGAGCGGCATCCACCCTGTTTGGCCACAAGAAGGGCGCCTTCACGGGTGCGGCGGCTGACCGGCCCGGCCTGCTGCGTGCGGCGCACCAGGGTGTGCTGTTCCTCGACGAAATAGGCGAGCTGGGTCTGGACGAGCAGGCCATGCTGCTCAAGGCCGTGGAAGAAAAGCGCTTCTACCCCATGGGCAGCGACTGTGAGGTGGAGAGCGACTTTCAGCTGGTGGCGGGTACTAACCGCGACCTGCGCACCGAGGTGGCGGCCGGGCGCTTCCGCGAAGACCTGTTTGCGCGCATCAACCTGTGGAGCTATGTGCTGCCCGGCCTGGCGCAGCGGCCCGAGGACATCGAGCCCAATGTGGACTACCTGCTTATGCGCGTGGCCGCCGAGCTGGGCGGCGCGGTGCGGTTCACCAAAGAGGCCAAGGCCGCGTACCTGCGCTTTGCCACGGGCCCCGAAGCCCTGTGGAGCGGTAACTTTCGCGACCTGGCCGCCAGTGTGACCCGGCTGGCCACGCTGGCAGAAGCGGGCCGCATTGGCGAATCGCTGGTGCAGGCCGAAGTGGCACGGCTGCGCTGGCTATGGCAACCGCAGGGCGCGGGGGCTGCCACCGCACCCGATGGCGAAGCGGCGCTGCCGGCCTTGGTGGGCGCTGCTGTGTGGGATGCCATGGACCTGTTTGACCGCCTGCAACTGCAGGCCGTGGCCGGGGTGTGCCGGCGTGCGCGCAGCCTGTCGGATGCCGGGCGGGTGCTGTTCCAGGCCTCGCGCACGCAGCGTTCCGTGGTCAATGATGCCGACCGCCTGCGCAAGTACCTGGCGCGGTTTGGGCTGACGTGGGAGCAAGTGGCGGGCGCGTGAGCTGCTTCAGGGCTTGCGCGCCGTCATCAAGAACAAGGGGTACTCCCGCCCATTGCGGTGCTGCATGCGCAGGATTTCGGTGAACGCTACGTCCCGCAGGCCTGCGTGCTCGGCTTGTGCCTGCAGGGCCTGAGGGCCAAAGCCGAAGTGGTGCACGCCCTTGGCTTCGTTGTCGCCGTGAAAGCTGCCGTCTTCTTGGTACAGATCGACCAGGGCCACGCGCCCGCCGGGGTGCAGGGCGCTGGCAAAGGCCTGCATCAGTGCGGTGGTGTCGGCCACGTGGTGCAGGGCCATGCAGCTGACGATGGCGTGGTAGCGCCCCGGCAGGCCGGCAAAGATGTCGCCCTGGTGCGGTGTGATGTTGGCAAAGCCCTTGTCGGCCAGCACCTGCAGCATGGCGCCAGACATGTCCAGCGCCGTGACCTGCGCCACCCGCGGCGCAATCTGTGTGGCGAGCAGGCCGGTGCCCGCGCCAAAGTCCAGCACATGGTCGGTGGGCGCCAGGGGCAGGTGTGCCAGCAGGCGCGGCGGCACGGCGGCCAGTTGTTGGGACATGGGGCGCTGGTCCCAGTCGCGGGCGGCGGTGTCGAAGTGGGAGGCCGTGGTGGTGGAGGCAGAGGTGTTCATTCGTCAAGTGTCTGGGATGCGACCAATGGGGTTGCCGCATCAACCCAGCAAAGAGGCCGGTCAATTGCTCGTCCGCCTCGCCTGGGTATTTCAGCTCAGAGAACTTGGCCGTCATAGTAGGGTTGTTGCGGGTGAGCTTCTTCAGCGTCACGTCCTGGGTCTTGTCGTTGGCCCGATGATGTCGTGCTGGTTCTTTCGCCTGGATACGGTACCTTGTTGGAAGGATTGCTGTTTCAAGTGCGGCTGAAATATGAGGCGAGCTCCCGTTCGCTCACTCCGTCAAGGTCATCGAATTCCTTGAGCTTTCCCACAGGAATGGAAACCACACGGATGCCATCAGGTTGCCCTGCTTCTGCACGAATGAGAGAGCCGGTGGATGATCCTTCTTGCCACACCAGTGCGAACAGCGGCTCCCCATGCTTTGCGTAGTCAATACGCACCTTGCCGCGAAATAGTGCGGCTGCGCCATTGGGGCCACGAATGGCGGATTCGAGGGTGCTGTGGTTGGCTGCTTTTCGCCACTTGGTTATCGTATGCACCGCACGGTAATAAACCTTCTCGCCGGCGGCCGAGCTTCGTGCTGGGGTGCTGTCGGCAGCAGGCGCTGCCGACGTTGCGTGCAAGGGCTTGGCTGTACTGTCGATGCTGCTTGCCAGCGCGGCCGCAGGCGGGGCACACAGCGAAGCGGCAGGTGATTTTGTGGGCGTGAATGGCATGACCTTGCCCAGCAACTCGGGAAATCCTGGGTAGCTCTGCGCGTTCAGCCCAGGTTTGCCCGGGGTGCCGGGTGCAATCAGGCAGCCTTTGGGTGCGGCGTAGCTGTCCACCCGGCGCACGGGTGCCTCGCTCCAGTTGATGTTGAAGGCAGCCAGTCTGGGGAAAAAATACAGGCTGCTGTAGGGCAGGTGATCGTGTATCCACCAAGCCATTGCCGTCCAGTGACCACCACGTTCAACATAGTCCACCAGCCAAGGCATCACGATGCAGGCCGTGGCGCCATAGTGCCCCTCGACCGTGGGGTAGTCCCAAATGTGGCTGCCGTAGTTTTTCTCGTTGCTTGCGCAATTGAGCTTGTGTTGGTTGCCAAAAGCATTGACTTCGGGCGAGCGGTACCCGGAGCGCACGTGGATACGACCAAACGTGGCTTGCAGTGGCTCCAGCAGGTGGTTGCACAACTGCTGTCCGGCCCAGACGGCGCGCTCCGGGTTTTCCGGAACGTTGCGCATGCCATGCCAGGTGGCGATTTCACTCTGCAGGAATTCGCGCATGAAGAAATTGGGCGATAGGCGTGTGCGGCCGAACTCTTCGAGTTGGGCGTAGCTTGTGATAGATGATGTCATTGCTCAATATTGCCTTCTGGATGTTGCTGTGAAGGTAGAGGTGTTCGGGTGCTGTAACCATGGAGGTTCGATAGCCAGAGTGCACAGAGGACGGCCTGTGCCCCCGCTGCCTCGGCCCAACGCACATGGCAAAACCTGCTGTGGGCATCGCGTTCAAGGATAATCACGCCCGTGAAGCGCGCCAGACCGCCGCTGGTGCAATCTGGGAAACCAGGCACTGGAGGAACGTCCGGACTGCACAGGACAGCGTAGCAGCTAACGGCTGCCCACCGTGAGGTGAGGATCAGAGCAACAGAGACGAGTCCCGGGGGAGTGCCGCAAGGCAGACCACTGGGGGTGAAACGGGCAATCTCTACGCGCAGCAATACCAAGTAGGCCAGCGTTGATGTGGTTCCGCAGAGCTGGCGGGTAGGTAGCATCGAGCCGGGTGGGCGACCCCCGGCCCAGAGTAATGGCGGTCACGCTGCGGGCAACCGCAGTGCACAGAATCCGGCTTATCGGCGCGCTTCACACTTTTTTAGCCAAAAATGGCTCCAACGCTTATGGGGCAAGCGCTGGCAGCTCTCATTTTTGATGTGTCACGGCGCTGAGCAATGGGGCGACTGCCCCTGCTGCAGCGCGTGGGCGCGCTCCACCGTGTCGGGGTGGCTGCTCAGCAGCGACCAGATCGGGTGCGCGGCTTCGGCCTTGCCCTGCTTTTGGGGCGCGGTCTGGCTCGCGCCGGACTTCTGGCTGCCTTCAGCGTCGTCCTCGTCGTGCGCGATGGCCAGCAGCAGCGTGCCCATGGGCGCCGTGGGCAGGGCGGCGTGGCGCATCAGGTCGATGGCAAAGCAGTCGGCCTCGCGCTCGTGGTTGCGCCGGTAGTGCAGCCCGGTGAGCAGCGCGCCGCCCGTGGAGAGCACGCCCGACACATCGCCCAGTGCCAGCCCCAGGCCCATTTGCAGCACGCCTTGCTCCACGACCATGCGCGTGGTGTGGCGGTGCACCACATGGCCGATCTCGTGCGCCAGCACGCCCACCAGCGCGTCGTCGTCCAGGCCCTGCTTGGCGGCCGCCTGCACCAGGCCATCGGTCATCACCACCTGCCCGCCGGGCAGGGCAAAGGCGTTGGCGCCCAGGCCGGAGCGGAATTCCAGCTGCAGCCGCGGTGCGTAGCCGGGGTAGCGCTGCAGCGCGGGCGGGATCTGCCCGGCCAGCGCATCAAAACGTGCACGCAGCTGCGCCTGGCGCTCGGGAGGCAGCTTGCTCGGCTTGAGCAGGCCATCGTCCATCTGCTGCAGGCCTTGGTCGGCCAGCGCGGCTTCCCAGCCCACGGGCACCCAGCGCGTGAGCTGTGTGGCCATCCACGGTGTGCCATAGCGGTAGAACAGGGTCAGGCCGATGGCAGCGGCCAGCAGCACGGCCAGCAGCACGCTCCAGCGCGTCTGCATGCGCTGGGCCAGGCCGGGGCGCGCGCCCGCTGCGGCCAGGGCCGCGTGCCAGGCAGACACGGCGTCGATTTCCAGGCTGCCGTGATCGCGCAGGTCCACCACCACGCGTGCCTGGGGGCGGCGCGCATTCCAGGCCTCGGGCCAGCCCACGTCCTGGTGGGCAAACACCACCGGCGCCGCGCCCGGTGCCGACAGCGGATGCAGGTGCAGCGACGGCCCCCGGGCCGTGGCCCGCAAGCCCACCAGCACCGGCCGCGCCTGGCTGCTGCGTCCGTCAAACCAGCGCCCCGGGAGCAGGTGTCGAGGCGCGCTGGTGTATTGGTGAGAGCTGTTCACTTGCTTGCCTCCTCAGCGATGTGCATCACCCTCACCGCTGGAAGCGGGCGTGCCCCATCCCAGGGCTCCCGCGCAAGGGCCGCCCCGCAGCGCTGGGAGCGTCCCCCTGCCCGATTCGCGCAGCGATTCGAGAGCGGGGGGAAGGCGCCGCAGGCGCCACAGGGGGGTGTTCTCCATCACCCGATCAGGTCCAGCCCCGCCGCATCGGCCAGCGCATCGCCCAGCCCGCCCTCCTGGTGGCGCAGCATTTGGCCTGCCAGCTGGTCCACGCCCCCTTTGACGTGCAGCGTGACCGATTCAAGCTTCATGGCGTACTCGCTCACCCGCGCAAAGGGCCGGTAAAAACCCAGCGTCAGCAGCGTGAGCAGCAGGTTGCGCACGCGCAGCCAGACAAACCCGCGCACACTCAGCGTGCAGCGAAAGCGGGCCACCTGGCTCACGCCGATGTTGTTCCATTGCAGCAGGAACATGCGCGCCTCGCGGTAGGCGCGTGCGGGTGCCGAGGCCAGCAGCAAGAGCATGAACAGTGCAAATAAGCCGAACAGGAACAGGAAGAACACCCACACCCCGGCGTTCTTGCCCAGGCCCGCCAGCAGCGCCACCGAGCCCCCCGCCGCCAGCGTCACCAGAGCCACCATGCCCAGCACGCACAGCAGGAACACCCCCACCGTGGCCAGCCAGATCTTGACGAAATCCATGTACACCGGCTTCCAGCGTCCGGCCTCGGCGCCCAGGTGGGTGCGCAGCACCAGCAGGCTCTGGTAGTTGTATTCCAGCCGAATGAAGAACAGCAGCGACAGCACCACGCCCAGCAGCAGCAAGGCCCACAGCGCCGGTGGCAGCGCGGGCATGGCGCTGCTTTTTTCGTCGCCGTCCGGGGTGGCGCCGTCCAGGGCCTGGGCCAGCTCGGGGGCCACCCAGCGCAGCCCGAACACCACCCCAATCCACACCAACGCAATGGCAAACACCGGCCAACTGGCGCTGTACACCTCGCGCCAGCTCGCCGCAAACCGCAGGCGCAGCCCGCGCCAGCGCGTGTTGCCCAACCGAAACCGCATGGCGCTGGCCCATAGGTAGGGCGCCAGCACTGCGCCGCCCAGCAGCAGCAAGGCCACGGCCGTGTCCTGCCCAGTGTCCACGGCGATGTTGTAGGCCAGCGTGAGCAGGACCAGCAGCACAAAACCTGTCACCATCTTGCGCTGCGGCGCCGTGAATTCCAGTGGGCTGTCGGCCACCAGCGTGTGGCCATAGAAATACTGCACCGTGCGCCTGCGCGCCCAGGGGGTGTACAGGCCCAGCGTCACGATGCTGAGCAGTATGTTGACGATCCAGACACGGAAATACTCCCCACCGCGGCCGGAAAACTCCAGCGGGTGGGCGTCGATGGCTGCTGACTCCAAGGGTGCCGCCTGCGCCGATGCGTTGCTGCGGGGTGGGTGTTCCATGGTCTCCCTCCAGGATGGCCGGGCAGTGTAGCAGTGGCGTGTGAATTTTGATCTGAAAGCGCCCGCAGCGCTTGTGTCCACAGCGCGGTTAGCTATGGTTTTTGATGGTTCTGCCACGGCCCAGGCCAGCGGCCCCCGCGCAAGGGCCGCCCCGCCGCGCTGGGGGCGTCCCCCCTCCCGGCGAAGCCGAGAGAGGGGGGAAGGCGCGCAGCGCCACAGGGGGGTGTCAGAATTTTTCCCACGGCTGCAGATAGCGCCACTGCCCCTCGGGCACCTTGGCCAGCGGCACGCGGCCGAGGCGGATGCGCTTGATGGCCAGCACCTGCAGGCCCACGGCCTCGCACATGGCCGGGATCTGGCCGGGGCGGATGCCCTTGAGCGCGAAGCGCAGCTTGGTTTCGTTTTGCCAGCTCACCTTGATGGGGGGCAGCGGCCGGCCGTTGAACGAGAGGCCGTGGCGGAGCTTTTTCAGGCCGTTGTCGGCGATCTGGCCCGCCACCTCGACGATGCACTCCTGCTCCAGCGTCTCGATGTCCTCCTGCAGCTTGCGCGCGATGCGCTTGTCCTGCGTGTAGACCACCAGCCCGCTGGCCGGCGTGGGCAGCGGCGTGAAGCATTCGAGCTGCTTGAAGTGGCGCAGCAGCACGCGGATGCCGGCAGCGTCCTCGGGCAGGTGGCTCTGCGCGTTCAGCAGCGTGAGGGCGGATGGTGCGCCCTGGCTGCGGCTGCCGTGCGCTGGCGCGCCGGTGTCCAGGCCCAGTCCGGCTTCGTAGCCTGGGGGCTTGTGCAGCAGCAGGGTGACGGGGGTGAGCTCCAGCAGGCTGGCGTCTTTCTCTACCGTCACTGTCTGGTCGGGGCGCACGCGCGCGCCAGGGAGTTCCACCACCTGGCCTTCCACGCGCACAAAGCCGCCTTCGATGTACTGCTCGGCGGTGCTGCGCGAGCAGGCCAGTTGTTCGGCCACGCGTTTGGCCAGGCGGATGTGGCTGGGGTCAGGGTTCTTGTCGGTCATTGAATGGAGAGGGTGGGGTGTTCAGTTGTTGCCGGGTTGCTGCGCGCGGATGCGTTCCACATGCGCGATCAGCGAGCGCTGCGCCAGCGGCCACATGCGCGGCGGCACGTCGGCATAGGCCAGTTCCACCCACTGCTCCACCGTGCCTTCGGGCAGTGCCTGCATGGCGGCGACGACCTTGGCCTCGCGCGCCAGGCGGTGGCCCTTGAGTTGGGCGATGGCGGCGCGGGCCTCGCCCAGCACATGGCCGTGCGCGGGCAGGATGAACTCCACGCCGTGTTCGGCGCACAGCTGGTCGAGCCGGTCGAGCGCGTCGAGGTAGTCGGCCATGTTGCCGTCGGGCGGGTTGATGATGGTCGTGCTGCCGTTGAGGATGTGGTCGCCACTGAACAGCAGACCGTCTTCCCGCAGCAGCAGACACACATGGTTGGCCGCGTGGCCTGGCGTGTGCACCACCTGCAGGGTATGGGTGATTTCGCCGTCCAGCCCTTTACCGGTGAGCGTTAGCAGCTCATCATTCGATAGCGAACGGTCGGGAGTGAACTGGCTGTCGGCACGCGCCGTGGGGGCCGAGGGCCGGCCCAGGATGGGCGGCGCGGCGCGCCCCGCGCGCAGGCACATCTGCTGCAACGGCGCGGCGCCGGGCGAGTGGTCGGGGTGCGAGTGCGTGCAGACGATCCAGCGGATGTCGCCGCCCGCCGCACGCCACAGGCGCTCCAGGTGCTCGGTGTCCGCCGGGCCGGGGTCGATGGCGACGTAGCCCGTGGCCGGGTCGCCCACGAGGTAGCTGTTGGTGCCGGGGCCGGTCATCACGCCGGGGTTGGGGGCGGTGAGGCGCTGCACGTTCTTCAAGAGCTGCACCGGGCGCTCGCTCTGCCAGTCCAGCGCGTGGGCGATCTGCCCGTCGGGGCAGACCAGGGCCAGCTCGCCGAAGGGCATCTCGTCTTCCATGTAGCGCGCTTCCTTGCCGGCCAGCAGACCGGCGCGCGGGCAGCTCGTCCACAGCGGGGCTTCGCTCACGGCGCAGGCGGCCAGCACGTCGTCCACGCGCTTGAATTGCGCCAGCCTTTGCAGCGTGCGGATGGTCGGGAAGATCATGAAGAAGCCGCCAGCCGCGTGCCGATCCAGCGCCTCCTGCGGGCGCACCCACTGGGGCTCGAACTGCTCGGCCTCGTCGGCCACGGGCGTCTGGCCCTCGGGCATGCGCGCCACGAGGAAGGGCACGTCGAAGCGCTTGGGCAGGTCGCGGTCGGTGATCCAGCGCGCCAGGGTGAACACGGCGTCGGCCGCCAGTTGCAGGCCGCGCGCCTGGCACTGCGCGGCGAAGGGGGCGTGGCGATCGAGTGCGGCGATGTCGTCGGCATCGGCCCAGCGGCCGTCAGGGTGGCGCGCCAGCAGCACGCCCAGCTCCTCGAAGCTCTCGCGGATGGCGGCGATGGCCTCGGTGAGCTGCTCGTCGCTCTGCGTGGCGCGGCGCGCGGCGGTGGCGTGCGATTGCGCATCGAGCGCGTCGATGCCGCCGCCGGGGAACACGTAGGCACCGGGCGCGAAGCTGGCTTTCGTCGAGCGGCGCGTCATCAGCACCTCCAGCCCCTGCGCCCCATCGCGCAGCAGCAGCACGGTGGCGGCGGGCAGGGCGGGGACGGGCGGGCGGGGCGGGTGCAGGAGCTGGCTGGGGCGTGTCATGGCTGCATTATGGGCAGGAGCCAGCGGCACAATGCCGGGCCTACCCCAAACACCCCACGATGCACCGTTCCTCACCATCATTGCGTATTTGCCCCCGCACTGCGCGGCTGCAGCGCGCGTTGCTGGGCCTGGGCGGGGTGTGGCTGGCGCTTGCGCTGGTGCTGGCCTGGCTGGACCGGGAGGGGCGCTGGATCGACCCCGGGCGAGAGACCGTCGTGCTGGTCAAGTTGTGGATTTTTTGGGCCGTATGGGCGGTGATTCCCTGGTGTGGCGCTGCGCTGCTGGGCCTGCGCCAGCCCGCAGGGCGCAGCGCGCCGCGGCTGGCATGGCTGGGGGCGCTGGCCTTGGTGGCCTACAGCGGCCTGGTGGAGCCGCGCCTGTTGACCGTGCGCGAGCACCGCTTGCCGTTGTCGCCATCGGTGCAGGCGCAGCCGCTGCGGCTGGCGCTGGTGGCTGATGTGCATGCCGGCCTGTTCATGCGCGGCTGGCAGATCGAGCGGCTGGTGGATCGGCTCAATGCGCTGGATGTGGATGCCGTGGTGGTGGCGGGCGACTGGACCTACGAGCCGCCGCGCGATCTGCACGTGCTGCTGGCGCCGTTTGCGCGTTTGCGCCATCCGGTCTGGGGCGTGCTGGGCAACCACGACACCGGGGCGCCCGGGCCACCGCTGGCGGCGGCGCTGCGCCAGGCGTTGCAAGGCCACGGCGTGCAACTGCTCGAAGGGCAGCGCCTGCTGTTCCGGGGCTGGGAGGTGCTGGGCCTGGGCGACCTGTGGGGCGGCGATTCGCGCGGCGACGTGGCCCGCCTGCTGCCGCCGGGGACGCCGACCGTGCCGCGGCTGGTACTGGCGCACCAGCCCGACACCGCAGCGCTGCTGCCTGCGGGCAGCGCCCGCCTGGTGCTCAGCGGACACACGCACGGCGGCCAGATCATGCTGCCCTGGATCACGCGCCACTGGGTCTTGCCCGGCATGAGTGCACAGGGCTGGTTTGAGGGGCTGAACACCACGCCGGCCGGGCCGCTGTTCGTGACGGCGGGGGTGGGCACCATTGGCCTGCCTGCGCGGCTGGCCGTAGTGCCCCGGATCGACGTGCTGCGGATCGAGTGAGTTCAGTCGCGTGCGGGAATGGCCAGCCCGCGCTGCACGGCCGGGCGCTCCACGAACGCCGCCAGCGCACGCTGCACCTGCGGGAAGCGCTCGAACTCCACCAGCTCGCCCGCGCCGTAAAAGCCCACCAGGTTGCGCACCCAGGGAAAGATGGCGATGTCGGCAATGGTGTACTCGTCGCCCATGACCCAACGGCGGCCCGTCAGGCGCTGCTCCAGCACGCCCAGCAGGCGCTTGGATTCGGCTGCGTAGCGGTCGCGCGGGCGTTTGTCTTCGTAGTCCTTGCCCGCAAACTTGTGGAAGAAGCCGAGCTGGCCGAACATGGGCCCCACGCCGCCCATCTGCCACATCAGCCATTGCAGCGTCTCGAAGCGCGCGGCAGTGTCTGCGGGCAGAAAGCGCCCGCTCTTGCTCGCCAGGTACACCAGGATGGCGCCCGACTCGAACAGTGCAAAGGGCGTGCCGTCCGGGCCGTGCGGGTCGATGATGGCGGGGATCTTGTTGTTCGGGTTGAGTGAGAGGAACTCGGGCGAGAGCTGGTCGTTGGTCTCGAAGCTCACCAGGTGCGGCTCGTAGGGCAGGCCGGTTTCCACCAGCATGATCGACACCTTCACGCCGTTGGGCGTGGGCAGGGAGTAGAGCTGGATGCGGTCCGGGTGCTGGGCCGGCCATTTGCGGGTGATGGGGAAAGCGCTCAGGTCATTCATCGGAAAGCTCCTTGCGGAAAAAACACAGCCGGACAAGGCACCGTGCCACGGTGCTGCGACAGCTACGATAATCCAAGCCATGCAGATCCGCTTTACCAAGATGCAGGGTGCGGGCAATGACTTTGTCGTGCTCGACGAGACCCAGGAACGCCTGGGGCTCACGCCCGCGCATTACCGCTTTCTGGCCGACCGCCACTTCGGCGTGGGGGCCGACCAGATCCTGACCGTGCGCCCCGCGCCCGCGCCGGGCCTGGACTTTGAATACGTGATCCACAACGCCGACGGCGGCGAGGTGGAGCAGTGCGGCAACGGCGCGCGCTGCTTTGCGCGCTATGTGCGCGACAAGGGGCTCACCGCCAAGGACCGCATCCGCGTGCAGACGCTGTCGGGCGTGATCGCACCCGAACTCACCCCCGACGGCCGCGTCACCGTGGACATGGGCCGCCCGCAGTTCGATCCGGCGCGCGTGCCCTTCGACGCTGCAGGCCTGGTGCCTGTGCCCCAGGGTTTAGGGAAAAAATGGCCTCTTGCGCTGGATGGGAAAGCGCCAGCAGCTACTGTTTTGATAGCAGTTGTCTCGATGGGCAACCCGCATGCCGTGCAACTGGTGGAGGACGTGGACACCGCCCCGGTGGCGCAGACCGGCCCGCTCATCGAGTGCCACACCCGTTTTCCGCAGCGCGTGAACGCGGGCTACCTGCAAGTGGTGGACCGCAGCCATGTGCGCCTGCGCGTGTACGAGCGCGGTGCGGGCGAAACCCTGGCCTGCGGCACCGGCGCCTGCGCGGCCGTGGCGGCGGGCATCCGCCTGGGGCTGCTCGATGCGCGCGTGGACGTGCAGACGCGCGGCGGCCTGCTCACCATCGCCTGGAGCGGCCAGGAGGCCGACTCCGTGTTCCTCACCGGCCCCGCCGTGACCGTGTTCGAAGGCCAGATCGACATTCCCGACGCACCATGACCACCAGCAACGCCATTCCCCCCATCACCGAAGACGACATCGCCGAATACCTGCTGCGCACACCCGGCTTCTTCGAGCGCCATGCCGAGGTGCTGGCGGGCGTGCAGCTCACCAGCCCGCACGGCCAGCGCGCCGTGAGCCTGCAGGAGCGCCAGGCCGAAATGCTGCGCGAGAAGATCAAGGGCCTGGAGCAGCGCATCATCGAAATGGTGCGCCATGGCACCGAAAACGCCGCCATCGGCCAGAAGGTGCACCAGTGGACCGGTCGCCTGCTCGCCGTGCGCGACCCGTTCGACCTGCCCACCGAAGTGACCGAGAGCATCCGCGCCCTGTTTGACGTGCCCCTGGCCGCCGTGCGCGTGTGGGGCGTGGCCGGGCCCTACATCGACTGCGACTTTGCGCTGGGCGCCAGCGAAGATGCGCAGGCTTTTGCCAGCTCGCTGACCATGCCCTTCTGCGGCCCCAACCTGGGCTTCGAGCCCACGCAGTGGCTGCCCCAGGCGCTGGTCACGCCCGAGGGCGAGACCGAACCCGTGGCGCACAGCGCCCAGTCCGTGGCCCTGCTGCCCCTGCGCGAAGGCCCCATCGACAGCGCCACCCCCGCCTTCGGTCTGCTGGTGCTGGGCTCGCCCGACCCGCAGCGCTTTGACGCCACCATGGGCACCGACTTCCTCGCGCGCATGGCAGAACTCGCCAGCGCAGCGCTGCTGCGCTTGAGGTGATGTGACCACCCCCCTGTGGCGCTTTGCGCCTTCCCCCCGCTCTCGCATCGCTGGGCGATGCGGGCAGGGGGACGCCACCAGCGCCTGCACAGTGGAATTCTGGCGGCCCTTGCGCGGTGGCTGCTGGCCTGGGCCGCGCCGGATTCGTGGGCCGTGGGCGGCCTGCAAAGCGGCCAGCCCATGACCGCCCCCGCGCCACTGCCCCCCGAAACCCTGCGCTACCTCGAGCATGTGCGCGTGGAAAAGCGCCTGGCCGCGCGCACCGTCACCCTCTACACGTTGGATCTGCAGCGCCTGCAGCAGGTGGCCGAACAGGTCGGTTTGCCGCTGTTGCAGCTGCAGACCGCGCACATCCGCCGCGCCGTGGCGCAGATGCATGCGGGCGGGCGCAGCGGGCGCGGCATAGCGCTCATCCTCTCGGGCTGGCGTGGCTTTTACCTGTGGGCGGCGCGCCAGGGCCTGAGCGACCACAACCCCGTGCAGGGCGTGCGTGCGCCCAAGGCCCCCAAGCCCTTGCCCAAGGCACTGGGCGTGGACGATGCGGTGCGTCTGGCCGACCATGCCGAAGACGGCGCCGACCCCTGGCTGGAGGCGCGCGATGCCGCCATGGTCGAACTGCTGTACGGCTGCGGCCTGCGCGTGGGCGAGCTCGAAGGCCTGGACGTGGCCCCTGGCCCCGACACCGAGCGCCTGGGGCGCGGCTGGATCGACCTGCAGGCCGCCGAAGTGCATGTGCGCGGCAAGGGCAGCAAGCGCCGCAGCCTGCCCCTGGGCGCGGCAGCGCTGCAGGCGCTGCAGGCCTGGCTGGCGCAGCGCGCCACGCCGTTTGCACCTGGCCGGCTGGACGCTGCGCTGTTCCTGGGCCAGCGCGGCACGCGCCTGTCGGCCCAATCCATCTGGCTGCGCCTGCGTCAGCGCAGCCAGCGCGCCGGGCTGAGCACGCCGGTGCACCCGCACATGCTGCGCCACTCCTTTGCCAGCCACCTGCTGCAAAGCAGCGGCGACCTGCGCGCCGTGCAGGAGCTGCTGGGGCACGCCAGCATCACCACCACGCAGGTCTATACCCGGCTGGACTATCAGCACCTGGCCAAGGTGTACGACCAGGCGCACCCACGGGCGCGGCGCAAATAGCGCCGCAGGCTCTTGCGCTGGCGCAAAGGTCGGCGCCGAGCGTTTGATTACACTGCCGCGACGTTCGCCTCCCAGCTCCGCCGTCGCTGCATTGCCTTGCTGGCCATGCTGGCTGTGGCATTTGGAGCACTGGCGCCCACCTTGGCGCAGGCCGTGGTGGCTGGGGGTGCCGCCCCCGAGGGCGCTGTGATGGTCTGTACCGCCTCGGGCATGCTGTGGGTGCAGGCCGATGGCGATGTGCTGCCCGACGAGGGCAGCAGCACCCTGGCCGATCTCAAGAAGCCCTGTACCTGGTGCAGCATGCACGCCGTGGCCGCACCGCCTGCCACGCAAGCGGCGCTGCCTTTGCTGACCTTGCCCCTGTTTCGTGTAGCTCTTAACCCACGATTCACGCGGCCTTTTTACGCTGTGC